>QWQJ01000111.1 GCA_003670865.1 Planctomycetota bacterium | reverse complement strand
GCCGCTGTTTTTGGGAGGAGAGTTACTGGTTGGCTTTGCAATCGGCACGTCAGTAGCGATTGTGCTCAGCGCTTCTGCCTGGGCCGGGGGCATTCTGGGGAGTGTTTCTGGTCTCTCCTGGGCTGATGACTTTGATCCCCACAGCGATGCCCAGACCGCCGGCATCGCCAGGCTCGCGTGGTGGATTGGATTGAGTGCGTTTCTGGCTGCAGGTGGGCAGCTAGGCGTTGTGGCTGGGCTGATTGATAGCGTCCACTCTGTGCCGATCGGCCAACTCGCTCTCAATCCCAATCGGCTACCAGATCTGTTTCAGTTTTGGGCCGTCGAGATTCCCGGCCTCTGCTTGTCGCTGGCTGTCACGCTGGCCATGCCGTCGCTGATGGCTGTTATGGCCTTCCATCTGGCGAGTGCCATCTGCATGCGCACGATTGCCTTTATGCCCGGCCACGGATTGCTGCAGGCGGCTGCGGCAGTGGTGTTGTTGGGGGCTATCTATGTTGGCGTTGACGCTTGGGCCGGTGGCTTTGGCACGCTAGTGGAAGGACCGATCGAAGCCTGCTTTACACCGAGGTAGCGATCATGTCCGAGGCCTCCGACCGCACAATCCCAGCCACGTCACGCCGCCGCGAAGCGGCCCGGCAGCAAGGTGCGATGCCGATGTCGGCACTCTTGGCCTGGGTGGCAATGGTGGTGGTGGTGCTCCTGCTATTGCCCGGTTGGGCGATAATGACTGTGCCGGCGGCCGCCTGTATGCTGCGGCAGTCGCTACGCGAGGCCATTCTTCAACCCCCGGGGTCAAGCAGCGATTTGAGTGAGCTTGTGCCGGCCGCTCTGCTTTTGCCGACGATGGGCCTCGTTTTAGTGAGTGCCGCGGTAGGCCTACTCGTTCGGTTTATGCTTGACGGCTCGTCGTGGCGACTGTCTCGAGCATTGCCAGAGTTTCAGCGCATCGATCCCTTTGCTGGACTCAAACGAATGATCTCGATTTCGACTGGACGGATGCTTCTGGGCAATGCAGTGAGCCTTGGGATTCTGGTCGTGGCGGCCGCGCTTGTTGCAAAGCCGCTTGTGTCCCTCTGTGCAGGCTCTGGAGAGGCCGACAATCCGGCAGCTTTTTTTCTAATGGCCCAGCAGTCACTGCTGCAACTTACCGCTGTGGCGGCAATTGTGGCGATCTGTCAGTGGTCACTTTCGCGGCGGCGGTTTGAGCAACGCATCCGCATGACGCCGCAGGAGTTCGCCGATGAATCACGGAGCCTCGAAGCTGATCCCAAGGTGCGAATCTTACGAGAGAAACAGTTTCGCACTCAAATCTCAAGTTTGAGCCAGCGAATTTCTCGGCCAGAGCCCCAAGAGGGCGTCTGAAAAGAAGCTAGCGTTAACCGAAGAGACCGCCCTCACAAAAAAAGCGGGTGCCCTACTGGTGCTTTTTTGGCTCCCAGCGGGCACCCGCGAATAGATTAAACGATTCTAGAGAGAGTGTTTTAAAGCGATCCAGAGTAAGGAAAGTACCAGCCGCCTTACTCATAGCCCGCCAGAAAAACGATCGATTCTAATCACTCCTTCTCTTTTTTCAGCTTGCTCAGGAGGTCAGTTGCATCGGGCCGTGTGGCAAACATCGGCTCGTTAGCCAAGACCTCTTCAAGAATCTTCTTGGCGCGATCCTTCTCGCCGCGATCGGAGAGGAGTTTGGCAACATAATAAGCTCCGTCAGTGGTCAACGCGTTGTTCTGCGTGATCTGCGAAAGAATCTTTTCCGCATCCTCACGCCGACCGAGCTTGTAGTAAACCCACGCCAGCGTTGTCAGAGCGTTGACCTGCTGAGGAGAATTCTCGCGGTGCATTGCCGCATTGGCCTCACCCATTTCAAGCGCTCGTTGCCGATCCTCTTTATCTTCTGACTCAATTAATACAAGCGCCAACGAGTTGGAGGCCGGGAAGTTTCCTGGCGACTGGACATGTGCCTGATTGAAAAAGCTTTCGGCTGTTTTGTAGTCGCGGGCCACGCGGGCCACCGCTCCACGCACAATCTTGGCTTCGAGGCCCTTGGCATCGAGTTTGAGGGCCGCTTCGGCATTCGTCTTGGCGGCTTCGAGATCATTCTGGCCCAAATACCACTGCGATGCAGCGAGCAGTACAGCTGAATCTTGGGGAGCCATTTTGATCGCCTCTTCGATCAGCTTTTTAGCCACATCCCGCTTCTTGGCATCGTCATAGAGACGGGCCATAGCCAATTCAGGCTGAACGGCCTTCTCGTCAAGTTTTTTTGCCTCACGAAACTGTTCGAGTGCTTTTTTCGGATCGGCCAGTTGAAAGAGCACAATGCCCATTCGCTGGTGAGCGCTGGCATTATCAGGATCGAGAGTCAGCCATTCGGTGAGGTGCTTCTGGGCAATGTCCCACTGCTTTCTGGCTTCGGCGACAGCCGCACTGCCGGCATGGCAGCGAATGTCGAAGTCGCGCTTTCGTTTAGCATTTTCAGCGTATTCAGTTGCCAGCAGGCTGGCCTTGGCAAACAGCACATCGGCATCGGTCACGCGGCGATCTTGAAAAGCGAGATCGCCCATCATCAGGTAGGGCTCGGGGTCTTTGGGAAACTTAATGACCGAGTCTTCCAATTCGCTACGAGCCTGCGGGAGTTGATTGGCACTCAACCAGAGCATCGCCATCATCACGCCCGGCGGCGGCATCTTGACGTTATTCGATTTGATGCGCTCGAGGATCGCCCGGCAGCCGTCAATGTCACGATCACGAAAGCGATTGATCGCACCAGTGACTTCTTTATCCGCAGCATCATCGGAGACGGCCTTGCCGATAAGCGTTTGAGCAGTGACCTGTGCATACACTGCGGTGCTACTAAGGGCAGCGGCAGATACAATAAAACCAAAGCACAGCATTCGAAAACAGAGGCTGGTCGTAGATCGCAAAGACATCTGGTAGATCCTTTTAGAATAGGTATCGAGAGGTTTGGGCAAATTCGCAGCGATTGCCATTAAAAACTCACTCAGGCTTTCTGGCGGAGTCGTCCCCAGCCAAAGCCCAAGCACTCAGCATCACCCGAGTTTTGATACTCTATCCAGTGGCTGAAACAATTTCCACTGGCTCGATAAAATAGGCGAAAGAGCGATGTTTTTAGGCGCTGTTTTTGAACGCGAGATCGCGTTTGCACCACGATCGCAGGGTCTTTTTCTAGCGAGGGCCATTTACTGTGGCTTGCTGCTGGCGATCATCGCCACCTGTTGGCTGGTGGTGACCGGCTCGCAGTCGATTACCACTGCCGGGGATACCGCTCGCTTTGGGGCTACGCTGATGAGGATTTTGGCCCCCCTGCAACTGGCACTGGCCATGCTGGCAGCTGCCCTGACAAGCGCCGTCGCCGTCAGCAGTGAAAAAGATCGCCGCACGCTGGAACTGCTGCTCATCAGCCGTTTGAGCGACTTTGAGTTGGTGATCGGCAAGCTGGCGGCGAGTCTTGTCAGAGTCAGTCTGCTGCTCTTTTCGGCGCTGCCGATCTTTGCAATCGCGGCACTTTTTGGAGGCGTGACGGGGGGGCAGTTGGCCCGGCTTTTTGCAGTCACGATGGCAGCGTCGCTGGCGGCAGCCAGCATCGCGACAGCCGTTGCCTTCTGGAAGGAAACGACATTTCAATCACTGGCCTTTACGACATTTGTGCTTGTGGCTTGGATGGCCGCTGGCGAAGTTGCCATGGGGTGGTACGGGGCTAGCGCCGGATTGGCTTCGCCGGCGCGGGCCGTGTTTGCTGCGATCGAACCCTTTCAGAGTCAGTCACTGCCGGCCTTTTTTGGCATCTGTACGGCCATCGTCCTGATCAGTAACGCTATCGCTGTCGCCCAGGTGCGTCGCTGGAACAGAGCCTGTGAGTCGCGGCGGGAAAATGCGACTGGCTGGCTGGCAGCATGGAGCAGGCGATCGCTGCAACGACCCTCAAGACAGGTCTGGAATAACCCCGTGCTGTGGCGTGAAATTTGTACGCGAGCGTACGGCCGCACGATTGTGCTAGTGCGGATCGCTTGGCTAGTGCTCTTTGCGGCGGCGGTAGCCGGAATCGTTACCGAAGCCCAGGCCTCGCGGCCCGACAGAATGGCGGTGGCCGTGGCCGTTGTACCGATGGTGCTGGCCTCCTTATTAGCAGTGGCGGCGCTTGCAGTCACGAGTATCACGACCGAGCGGGATCGTGGCTCGTTCGATGTTTTGCTCGTGACTGACCTTGAGCCGGCAGAGTTTATCTGGGGCAAGCTGATTGGAGTTTTAGTTGTGTCTCGAGAGATCGTGCTGCTGCCGGTGCTGCTGTGCGTGGCGCTAGTGTGGGCTGGGATCGCTTCGCTTGAAAACGGATTTTATTTGGCGGCTGGCGTCGTGATCCTGCTCTTTTTTGCGGCCACGCTGGGCCTGCATGTGGGACTGTCGTATGCGGCCTCGCGGCGGGCGATTGCCGTGGCTCTGAGCACGGTGGCATTTCTCTTTGTGGGTGTGGCGACGGCGATGCGGATCATGGTGGCCTTTGGGGGCAGTTTTGAACTCCAGTTGGCCCCTTTTCTGGCCATCATTGTCGGCGGGGCCATCGGTCTCTACGCCGCGCTTTCAGCGCGCAATCCCTCATCCGCGATCGGCTGGGCAGCGGCCCTTTTGCCGGCCCTGACATTTGTGGCGATCACAGGATTCCTACAGGGCAATTCATTGCAGGTGCTGCTTGTGGTGACGGCGGCCTACGGGTTTGCCACACTGGCCATGCTCGTGCCAGCGATTGGGGCCTTTGACCTCCTCACTGGCCGCACGACAACCGGCGAATAAACGAGCCAATCTCGGCGTGTTTAAAACGGCACTGGAATGATCGGCATCGTCTCCGGTGACCAGTACAGATTGTGAAGCCATGGGACACAAGGATTGATTTCATCCGCTGTCTGGGTTTCAATATGGCCGTCGAAAAAGACCACATTCAGCGTGCCGCCGAGGTGTCGGGGTGCTGCGTCGGCGTCCCAGAAAAAAATACCAATCGCATCGGGGCCAACGACATCAGCCTCCGGTTTGTTGTAGTCCAAGGCCAAAATTTCATTGCCCTCGGTATCGAATCGCTTCACAGCGCCATTCACTCCATAGCTCGTCTTTACGAAATTACGGCCAATCGTGACGGAGTCACCCCGATGCAAGGGATTCAACAGCAATTCGTTGTTGGGTCCCACAAAACGATTGGTAGTAGGCATCTTCAAAGAGACAAAAATAACCGCCGGGCACTGGATTTGAGCTGCCGTTGATCGGGCCATTGCCCGGGTTTCCATAACTTGTTCGACAGTCAACGCCATTGGCAGCCTTGTAGATAAGAGTCTCACGCGATAGAAAATCGGGGACTACGCTTATGACATGACAAATGAGTTACCATTTGGTGAGGTTTTGGAAGCAGTGGATCATCTGTCTCACGATGAGCAGGAGGAATTCATTGCTATCTTGCACCGCCGGTTGGCTCAAGCATCTCGCCAGCGGCTGATAGCCGAAGTCCAGCAAGCTCGCCAGGAGTTTGGGGAAGGCCGTTGTTCACCGGCGACCCCGGGCGAATTGATGCGAGAGATCTGGAAATGAGGCGACTTCTTCTGCACTCGCCGACCTTCATGAGGGCGGCACACAGGCTTGTGAAGAAGCATCCGGAAGCCGGCCCCATCTTCCAAACGGTATAAGAATCTTCGGCGGAAGATGCAATCCTCGCGGCCCTGAAGACACACAAACTGAAGGGCGAACTGGCGGGTTCATGGGCTTGTAGTGTTGGCTACGACCTGCGGATTGTCTTCGAATTCGTTCAGTACGAAGGCAACGAAGCGATCCTTTTGAAAACGTTCGGAACCCATGACGAGGTTTATTAACGGAGTTTGCCCAATCAAACCCTGCAGCAGGCGGCGGAGCGTGAATCGGTTCTGGAACTTCAAGCTCCCCGGTGCACCCGGAGCCCGGACCTCTGGCTCCATTTATTCGCGTCGGGGGGCGTGGGCTGGTGCGTCGGACGCAATGTTCGTTGGCGTCTGCGATTGACTGCTCTGCTCAAGGGCCGCTAGCCGCGAAGCGATGTCGCTCGAGGATTCTCCCTGGGCGATCGAATGGCGGTAGCTTTCGAGGGCGTCCACCGGACGACCCAGCGCTTCTTGCGCCATGCCCTCGAGCGCCAGCACATGTCCCGGCGTTTGATTGGGGCCGTAGGTTTCACTCAGAATCGCCAGCGTGGCCAGTGCTCGCTGCGGTCGGTTGAGCCGCCTGTAGACTTCGGCCGTATCGATGAGAATG
>QWQJ01000148.1 GCA_003670865.1 Planctomycetota bacterium | reverse complement strand
GGCGTGCAGGCCACTCGACAAATCATGACGGTTGCACCATGCGCCATTCTTGTCGTGACGGCCACCGTCAGTGGCAACATCTCACTTGTCTATGATGCAATGGGCTTTGGTGCACTCGATGCGGTAGACACGCCAAACCTTGGCCCAACAGGCGAAGTCAGCGGGGCTGGATCGCTGGTGGAAAAGATTGGTATCATCGCCAAACTGGTTGGGAGCACCAGCGAGTCACGAAAACCATCCCGCGCTGCGGCATTCGCAGCGCCACCCAGATTGATGGTTGTGGGGGCCTCAACAGGAGGTCCCAAGGCGGTCTCTGATCTCCTCCTCCCGCTGCCGCACGACTGGAATGCTGCTGTTGTCATCGTGCAGCACGTCGATGTTGCTTTTTCACAGGGATTGGCCAAGTGGCTTAGCGATCGCACCAATCGCGCCGTGCGCGTTGCCGAGCACGGCCAGCAACCGGTGGCTGGTGATGTGCTGCTGGCTGGTACGAACGATCATCTTGTCATGTCAAAAGCCCGTTCTCTTGAATACCGCGAAGAGCCTAAAGACGTCTTTTTTCGTCCGAGCGTTGATGTTTTTTTTGAAAGTGTTGCAGAGCACTGGCCTCAGACTGGAATGGCCATTGTATTGACGGGAATGGGTAAAGATGGCGCTCGCGGCCTGCTCAAACTGCGTTCGCGGGGCTGGCATACCATCGCCCAAAACGAGGCAACGAGTGTTGTCTGGAGCATGCCCAAGGCAGCGATCGAGGCCGGTGCAGCCTGCGAGGTGCTGGCGATCGACCAGATGCCGCGAGTGATTACAACTCGCCTCTCAATTGAACGGTAAACTCCTCGTCTGAAATCATTCCTCTCGACTGCGTTCGATCGTGCGCATGACACTCAGCACGATTCCTTCACCTCGACCAGGCTCAGGGTCAAGACCGATGACCTGCACGCCGACAGGCAGGCCTCGACTGCCCCGATCGGTCGCTCTCGCCGCACTGCTAACAGGATCCCAGGAAAATGCTCGGCCATTTTCCTCCTCTGGACGCACGCGAGTGACGCGCACCGTGCCCGCAGGAAGATCGAGCAGATTCGCCAGTAGACAGGGTGCCGCGGCAACGATGAGTGTGGCTGCCGTGCCGTGTCGCAAGGCTGGCAGAGCAGAAACAGGGCACACAATCGCGTCGTACTCTTGAGCCAGAGCTTCAATTTGTGCAGCGATCTCGAGTCGCGACTGAAGCACGTGCTCTAAGGCGTCGCCCTGCCGCGGCCCCGTCGCCCGCAGCGACTCGGCCTCAATGCGCCGGCCCAAAAAACCTGCCATTGCTGCCATGCTAGGCCGCACGCTCTGAGGCAAACCCGCCAGTCGCAACAGCCTGGCAACTGGTGGGATCGGCTGCGTTCCCGCAAATAATTTGAGAATAGCAGCGCCGCCGTCAGCAGACAGAAGAGCGAGGTGCGTCCAAGCTGCTCGGGTCGCGAGCGTTTCACTTACACGAGTCACCGTCGCCCCAGCAGCACGCAGGCAGGCTACTCCTTCTGCCACTGCACGACGCACCGCCGGAGAGGATTCCAGCGGGCCGGTCTGATCCCAGAAGGCGATTCGCAACGGCTTTCCGTCGACCCCAATCCTGCCAGCCTTGTGAAACATCTGGGTATCGATACCCACCGCCGCAAGCGCTTGCCCTAAATCGTCTACGTGCCTTGCCAGAAATCCAGCCCGAGGTTGCACGACTTCAAGGTGGGGCATCGTGTTGAAAGCGCCGCCATCCCCCAGCGTTTGTGACCGCGGCACGATCCCAGCAATGCCACAGGCATGCGCTGGCTGACGGATGCTGCCTGCTAAGTCGGTGCCCACTGCCAGCGGCACGACTCCGGCAGCTACCAGCGCCGCATCGCCGCCACTGGAGCCTCCTGGCCCACGATCACCAGCTAGGGGATGGAGCGTGCGTCCCCAAACAGGATTGACTGTCTCGTGTAGAAACATCGCCTGCGGCACATTTGCCTTACCCACCACAATCGCTCCGGCTGCCCGTAAGCGCCCAATCAGCCGCGCCTCTTCTTGATCACAAGCAATCCGCCGCCGAGCGATGCCCAGCGTCGTCAAAAGTCCACGAACAGCAAAGCATTCTTTGACACTGATCGGCACGCCGGCAAGCAATCTCAAACTTTGAGCCCTGCCAATCGACTGCTGATCCAAGGCAGCGTGCCCTTGGTCGGCCGCAGATGCTTCCCCTACCGCCATGGCGTGACGCGGTTGCACCAGAGCGTTCAGTTGGGCTGCTGTGTCGCGGTACCGGGCCAGATGCTCAGCCAGTACAGCGGATGCCGAAACCTGACCAGCGGCCACAGCGTCGGCAATCTGCACGACCGTTTCCAATCACAAAACTCCCGAGTCAGACCCTTGCCTCTCGTTATTCCCACACACATAAAAACGCGCAAAATCGTTTGTTGCCGGTTGACGCAGTCTCTGGCTATTTTTCGAACCGCCGACAATCGCCGGCCCACATAACGTTGCTACCAAAAAGCATACCCGCCACAAAAACCTGATCCCCGACCGCAGCGATTGGTTCTTGGCGAGAAAGAATCGTCAGAGCGTGAGCCTCTCCAGCCGGATTGGAAAGAGACACTTGTGTGTACCAGTAAGGACCGACTTTTTGGGACGATTGAAAGTCAGCCAGCAGCAGCACTCCGTTGGAGTCCCGCTTTTTAAAGGTCAGCCACTGTCTCCCCAGTTTTTGTAGCTCTTTGGCCAGACCGTTGTCGGCCGCAATAGCCGAGCAGAGTTCGACAACCGCTGGTGGCGTTTGCTTGAGCGGTTGACCGGCATCAGAGGCGACTTGTTCAAGCATGACCAGCTCCTCGCCCACTGTTGCCAAAATCTTGTACCACCCCAGCAGCATCTTTTTACGAATCGGATCGGCTGGATCCTGAATGGCCACGAGATCATCGCTGGCAGCGGATGCTTTCTGGACTGCTGCCAGTAGTTGCGAAAAATCAAGTAGTTCCTGGACCGGGGTTGGCGGCTCGGCAGGCTGACTTACCGGATCGACTGCCACTGGAGTTTGGGTTGCGCCTGATAACAGATCATCGATACCAGCAGGTTCAACAACCTCCTCAGGAATAACTGCCTTGTCTACGGCAAGACTCGCAAGATTATCGAGCGGGGACGGAGAGGCAGATTTACCACTGACGATCCCTGCTGGATCAGCAGCCGGCTTTTTATAACCAGGCTGAAACTTTTCAGGTAGAAAACGAGCCACCTCGGGTGGAACCATTTTGGCAAACTTAAACGGATCTTTCTGAAATCCCCAAATCAAAATCGCATAGGTAATCGGCAATGACAGCACGCCCCCAAGCACAATGCCAACCATTTGACCGAGGCCACTTTGCTTGGCCCGTCGGGCTGTGGGCTTCTTAGGGCTCTTTTTTGCCGCCCCAACAGTGGCGGCTACGGCCGCGGACTCAGCGACGCCTGGAGTAAATGCTGTTGATTCTTCGTCAGCGGCTTCATCCTCGAAAGCCGGTTCCTGATCCACGCTTGAGTCTGCTGAATCCCAAGAATCTTCTTTACCCGTGGCATCAGCATCGCCAGCATTTACGTTCATGCCCTGAGATGTCTCTTCGAACGAATCGGCAGCAAAGGGAGAGTCTGCATCGCCTGTCGCATCCGGGAAATCCCCAAATCCTTCCTCAAATCCTTGCGACTCGGCGGCTGTATCAGCAGCCCCCTCGGAGGATTCAGAAGGATGAGACGAATTGACAGCCGCGTCAGCCCACTCATCATCAGACCATTCGGTATTTGATACGATGCCAGAATGCCCCGTACCAATCTCAACAGCCGAGGATTCTTTGGCTGACGATTCTTCCGCCTGCCTGTCGATCGCTACAGACGCGGCCTCGTCATCGTCCGGTGTCTGCGTGTCATTTTCGATTTCACGACCCAGCAGACTCGATTGCAAAGAGCTGTCGTCGTCACTCTCCTCGGGGTCAAAAACGCCCAATGGTGCCGAGTCAGATCCATTCTTAGACAGATCCGTTTCGGGTGCCTTACCTGCTTCGCTCTCTGCTGATAAATCAACTGCGGGGGGTAGGGCCGGATCATCCTCAAAACTGAACGAGAAATCGGTGGGACTATCTTTCGAAGGTTCCGCGTCAATTCCGGCCCATATATCTGCGGACGAATTTTCTTTGTTGTCGTCTACCACGGCGACCCTCCCTACTTTATCTACTCTGTTTGTCAGGTGTCGGTTCTCAAACACCACTGTGACGATAGTGTACCACCGGGATTTTTTCGGTTTTTGAAGCCCCTGCCAGCCTATTTTTAAGCCCTCAGGCTGACTCTTCCATCAGCCTGCGGCCAGCCCATGAGCGGGCCCATACCGCCTACGAAGGCTCTCTACCAACCACGTTTCAGAGACAGGGTGACCGCTGATTTGCTCCACGAGCGGCTCGGATTCTAGCAGTCGGCCCTGCGAATGCACATGCTGATGCAGCCAGCCCAGAAGGTCGCTAAACCGGCCAGAGGCCAACTGTTGGTCGAGGTCTGGCAGTTGTCGAGTGGCCTCCGCCATCAGCTGTGCCGCAAAAATATTACCCAGCGTGTAAGTGGGGAAATAGCCGATCAAGCCACCACTCCAGTGAATGTCTTGCAGCACCCCTTCTGCATCAGACTGAGGTTGAATCCCAAAATCCTTGGCAAACCGTTCGTTCCAGGCAGCGGGTAGATCAGCAACCGCCAGCCCGCCTTGCACCACTGCTCGCTCTAGATCAAATCGCAGCATCACATGCAAGTTATAGGTGACTTCATCTGCCTCAACGCGAATCAGCGACGGTTGCACGGCTAGTAAGGCCCGCTGCACCTCAGCTGCGGTTATGTTTGCCAAGGCTTTTGGAAACGCCCGCTGTGCCAGAGGAAAACACCATTCCCAGAAAGCGGGCGATCGACCGACCATGTTTTCCCAGAGCCTCGACTGCGATTCGTGAATTCCAAGTGACGCAGCCTCTCCAGGTGGCAACCCAAACCACTCTCTGGAAAGGCCTTGCTCGTAAAGGCCGTGTCCAGCTTCGTGCAAAATTCCAAAGAGCGCCGTAGGCAAAAAATCTGCGTCCCAGCGAGTGGTGATGCGACAATCATCCGGTCCCATGGTCGAACAAAATGGGTGATCGGTCGTATCAATTCGGCCTCGCTTGAAGTCGAAGCCGATACCGGCTGCAACATCGTGGACGAATTGTTTTTGAGCTGCAATTGGAAAATTACGTTTGAGCACCGCGTCGCTCGGCCGCTGCGGCGAATCAACGCATTCCCGCACAAGCGGCACGATCTGGGCCCGCAGTCGCTCAAAACGCTGGGCCACGACAGACCAGCGTGCGCCCGGCTCAAAATCATCCATCAAAGCATCGTAGGGATCCCGATCAGGCAGTTGGCAGGCAGCCTGCTCGCGTTTAAGGGCAAAGACTTTTTCCAACCACGGTTGCAGCATCGGCCACGAAGATTCCTCACGGGCCACCGCCCACGCCTGCTGCGCTTCGACGCACGCTTTGGCAATTGCTTCGACGAGTCGACTCGGGAGTCGCAGTTGCTTCTCGTAGTCTTTCTGCAGGAGCTGAATCGTGGCCCGCGTCTGGGAGGAGCCCACCTTGGCCAGCTTACTTTCCGCGAGTGCGGCCAGCCGTTCACCGTGTGCCTGATCTGTCCGCTGCCGGTGCACAAGCGTTGCCTGCATCGCTATTTGCTCGGCGCGGTAAGTCCCCGCCATCACAGGCATCTTCGTGCGTTCGTCCCACCCCAGCAGCGACTCGACCGAGGCCAGCACGGCCGTCTGCTTGGCATGAGCGCAGACCGCAGCGAAGAGTTCTTCCTCTTTTGATTCGTCGATGACGTGAGATAGCGTTTGAGACGCTGTGCCCTTCGAAAAGTTCATGGCGACAGAGTATGCTGCTCAAAAGGACCTGAGGCAAATCCCTGCCACAATGAACCTGCCAAAGTGGGAGAAATAGACCCATGCTTGATGCCCTTGTGATTGCACCCCATCCCGATGATGCCGAACTGGGCATGGGGGGCACGATTGCCCTGATGCTGGCCAAGCGGCTGTCTGTAGGCGTGCTCGACCTGACAAACGGTGAGCCAACACCGCTGGGCTCGCCGGAGATCAGAGCCCGGGAGACTGCCGCGGCAACATCGGCTCTCTCGCTGCCGTGGCGTGAGAATCTCGGTTTACCTAATCGACGACTAAAAGCCACGCTCGAGGCCCGGGCGCTGGTGGCCGGGGTCATTCGACGCACGCAACCACGCTGGCTATTTGCT
>QWQJ01000022.1 GCA_003670865.1 Planctomycetota bacterium | reverse complement strand
TTTTCGGCGCAGCGTCGGCGATGGTGCTGCCAAATAAGTGCCGGCCGAATCAAATGATGGTCCGATCAGCCCTTTTAAAATCAAAAAGCCTTTTTGTAGAAACGAAGAACTGATGAATATGCGTGTGATTGCAGTTGCCTTGGCGATCGGTATCGTGGGTGTCTTCTTTTTTCAGCAGAAGCAACCCCCGCCCACAGCGGTCGTGCCGGTTCAGGTAGTGACAGTCCCGAAAACCTCTGATGAGACAGCCCTCGATGCGGTGCAAGCGATCAAGGCTTCTAAGCCCGTCGTGGCAGCCGAACCGACGGCGACTGTCGCCCTGCCTGCCCGACCGGAAGAGATTATTTTTGGGCCACTGGCATTTGAGCCGCCAGAGGCCAAAACATTTCGCCACTTGCTGGGGGATGGAACTGTTATCTATCTGGCACCATCGCATGAGTTTCCGCTGATCACGCTGTCGCTGTCGTTTAAGGGCGGAGCATCGCTCGATCCTACTGAACTGCCCGGATTGGCTTCCATGACCGCAAGGCTTATACGCGAAGGCGGAACGCTCCAGATCCCTGCTACTGAGTTTGACGAAACACTTGATTTCCTTGCTACCGAAGTGGGCGTGGCCGCTGGCGAGACCGCATCCTCGGCCACCATGAACTGCCTCACAGGCAATTTTGACGAGAGTCTCCGCCTCTTTATCCAGATGCTGCGGACACCCGCGTTTGACGCCAAGCGATTGGAAACGATGCGGGCTCAAGTGATCGAATCCCTCAAGCAACGCAACGACGACGCCGCTGCGATCCTGTCTCGCGAGTGGAAGCGGCTGATGTATGGAGTTGATCATTTTGAGTCCAGCGAGCCAACCGGTAAAAGTGTGGCCGCGATTTCCCGTGAAGGGATGGCTGAACTCCATCGCCGCATCTTTCACCCCGGCAATATGATCGTGGCTGTGTCGGGAGATTTTGATGAGCCTGAGATGCTGAAAAAATTAGAGCAGGCATTTTCCGGTTGGGAGCGAGGCGAAAAGGTCGCTGATCCAGTCGCTCCCACAGCGGTGCTTGTGCCGGGCCTCTACCATGTGCCCAAGGAAATTCCGCAGGGGAAGGTTGTGATGGGGATGCGGTCGATTGCCAGAGACGATCCGGATGCCATTCGCCTCTTGCTCTTAAATGACATTCTGGGCGGTGGTGGCTTCACCAGTCGGATCATGCAACAGGTGCGGAGCAACGAGGGATTAGCCTACTCGGCCCGATCGACGCTGGCCCCGAGAGTCTTTTACCCAGGCGATTTCAGAGCTGGTTTTGAGAGCAAAAATCCAACCGTCGCGCTGGCAACAAAGATTGTGCTCGATCAAATCAAGGGAGTGCGGGATGAGTTGGTGACTGAAGATGAATTAGAGACTGCCAAGCAAAGTGCCATCGAGACATTCCCCCGCCAGTTTGAAAGCAAACCGCAGATGCTCCGGGTTTTTGTCAACGACGAGTGGACCAGTCGCCCACAGGATTACTGGCAGACATTTCGTGACAAAGTAAGAGCGGTGACCCGCGAGGATTTGCAGCGAGTGGCAAAAAAGCATCTGGATCCAGAGAAGATGGCGATTCTGGTGGTGGGTGACTGGGAAAAAATTGCTGCCGGAGACGAGGGTAAACGGGCCAGCATGAAAGACTTTTTTGGTGGCCTTGTCAAGCAACTGCCGCTGCGTGATCCGCTCACGCTTGAGCCTCTTTCGCCGTAACTGTTTGCCATCTGAGGCGTGACCGTCAAGGGGCTGCTGCTTTGCATGATGAAGCGATTTCAACACTTCCCTAACCTTTGCACGGGTGTTCTTTCCGTGGCTGTTGTAGCGGCGGTGTGGCTGATTGCATCAGTCACAACAGCCCAAGAGGGATCGCAGCGGAATGTCGTGCCACCTCGTAACACCGGCCCGGCGGCCACCGCCCGATCGCGGACTTTTTACCACCGTCAAAAGACGATCCGGCTCATTCGTCGTACCCCCGAGGTCATGCGGGAAGATGCTGCCCGCGTCAGCCGAGGAAAACTTTTTAGCACCTGGTCCAATACGTATCTTGAGTAGTGGGACAGACTGCTCACTTTGCGTGCCGGAACCCACATATGAGCCGTGAGAAAGGGGTCACAACTTTTGAGGCTGAGGGCCGTTCAAGAGTCAGAGGCTGACCAAAACCCCTTCTGATGGGCCAAACAGTCTTTCTTTACTCTCTCTTTTTATTCAAGGAGCTTTCGATGAGACACACTCACTGGCTGGGGATCGCTGCGGTTGTTACAGCGATCAGCGGAACTCTTGTGGCAACGGCTATCGCCCAACAGCCGGGGGGCGGTGGCCGTGGGAGTCCACCCCACGATCCGATCCGTGAAGCGCTCGATACCAATCACGATCACCAACTCGATGCCGATGAAATAAAGAACGCCTCTGCCAGCCTGTTGCAGATCGATAAGGATGGCGACGGAAATCTCAACCACGATGAGTTTCAGCCCCCGATGCCACCGAGGTTTCAAGGTGGTCTCGGTCGAGAAGGGGAGGGGAATGCCCGCCGAGGCCCCGGTAGCCAAAGCGGCCGCGGTCCGGGAGACTCTCAACGCGAAGGTGGCCCTCAGCGCGAAGGCGGCCCGGACGGCCGTGGCCCGCGTGATGGGCGTGACGGCCCCGGCCCGGGTGGACCCGTTGGCAATCCTGGCCGTGGTGGCCCACCTTCATCGGAGCGATTTATTGCGCACGCCATGACATTTGATGCCGACGGTGACGGAAAACTGAGTCGCGATGAATTGAAAAACTTTGCTGACGAGATGGGCCGCCGCCAGGGCAGTGCCGGCCCGGGTGCCCCTGAAGACAGGCCGCCACCGCCACGCCGTCCGGAGTAAAAACAAACGATTTTACGGAGCACAAAACAATGGTCTAATCAAATCATGGTGACCGCTCCAAAAGAATCATTTGCCGCATCGCTGCCGGCGCGGCCTGCAGAGTTGCACGCTTTGGAAGTAGCTCGTGCATTGCCAGCCGCACGCATCGTGTGCACTACCGTTGGCCGAGCACAGGCTGCGCAGGCGCTCGCCAGTGAGCGGCCAAACGCACGAGTTCTCGCGTGGTTTCTCGATCTTTTTCAGCAAAACGCCGCTCTTGAGGCGTGGGGCACTGCTCCTGCGGGATTGCAGGCTGCCTGTGTGGCTGACATGCCAGATGGGCCGTACGACATGGCAGTCGTGCCGCTTTCCAAGGACGGCGATGCAGAACTGTCTCGCGATATTTTGCAATCGGCAATCGTAAACCTTGCAATCGGTGGCCAACTTGTTTCGGCCATCGATAATCCACACGACCGCTGGTTGCGGGAGCAACTTGCCCAGACAGGCGAAACGGTGCGCGTGCGGCCTGGTAGTCAGACGGTCGCCTACGTCGTGGAAAAAACTCGGGAACTAGCCAAGGTACGAAATTTTTCCGCTGAGTTTATGTTTCGTGATCGCGAACGACTGCTGAAGGCGGTCACACGGCCGGGAGTATTTGCCCACCGCCGCATCGATCCCGGTGCCCGGCATCTGCTGGGTGCCGTTGATGTGGCGCCCCAATCGCGGGTAGTCGACATCGGTTGTGGATCGGGATGCGTGGCGCTGGGAATCGCCGGCCGCGACGCATCGGTGCACGTTCATGCCTTTGATAGTGCAGCACGGGCGGTGGAGTGCCTACAGCGAGGTGCGGCGCTGAGTGAACTGACGAATATCACAGTAGCCCTGGAAGCGGATGGCAATGTGCCAGAACCCGGCACCTACGATTTGGCGTTGGCCAACCCACCGTACTATGCCGACTTTCGCATTGCCGAGCGGTTTGTCCTGGCCGCTCACCGCGCGCTTGCCCCCGGAGGCACGGTGATTGTCGTGACAAAGCAGCCGAGTTGGTACACCGAATACTTGCCCAACACATGGAACCAAGTCACTAGTGAACTCATCAAGACCTACCACTTGATTGAAGCCGTGCGGCCATAGAAAATCACGAGCGCACATTCCAGCGATCCATTGCTGGTCCAGCCCCAAGTCGTATACTTCCTGTCTTTACCGCGACTCTAGGCCAGTGCTTTTTTTGTAAACTCTCATTTGACACAGCCACTTCTCTAAGGATCACTTCATGACGATCGATTGGCGAGGCGTTTACGCGGCAGCAACCACTGAGTTTCACCCCGATGAATCACTCGATGTGGCCGCGACCAAGCAGCACTTCGAGCGACTCATCGATGGCGGCATCCACGGACTTGTGGTCTTGGGAACGGTGGGGGAGGGCACTTCGCTCGACTTTGAGGAGAAGCGCGAGGTCCTAAAGATTGGCCTCGAGGCGTCCCGCGGTCGCGTGCCGGTGGTGACTGGCGTTGCGGAATACACAACCCGCGGCGCGTGTCGGTTTGCAGCCGAGGCAGAAAAACTTGGCATCGACGGTCTGATGGTGCTGCCGGGCATGGTCTACAAAGCGAAACCGCACGAAAATATCCAGCACTTTCGTACGGTTGCCCATGCCAGCCGCCTGCCGATCATGCTCTACAACAATCCCGTCTCATACGGCATCGACCTGAAACCGGAACAAATCGCAGAACTTTCTGATGAGCCGACGATTGCGGCGGTTAAGGAATCGAGCGAAGATCCGCGGCGAATCACCGACTTGTTGAATCTCACTGGCGAGCGATTTGTGCTGCTGTGCGGAGTCGACGACTTAGCACTTGAGTCTCTTTTGTTGGGTGCAGTCGGCTGGGTTTCGGGGCTTGTCAATGCGTTTCCGGAAGAAAACAGACTGATGTGGGATCTGGCCGTGGCCGGCCGCTGGAGAGAAGCTCGCGATATCTACCGTTGGTACACGCCGCTACTTCATTTGGATACACGCCCCACGCTAGTGCAGTGCATTAAACTTGCCGCGGCAGAGGTGGGAATCGGCTGCGAAACAGTGCGGGCGCCACGGCGACCGCTTGTGGGAAGCGAACGCGAGGAGGTACTCCGCATTATTCGCGAGGGAATTCGCACGCGTCCGGCCGCCACTCATTCACGTGTCTCATGAACGACTCCCGCGAGATGGCAGACCCGACAGACGGCCTGCCCACGCGGTTACTGGTTGTCGATTCCCACACCATCGGCGAGCCGACTCGAATTGTCATCGATCCGACATGGTTGGCAGCATGTGATCTGGGGCAGGGTTCTATCGCGATGCGTCGCCGAGTCTTCCGCGAGCGCTTTGACGCTCTGCGAAGGGCAATCGTTGCCGATCCTCGTGGCACTGAAGCGATGGTGGGAGTGGTGGTGCTGCCATCCTCGGAGCCGTCATGCGACATGGCTGCCATTTATTTTAATGAGGTTGGCTACCTCGACATGTGCGGTCATGCCACCATTGGCTTAGCCGTAACGCTTGGACACTTGGGGCGGATCGTCGCCGGAACATTTCGACTGGAGACTCCGGCGGGCATCGTGACAGTGACATGGCACGGCGGCAACGATGCTTCGTTTGAGAATGTGACTCCCCGGCGAATTGCGCGGGGCTTGGCGATTGAATGCGCCGATGGACGGCGAGTGACGGGCGACATCTCCACCGCTGGCCTATGGTTTTTTCTAACATCTGACCATGGAGAATCTCTTTTAGCGAAAGAGATTCCCCGGTTGACAGCCAGGGCGTGGTCGATCCGTCGAGCACTGATGTCTCGCGGAATCAGCGGCGATGCGGGGCAAGCGATCGATCACATTGTGCTCCTGGGAAAGCCCGAGAGTCCAAAAAATAATGGCCGGGCGTTTGTGCTTTGTCCTGACGGGGCATTCGACCGCTCTCCATGCGGCACTGCCACGAGTGCGCTTGTAGCCTCTCTCTACGCAGACGGCCTTTTGGCGGCAGAGAAAGTCTGGCGACAGGAAAGCATTTTGGGTGGCGTGTATGAAGCAAGCGTGCGATGCGAGGAGGGCATGGTCGTGCCAAGCGTGCGCGGCAGCGCGTGGATCACAGCCGAGAGCACACTGTTTTTTAATAACAGCGATCCCTATCGCGCGGGGCTGCCCCATCTGAAATGATTGTGCCACTGAAGAGCCGGGGATTCTCAACAAGCTGAGGCATCGGCTGCGAGGCAAGAGGTGCAAGATGCACCCGATTCATCACTGGTTGATGTGCACAATTTTTGCCGGCGGAAAACCGTTGAAGTGGGTGCTGCTGGCTGCGGAATAGGCACCGATATTTTCGGTGTAGAGATAGTCGTTGAGCTCTAATTCTGGCAACTGTTCGGCCAAGCTGATTGTGTCGAGAGCATCGCAGGTCGGGCCAAACACAGCACAGATTTGCGTCGGGCCC
>QWQJ01000065.1 GCA_003670865.1 Planctomycetota bacterium | reverse complement strand
TCTCTTTATCGCGCTCAAGGATCGTTCGCAGTGGGTTCGCGCCTCCACGCAGGCTGGTCTGGTGGATGTGATGAGCCGAATTGTTGAGGGCATGCCTGGCCAGATTGTCTGGTTCACTCAGCCGATCGAGCAGCGGATCAACGAGATGGTATCGGGGGTGCGGGCCGACATCGCAGTCAAAGTGTTTGGCACCGATCTTGAGAAGCTCGTCAAGAAGGCCAGCGAGGTCGCCAGCGTTATCAGAACCGTGGCCGGCGGAGCGGACGTTGCCGTGGAGCAGGTGACGGGCCAGCCGATATTGAAGATTACTGTCAAGCAGGATGAGATCGCGCGGTATGGTATTTCAGCGGCGGCGGTGCTTGATATTGTTGAGAGCGTGGGCGGCAAGGCAGTCGGGCAGATTGTGGAAGGTCAGTTGCGATTTCCGATCGTTGTGCGTCTGCCAGAAGACCTGCGGCGGGGGCCAGACTCGCTGGCTGAAATTTCGGTTCGGGGGCCGGCTGGAGAGAGCGTGCCGCTTCAGCGGATTGCCGATATTGAGTCGATTTCGGGCCCGAAATTTGTCACGCGAGAGTGGAGCGAGCGACGCGTGGTTGTGCAGTGCAATGTGCGGGGCCGCGATGTGGGTGGCTTTGTCGCCGACGCGCAAGCCGCGATTGCCAGCACAGTCGATTTGCCAGCGGGTGAGTTTCGTATTGAGTGGGGCGGACAGTTTGAAAATATGCAACGAGCACAAAAAAGACTGGCGGTTGTCGTGCCACTGGCAATGCTATTGATCATCGTGCTGCTGTATTTGACCTATCGGAACGTCGCCGATACTGCCCTACTCTTTATCAGTGTGCCGTTTGCCTGTGTGGGCGGTATTTGGGGACTCGCATTACGTGGAATGCCGCTCTCGATTTCAGCGGCGGTCGGATTTATCACGCTTTCGGGTGTCTCGGTGCTCAATGGCATGGTTTTAGCGAGTGCTCTTCGCGAGCGGTTGTCACGGGGTACGCCGCGAGATACCGCGATTGAGGAAACAGCCGCCGCATCGCTGCGGACGATTGTAATGACGGCGCTCGTGGCGAGTCTTGGCTTCATTCCAATGGCATTCAGCGAAGCAACGGGTGCCGAGGTGCAGCGACCGCTGGCGACGGTTGTCATCGGGGGCGTCGTCACCAGCACGCTCTTCACGCTGTTTGTGCTGCCGGCCCTCTATCGGCTGATCCTACCCGTTCCGCCGGCCCACTTGCTGCCCAAGGAGCAACGCAGGGGCAGGTAATATTCGCAAGATGGTATGCTTTCGAGGTTTCAGTTCAGAACCTTTCTCGAGTAGGAGTGAGTCACCATGCGGATGCTTTCTTTGCTTTTTTATGCCGGATTGACACGCCTGCTTATTGTCTCGGTTTTTGCTGCGCCTCTGGTTGTCGTTGGCAAAGAGCCTGCTGTTGAGACAGTCTTGGAGGTCGTCTTAGCGCCGCGGGAATCGAGCGAGATGCAAAAGCTCTTCAATGGTACAGACCTTTCTGACTGGAGTGGTGATCCACGACTGTGGAGCGTGCGGGACGGCGTTATCCACGGCGAAACGAGTGCCGAAAAGTCTGCCAAGGGAAATACCTTTTTGATCTGGACCGCTGGCACCCTCAAGGATTTTGAACTCCGACTTTCGTTTCGCTCAAATGCCACCAACAACTCCGGTATTCAGTATCGTTCTCGGCACATCACCGATAAGGATGCCAGCAATGAGTGGGTGGTGCGAGGTTTTCAGCACGAGATTCGGAATGAGAATCGGTTGCCGAATGTCTCTGGCTTTATCTACGACGAGGGGGGCAAGCGCGGGCGAGTCTGCCATGTGGGCGAGAGAGCTACCTGGGCCGACGGCACAAAAACGGTTGCCGCGACGGTGATCGACCAGGCCACTTTCGAAAACCTTTTTAATCTCGGTGATTGGAATGATGCAGTCATTCTAGCTGAGGGTAATCGCGTGAGGCACTATCTCAACGGGCGGCTGATTCTGGACTTTACCGATGCCGACTCAAAGATAGCAGTTACCGAAGGAGTGCTGGCGCTGCAGTTGCATGCGGGAAAACCGATGTGGGTAGAATACAAAAATATCCGGCTCAAATCTGTTGATTGATTGAGGGTTGCCAGACAGTCTCAGGGCCTGATGGATGAGTGACGCACGATGAAGTCGACCACCGGCTTGGGGTCTGCTAGTCCGTGAGGATGGTGGCCGACGCCGGGCTTGTGAATCACTTCAATCGTGCCGCCGAGCGGCTTGTATCGCTCGGCCATGAGAAGGGCATTTTCAGCCGGTGGCACGACAGTATCAGCATCTCCAACAACGTGGATCAAACGAATCTTGGCTTCGGCCAATGGAGCCAAGGCGTCGACCGGATTGCCGGTATAAGCCATTGCTGCGGCATCGTCTGCAAATCCATAGGACTTGAGCATCGCCTGCCAGTCGCCGCCGCTACCGGTTCCCTTGCCCTTGCCCCCCGGCCAACTTTTAAAATCAGAGACTGCCGCATCGCCGTAGATCACACTTACTTTTTTCGGGTGCTCAGCCGCAAAGCGATGGGCGTAGAGGCCGCCGCGACTGATGCCAATCAGCGCCGCTTTTGGTGCCAATCCGCGTCGCACCAGTTCGCCATGGAATGCCGCCAGTTTCTCGATCGCGGCCGGGGAACCAAATGTGTTGCCAACATCAATGAATGCATGATGAAATCCGGCCTCTAGAAGCTGCGGTGCCGCACAGCGAGCTGTGAAGGCATCGGGAAACATCATGCACCACGACCACGGCCGTCCCGGCAACGATTGCTTGGGCTCAACGACCCAGGCACTCGCGCCCTGCCATTGAAAGAGATGCCGCTTGTGGCCATGCCACTGATCGATCGACTCAGCGGGAAATGTGAGATCTGCCGAAGTGGCCTCAGGGGCTGGCTTTGTCGGCGACACGCTGCGGAGTTCGGGCTGAGTGGTGGCAGCTTCGATTGATTGGATCGCCTCTTTGACGGAAGTCACTCGCATCTGGTTACAGTCGTCGGGAAACTCCCTCTTACGGCATTGCTCGTTAAACTGCACGATCAACTCTGCGAGTTGCGGCAAGACCTCGCGGGCGGCCGTGCCGTAGCCGACAATCTCGTGCATGATTTCTCCGGTGCGACGCTCGCTGCCATGACCGCCCTGGGTTTTTGCCAGTTCGATACCGGCAGCGAGTCCTTCCTTGAAGTGGTACTTTGTGAGCGCCTTAAACCCACCCATACGGATTTCGTTGGCAAACATCCTGTCGGCAGGACTGGGTGTTCTAACGGCGGCAATGATGTCGGGCGCAAGTGACTGGACGTCTTCAACAGTCAGGCGATGTTCGAAAAAGTTTCGCAGGGTAGCCCGTGCCATGCCATCGGCATTTGTGGAGACAGCTTGAATTGCCGGGTAAAGCAGGCTCCGATCGGCGTCCTTGAGCGCATCGCTCAGCGGTCCTTGAAAGAGGGCGGCGGCCAACTGACCATGGGTGAGTTGGATTGGATCGGCCCACACAATTGGCTGGAGAGGTTCCGCAGTTTCGGCCACAGCCTTTAAGATTGCTGAAATGGCCGGCTTGGCTTCGGCATTCATGTCGCGGAGGGCCTTGGCCGCTTTAAATCGCAGCCAGCGGTCTTTGTGCGCAAGCAAACTGGTGAGGGTGGGCAATGCCTCAGCGTTCTTGATCAAGCCCAACGACTCGCAGGCGGCTTGCGCAACATGCACATCTGATCCCTTGGCCATCTCGATCAATTGGGGCACCATCGCTTGGGCTTCGGGCCGTCTGGCCAGTTCCTCAGCCGCCCAACTGCGGACGATTGGCGACCAATTGCTAAACGCAGACACAAGTTCTGTCGGGGTCTTCGTTTTTCGGTCGATGTCAAACCGTCCTGCTGCGATCGTCTCCGGTATTTTCTTCTCGTTCAGCCAGTGCGACTGTTTTGCATCGCGGCCTGTCAGACAGATTTTTTTGAGCGGCAGCGAGTAGGTAAGTACATACGAGGCCGTTGGGCTCAGGCCGTAGTAGCCGCTCCGGCCGTAGTAGGTGTTGTCGTCTGTCTTGCCGGGGCCGTATTGCTCGCCGCCATCGTAGGTAAACGATCCATCACTGCGACGCACAAGATCGAAGTGCCAGGCGGCCTCCCTAAAAAAGGCCGCTGCAACTGCCGGACCGCCGGTCGCGGCACCCAAAGCACCCCACAGATAGCTAAACCCTTGGCCGGTGTGGCCAGACTCGCGGTTGGCATAGCCTGCAGCCACCATTTGAGCAAAAAATAGCGTCTCAACAGGGCGAACTTCCTGAGCGGCAAAGAGCACTGCTGACATCGCATTTTTGCCATTATTTTCGTGATACGGCCACGGTTCGTGCTCGCCGTAGGGAATCGATCCTTTGTCGACGTAGTAGCCAAAAAAGTTGCTGGCGCGATCAATAGCCGGATCAATCTCCGGATCCCTCACACCACACTTTTTTCCCATCACTATTGCAATGTTTCCGACGAGCCCCGCCGCATTGACAGGCCCGTACGGTGGAATCGATCCGTGAAGTTTCCCGTCGGCCGTGGGGGGGGCGATGCCGTGGCCAAATGTGCCGTAGAGGCCCTGTCCCTTGGCGAGCGATACGCTGTATTCCCGAATCGCCGGCAGCAGATCCTTGTCACCAGTCGCCAGATAGTATTCGCTGAGGAATAAGTTTTTATATCCCCAGTCCCACATCACCATGCCGTCTCGGAGTTGAAGCTTGAGCGTGGCGGGGCCGAGTTTGTGGGCAAACTCTTTGAGTCGTGGCAGGTATGCCGGATTGCCTGTTGCCAGCAGTGCTAGGCCCGTGACAGCGCCGTTCCAGCTTTCCTGCAACTCCTCCTGTTCGAGCAACTGGCAAGCCGCTGTAAAAATCTTTTTTGACTTTGGACAGTCGTAGGGGGCAGTGGCGGAATAGGTGCCCAGAGGCGTGAGCGTGATCTGCACTTCTCGGGCTACTCCATCTCGCCAACAGTTGAGCGTGAGGAGGCCGCGATTGGCTACCTGCTCTGCTTCTCCAATCGCCATCGCGAGGCTCTTGCGAGCGTCGTTGTTGAAGGGCTTGCCAGCGACGCCGAGAATCACATCGTTGACCTGCACGATTCCATCGGCGGGCGATTTCTTGCCCACATGCGTGACAAGAATCTGGCGACTGGCGGCAGTAGTTCGGCCTTGCAGACCGTCAAAGTGGCTGGCTGGCTTGGAGTAGATCCAGCCCCGTAGGCCCGTAGCTCCCAGATTGTAGGTCAATTCGCGATCGACTTGGTTGGATTGCGTGAGGTCTGGGGGCAACGCGGATGGTTCGGCGCGTGCTGAATGAGTCATCAGCGAGGTGGTGGCCGCAGCATAGACCAAAAAGTCCAGCAGAATGCGGCAGGCACATACTGCCGGCCCTTGAGCCGTCAATTTTTTCATTAATAAAATGTCACTCAGCATGGGTTTTTACTCTCAGGAAAGATTTTATTTCCGAAACTCGAGCAATGGTAGATCGCAAAACGTCAGAGCAGGAATGCCGCTAGTGCCTAAGAGCAAGAGATCTTGGCTCCATCCGGCCTCTTTTAAATAGGTCATTTTCGTTGCCGACGATGGCTCTTTGAGAGTGAGCGTGAGGAGAGTGCCGCGAGCCGCTCCCGACTCGATCTGATCTTTGGCTCCATCGAAATAAAACTGGCCCTTGAGCGCGTCTGTCCACACAACCGGTTGATCAAATTCGAGGATCACCGCATCTTTTTGAGCGCTCGTATAGGAAGCCCGTTTGAGATTGGGTGGCAGGATCGAAGGGGTTGCTGCCTTGCCATAGAAGTCCCTTTCAATCAGCGGTTGAATGAGCGTCGCAATTTGGCTCCAGCCCTGAAGTGGGAAATGACAGGGCCCCGGCGGCTTGATCCCCACCGTTGGCATGACGCTAAGATGAGAGTAGAGGTCGGGCAGCGTGCGCTGCGCCTCACGCAGTCGATCCCCAGAGCCTTGTCGGCCTCCCATGCTGCAGGCATCTGGCCAGATTTGAAAGACGTAGATGTGATTGAGATTGGGAAAGTCTCGCTTCCAGCCCGCCGACATATCGACAAAAAACTCCTGATAGGTTTCCCAACCATAGCCTCCGGTGGGACCGTCGGATCCCTGATCGCTCTCGCCTTGGTGCCAGAGAATGCCCCGGATCGCATGCTTGAGTTTGGCCTGTTCGACCCGCCACAGCATCCGACCGTAGATGGTTGCCAGATCGGTGGGATTGGATTCATTCCGCTGGTGCTGGTCGATCCGAGTTCCGCCAACCGCCCCATTGATGATGCAGATCGGCATCTTTTGACGTTCAACCAGTCGCTTTGCAAGTTCCAT
>QWQJ01000062.1 GCA_003670865.1 Planctomycetota bacterium | reverse complement strand
CGGTGCCTGGCACCGAATCTAGGTAAGATAGGTAGTCAGCTTACCCCAACAGCCCATATTCGGTGCCAGGCACCGAATATGGGCTGTTCTGCATCCCTCAGCTCTCATCGCCGCCTGATCGATCTTTCGCGCTCTCGGTCAGCATTCGGATGATTCGACGCGCAAGCGGCTCTTTGATCTCTCGATGACGAGGCACTGGCTGAGAAACACCTGTGACTGGATTGCGATACCAGTCGTGCCTGCCACCATGCCTGACCAATACGCAGCCACGCGCCTCAATCGACCTGATCAGATCGACACGCTTCATGGCATAACGAGCTCACCAACCTTGCGAGCGCCGGGAATTTGGCCGCCGGAGAGGTCGAGATACAGATCCTTCAACTGCTCGATAAGGTCGGGCAAGGACTCGCCCTGGGTCCAATAATCTGGGTACTCCTCAAGATAGCCGAGCCACCAATCGCCTTCTTGCCAGTGGACGTACTTAATCGAATGCACGGGGCACCTCACTCAGCGTCGGAATTCACTCGTCCAGTCAAGTCTACCGGTTAGGCCGCCCGGTAGGCCAGCTGACTATTCGGTGCCTGGCACCGAATCTAGGCAAGATAGGTAGTCAGCTTACCCCACCCCTCCATATTCGGTGCCAGGCACCGAATTGCCCCTTGCCGGGGAGTCACCTCTGCGGAGCGAGCGTCAAACGCTCGCCTTCGACCGTCGGTAGCCGCAAGACGTCGCCCGACACCTCGCGGGTCTGGCCTTGGTTGCTGGAAAGGACCACCTTTTTACCGGGCCACGGATTTTGGAGGACGCACGGCCGCCCCTTTTCACTTTCGATCACGATGGGTCGAACGACTCCCTTGTCGATGGCACCGGAAACCAGAAACGCGCCGAAGGTTCGTAGCCGGTGAAACGAGCCCGATTGTCCACGCGGGAAGACAGGAAAAATCCGCATCACTCCGCCGTGGCTTTGCAGCATCATTTCGTTGATCAGTCCTGGGATGCCGCTGCAGGTCTCGATGCCACCACCGCCGGCCATGATCCATAGGTTGGGAGTCGAGCGGTGCGCGATCACTTCCTTGGCCTTGGCGACGAGGAAATCGGGATCGAATCCCACGCGGGCAGCTCCAATGAGCGCGGTCTGAAAATTGTTGCCGTGACTGACCCATACCTTGTCGTCCCAGAGCTTCATCTCTTCGCGGATCATGGCCAGCGACGCGGCGTCGGAGTTTAGACCAAAGTTTGTCGCAGGAAAGATGAGGCTGTGCAGCATCACCCAGTCCAGCCCGATGATCTTCGAGCCGGAGCCACTGCCACCTTCGCAGGCGCGGAATCGCTTCCGGCCATTCTCGACGACGACGGGCAATTCGCTCAGGCGATCGAGGATATTCTGCCACTTGGCGCGATTGTCGGCGTCGCAATCCAAGTCCTCGCTATAGGCGATCATCGACTTGAAGAACACGCGAAGGAATCCCAGCGAGAGGATTGGATTGAAATCACCATAGAGTTTCCTCCAGTCGTTGCCTTCCCATGGCCCCACTTCTCCGTAGCTGTCGTCATGGATCACATACCGTCCATTTTCGAGAACCAGATAGTCCTCCCAAAATTCGGCGACGGCAGTCAGATAGGGATACACCTTGCGAAGGTAATCGACATCATAGGTGTATTCATACCGCAGGATCATATTCATCGCGCCAAACAACGCGTTGCTCTTCTGGCCGAGAAACATCGGCTGGCCAGCCAGGTCATCATAGGAGCCCGGGGTGCATTTCGCCTTGTATGCCTGGTCGAGCCCGGCCTTGTCCGGGAAGCGGCAAACCAGGCCCTTGGGACCTATGCCGACGCTGGCGTAGGCACCCTTTTTATTGAGGAATGTGCGGGCGTCTCGTTGGAACCCTTCGAGTTGCTCCAGCAGCGGCGCATCGTAACACTCAGTAAGTCCGACATGGTTCGACGAATAGAGCGCCCAGAACGGGGCCTGATGGTTGTAGTTCAGGTGAATGTCGCCAGACCACGCGGTCCGGTCCAGCGTGATCCAATTGCCATAGAGTCCCGGAGGAAACTTGGGGTTGCGGCTGCAACAGGCCATGACGTAATGCGACGCATAGTAGTGCTTTTCGAGTAGCTTGTCCTGAAGCTCAACATAGGACTCGGCCCAAAAATTTTGCCACCACTTGCGGTGCTCCGCTCGCAGGCGAACCACTTCGTCCAGCACGCTGCGTTGTGCCTTTTCAACCGCGAGCGTTTCATAATCTTTCGCGTCGTGATTGGTCATCACCGCGGCGACAACTGTGACCGGCTTTCCCGGTTCGAGCGTGAACCCACTGGGGCTGCGCAGGGCGATGATCGCTTCGGTGGGAAACAGTAAGTCGGCCGAGACGAACTTTCGGGTCGCCCACGTGACCTCGACGCTCCTTCCTTTCGCGGTTTCTGAGCCGTAGCCGTCCTTGGTCCAAAGGTCGAGCCGCACTTGAACCGGGGCATCGAGCGCGGCCAGCTCCAGCACGACCAGACTATCCGTAGCCGAGACCCAGGCGTTGATGGTCACAGAGCCACTGGCCGTGGCAAATTTCGAAGCCAGCCCTGGCTGATACAGCGGCTGTTCGACGTGGTAGGAAGCGTCCTTGAGTGATTCGATGCTCACATCGATCCCACCGATCAGGCTTGGCCCGCATTGCTTGAAGCTGGGGCCCGATTTCCAAAAGTCGCACTTTGAGATCCAGTACCGCTGGCGTTCGGGCGGCCCGTCGAGAGTCAGGCCGATGTCACCGTTGCCGGTGATCGGGCTGTCAACGGCATGGAACGCCGGCAGACGCTTCGACGGACTGGCGAAGACGGCTTTGTATTGCGATACGATGCGTTGCGACTCGGAGACCGCATCGGCTGCCGGACAAGCGCTCGCAAGAACGAAGAGCAAGATCGCCAACGACCAGAACGGCAAAAAACTTCCCCCTGCGCCCGCTATCTTTGCTGCACCCAGGCGACTCATCGCAGACGACACAGACCGCTGTGATGCAACGATGGTTCTCATGCGGATTGTTTCGGCAGTATTTATTTTGAGGTTACTGCTGGAGGCTGGAAATCATTCAGCTTCGGCGGCAGCACCTTGTTCCCCTTGCCTGAAAGCTCAAGCATCGTGTCGGCAAAAGCCTTGCCAAGCAGGACGAAAAAACGCCCTTCGCCGAAGTAATGAAAACCTTTGTTGGACGTGGCGCGCCCGAGCATTGCGCGCTCTTCGGGGCTGACGGGGTTTGTCTTCTCGTCGCGATCCTTGTTCAGCCAGCCCATGGTCATGAGATCCACAACTTCCTTACTCAAAAGCGGTGCGGTTTCGATGGCGCGGGCGTTGCCCTCGAACTCGGGCACGGTATTGATGAAACGCTGACCCCCGCGGACGCCCTCTTGTTTGCCGCCTTCGTTTTTCACGCCGTTGACGCCCATCACGCCGATAACGGCTTTCATAGCCGGGGCCTTGAACTCGGTGCGCAGGTCTTTGATGAGGGCGACGAGGGCACTGGAGTATTGCTCCTTGGTGCAGCCGAGATCATTGTAGCCCTGAAACCATACGAAGCCTGCGATTTCGTAGCCGTCTATTTCATTGTAAGCGGGGAAGTGTTTTTTTAGATCGGCGAGGGTTTCGTGGACGTAGCGAACCAGGACACGATACTGGCAGCCGATAACCTTTCCGCCGTGACCGCCGAACCACTTGTCCACCGTGGCCTGGTCGAGTTCCGCGGCATCGGCCGTGGGGTCGCCGGTCGGACCTGCACTTGGCGGACGCCATGAGGAAAGTAGACTGGTGCCGCCGGGGCCGTATTTGATCAGGAGCACCTGCTCGTCGAGCGCTTCGCCCATGTAATAGCCGAAGGCGTATTCCGGCCCGATGCACGTGCCGAGTTTACTGTAATCCCTTCGACCGCCAAATCCGGTCTGCAGGTTGGAGTAGATGCTGCCACTGGCCACCCAGACATCGTCGCGCGTGACGAAAGTCTTGCCGTCCGGCTTAAACGTCTGTAGCAAGGCCGCACGCGCCGCATCCTTGTCTTCGCCGAGAAAGTCGATCGTCCGCACGTCCGCCTGTCCGTCCATGTTTGACTGGCCGGCGAGGACGAAGACTTTGAGCGGCTTGGCCTCCGCTTGAAATGCATAGGTGGCTAGTAGCAAGGCTGTGCAAAAGAGGGTGGCAAGTTTTGGGGTGGTGGTCACGAATTTGTTTTCGGGTCGATCTGCGTGAGAATGATGTTCCAGGACGCCGTGAAGGAATTGAGCTAGTGGTAAGGATAGCCCGCTCAACGGTACTTCCGCAATCATCACCCCTGCCCGACCTGGGGATGTTCGCGGACTGGCTAATGGCAAACAGGTTGGAGTCGTCGCAAAGGCGGCCGAGGCGAGACCAAAGCGGGCGCTGTTGAGGTTGGCCGCTGCCAAGACCGCTGCCAAGACCGCTGTATTGAGTGATGGCTTCTCACTTGACCAAGCTCGACCCCGTCGCTTCAGTTGCGCCGATTTCTTAATTCGCTTTGGGAGGGACAGAGGGCCTGACCCTCTCCTCTCACAGGGGATAAGCAAGTGCCTCACCTATCAATGGCACAGAGGGATTTCAGCCGTCGGGATCGTCGAGCAGTTGCTGCAGTCGTTAGCGCAGCGGCTCCGGATACCGGTCGAGCCACGAAGCGTCGACCATACCTAGCGAAAGCATGTCAAGAATGTGGACCTGATCCTTCCGACGGAACGCGTTGAGTTTCATGCGCACGAGCGTTTCCAGAGCGACCGTCTGGAGGTCATCCGTGCGGACGGCAGGAACGATATCGGGATTGGGCTCGCCCCCGCGCTCGATCGTGCCGACGAGCAGCACATGCACCGCATCGCGGGCCGATGCATCGGGGTGTTCGACGAACATGTCGAGCCCGGAGGTATTGCGATGATGAAACCCGGCGGCCGTCATGGCGGCAACCATCGCGGGCAGGTCGGCCGGGCGAACGAGAATATTCACGTCTCGCGTGGTCCGCAGCGCAGCCTCATCCACCTGCGCCACCTAGGCTCGCACGGCGTGGCCCCCGATCACCGCATAAGGCACCTTTGAGGCCTCGAGAATGCCCACCGTCTTCCGCAGCCGTTCATTAACTTTTTCCACTGCTCGCTCCATGCGAACCCAGAGTTTCTCGCCTGTAATCGTGAATTCAACCATGGATGACTTCCTTCGACTATTCCGTTCTCAGAGGATAGCCCGCTCAACGGTACTTCCGCAAGCGTTTGCCGGTTGATGATCTGCCGATGAGCCGCGAACTTCTTTTTCCGGGCCTTCGCGGGTCACATATTTCACGCGCGAAAGCTTCAAAGCGTTCCCGATTTCTAGCGCCGTACGGCACAGAAGGGCACACTATGGCAATGGTTCGGCGCTATTCTACGCGCCGCCGGCGGATTCGTAACCCCAGGCACGCCTGCCGAGACGGTCGTCGGGCCAGAGTAAGTGTTTGTGCCAGAGAGGATCAGCCTGCCGCTGCCGAGTTTGCTCAGGCCACCGGTGCCGCTGATCGAGGTGCCAAAGTCGCCACCGGCAGACTCTCGGACCGTGCGGCTACAAGTGCAGCGATCGCCCGAACGCGATGCGACAGCGGCTGCTCGCGGGAGAGATAGAGTGCCAACACGGCCGCCATCCCGGCGGGATCGTGCCATGTGGCCGTCATGATCGCCGCCTCAACGTAGAGCGGGTGGCCTTGACTGGCCTCGAAAATGGCCTCTACGGCACTTGCGGTCTGGGCCTTCAACTCAACCAGTTGCTCAGCGGCCACTTCGCCAGATCTGATTTTTGCCGCCAGCAACGACAGGCACTTTTGAGCGGCACCCAAATCGGCCGATGGACCACATCAAGACCAATTTAAGGAGCCTTGCTACCGGCGTCGGATCGGAATCTGTTCGGCCTAAAATCCTCTCAATCACTTTCGGCATGAGTTCCGTTAAGCCGGGCGACTGCTTTAAGTCACTCGCTTCGATCTGGGCCAGCATCTCGATGGTCTGCCGTTCCAAAAGCGGATGGAGATTCTGCCAGACGATGTGCGGAATCAATGCGTCACCGCTGCTTGATTGAAGCACTGAAACGAGGACAGGCAGTTGTTGGAGACCATCAAATTTTTGCAACTGCAATTGCCACCTGCAGCCGCACCTCTGTGGCGGGATCGGCAGCCATTGCCGCGATCATCGGGTGCAGGGACGCGTCGATCCTTTCCATGTTGCCGGCTGCCCGCACGCCCCACGCCCGAAATGTGGAATGTTCGGCCGTGAGCAGTCGGGCATGCAGATCGACTGGAAGGGGGCCGCTGCTGATCATTGCCAGGAGTGCTGCTGGCGATGGTCGAATGGCCGTGAGTTATCAAAGATGG
>QWQJ01000112.1 GCA_003670865.1 Planctomycetota bacterium | reverse complement strand
TTGGCACATCGGCAAAAATATCACTCAGCAGCGAGTCGTCCAGATTCTCGATGGTGGCGCCAAAGAAAATCGCTGTGGCCTGCTGGGCAGCGGCCAGTCCTTGCGACCCATGCACCAGATGCGTCAGCTCTTCAGCCAGCCGCTTTTGGGTGTCGCGGGCGGCAGGGTTTGTCGCGCGCAATCTATCCAGAGCCTGTGATTCATCGAGAGGTAATTCTGTCAGACGCGTTAAGCAGCGACCGGCGTCGGCATCTTCAAGGTTGATCCAGTATTGGTAGAAGCGGTAAGGGCTCGTCGCTTTTGGGTCGAGCCAGATTGCTCCAGAGGCGGTTTTGCCCATCTTTGTACCGTCCGACTTTGTCAGCAAGGGACAGGTGATTGCGTGAAGGTCGCGGGCCCGCAATCGGCGGCCGAGTTCGATGCCGGCGGTGATGTTGCCCCATTGATCGCTGCCGCCGATCTGCACACGGCAGTCGAGCGAGTCTGAGAGATGAACAAAGTCCCACGCTTGCAAAAGCATGTAGCTAAACTCGGTGTAGGAGAGACCCCCGTCGGCCCGCTCCAGCCGGCTCTTGACCGAGTCCTTGCCCAGCATTTGCGAGAGCGGCACATGCTTGCCGACATCGCGAAGAAACTCGAGGTAGCCCACGCCCCGCATCCACTCGGCATTATTGACAACATGCACTCGTGTTGCGGGGGCGGCACGTTGAGAGCGGGCGGCTGTCAGGTTAGGGGCTGCCAACAGCGTGCGAATCTGTCGCTCCACTCCGGCGATATTGCTGGCAAGCTGCTCATGAGAGAGTAGGTTTCGTTCCTCGCTGCGGCCACTGGGGTCGCCGATCATGCCGGTGGCACCTCCCACCAAGGCCACTGGTTCGTGTCCCGCATGAGCCACCCGACGTAGGAGCACGATCGCCACCAAATGGCCCACATGCAGGCTCGCGGCCGTTGGATCAAAGCCCGCGTAGACGCGGCGGCCGGGCGTCGCCAACCACTGCCGTAGCAATAGGGCATCGGTCGATTGGTGCACCAGCCCGCGAGCACAAAAATCATCAAATAAATTGGTCGATTCGTCGGTCATCAGAGCCTATTCTTCGCGTAAAAAATTCATTGCCTCTGTGTCAGAGATATCACCGCCACTTGTCGTCGTCGGCAAAGGGGTGGGCTGGGCCGCTCAGCGTGGGCTTGGGGAGGGCCTTGAGGGCCTGCTCGGCGAGTCGCAGATCTTCGCGGGAGGTGATCTTCAGATTGATCCTTGAGCCTTGCACCACGGTGACTCTCTGGCCAATTGCTTCAACGAGTTGAGCCTCGTCGGTTGGTTGCTTCCCGATATGTGCTGCAATCGCGCGAGTGAGAACGGCACGCGAAAAAACTTGTGGCGTCTGCGCTTCCCAGAGGCCGCTGCGGTCAACCGTTTCTGTGATGGTCATGTCGGGAGCGACTCGCTTGAGCGTGCCGACGACTGGAATGGCGAGAATGGCCGCACCCGTCCGCACGCCCGCATCAAAAACGCGATCAATCCAAATAGAGGCCAAGCACGGTCGAGCGGCATCGTGAATGGCCACCATGTCAATTTCAGGCGAGAGCTTCTCCATTCCCAGCCGGACTGAGTCGGCCCGATGGTCGCCCCCCTCAGCCAGCGTGATCCCCATGAATGCCAGATTGGCGGCAAACTTTTCCAGAAACGATTCGCGGTCTTCAGGCGAGACAACGACTACAACCTGCCTGACATCCTCGCGTTCGAGGAATTTCTCTGCCGAGTGCATCCACACCGGTCGGCCAGCGAGAGGCGCAAAGGGTTTCTTGTAATGAGCATCCTCAAAGCGACTGCTCTGGCCGGCGGCCGCTAAAATTACTCCAAAGGTAGGCATGGTGAAATGGCCTGATCCATGAGGAGCCTGATGCCCGACTTTAGAAGCGGTTTGTCGTGGATCCAGAGAGCAAATTCTTGGCCGTGGCTGGCGTACAGGTCGTGCAGCCAGCGTGGGGCCGATGTTTGAAGCCAGTGGCGAAACAACAACCACTTTGGGTTGTAATCACCGTAAACCTCCCGGGCAACCCAGCAAAATTGGCCCTGCTGACCACCTTGCATCCCCCCCTGCTGGCCACCTTGTTGACCGCCAACCTGTTGACCGCCAGCCTGCTGACCGCCAGCCTGCTGACCAGCCTGTTGTCCAGCCTGTTGTCCAGCCTGTTGACCGCCTTGTTGGCCACCGCCGCTCGATGAGAACTGCGTGACTTGGCCAACGCCAGAGAAAAGCGGAGTCGATGTCACGCGGACATAGCGTCTGTCAGCCGAGACAACTGCCCGAGCAAAAAAATTAGCACCTTCCGGCAGCATCGAGACTACTGGCTGGTAGCCAACCGCGCCACCACGAAAAAATGGCTGGCCCGGGATTCCTTGGCCTGCGGTACCACCCGCTCTGCTTTGAGAAAGCGACGCAAGCGTGGATGAATCGCTCAAACCGTTGAGTTGTTGAGCTAGAATCGATCGACCCAGTTGCTGTTGGACAACAACATCTTGTGCCACTTGGGCATCCAACAGTGACTCACGTCGCCGGCCCTCTGGCAGGTCGATGCTCAGCAGCACCTCATCGGCCCCCAGCGGGAGTTGCCGGCGAAGTTTTTGTTCGCGGTCTGTGCCCTTGTAGAGCGTTAGCTCGGCAGTAATTGTGTCGGCGGCAACTTTTCCAAAGGCCCGACGAATGAGAACTCGATAGGTGCCGGGAAAGGCCTCGGCGGCAACATAACGTTCTCGCTGCAGAGCATTGGTCGGATCGCCGCCGGCCCCGGGTTGCTTGGCAGAGACGGTTGCCGCCGCAGTGTCGCCCAAGAGCGTCCCGCCCGAACTGGAGCGGGGCGAAGAGAGGGAGCAAACCGTGCCGGTTGGTTCCTCGACAATCAGATCGATGTCTGCATCCCCGCCCCATGTAATTTGCAGATCGATGTCGCGGATGATCGCGGTATCAATCGCGGCTTGAAATGCCAGAGCAGTCTCGGCCTGGCCCTCCTTCCCCAATTTTTCGATGGTCACCTTTGAGAGTCTCGTTGCCCGCGTGACAACCTCTTGCTGGCTGGCTGGCCACTGGTGTCGCAATACGCCGGGGCATGCCCAGAGGAGCGTGCCCACATCCTCCCCACTGGCAGCCAGTACCATTGCCAGTGCAAAAGCCTCACGGTTTGACCGATCCAGTATGGTCACCTGCTTGCAGATTCGAATGGCCTGCTTTGTCGATCCAGAGCGAGCTAGGTAATTGGCCAAGAGCAGCAGGTCGCTGGGAGTTGTCGCCGAATCGGCACTCGAAAGTAAAACGCGATCAACATCCTCACGAGGCCGACCAGCGGCCTCCATCGCCACGGCGAGTGCCTCATACATCCACGGTTCGCAGTGGCCCGAAATGATGGCTGCTGAAATGAGATCGGCCGCCCGATCAAAGCGATCGCTGCGGCCGAGTTCTGCAGCACTCACTCGCAGACGCGACATGCGAATCGCCATCTCTCGCTCCGTAGGGGGTGTCCCTTGGTCTTTAATAGGTCCCTGTTTTGAGTTGCCACCAGAGGCGATCGAAGGGGCATCCAAATAATCGCGGATAGCTGTCTGCAGATCGGCAGCCTCCACAATCTGTTTTGAAAGGCCGACGGCATCGGTCTGCAGTTCGCTGGCTGCTGGAGCGGCCACTGTGGCAGGTGGAATAGCGGCCGTTGGAGGAGCTTTGCGAGGCGCTGCGGTTGGTTGCCGTGGGGTAGCCACTCGGGCAGGCACAGGCGCTAAATCGGGCTTCTCTCGGCGGGCAACTAAGGCCCGTGCGTCGGAGATCTGGAACATACCGCCCCCTTGCTGGCCCCCCATGCCCCCTTGTTGGCCGCCCATGCCCCCGCCCATGCCGCCTTGTTGGCCGCCCATACCGCCACCCATTTGAAAAGGATTGATCCCGCTGCTGGGATTCACCGGCAGCACAAGATCAGCAACTGGATACACCTTGATGACGATATGTTCCGCAGCTTTTTCCTTCGTGGTAATCAGCATCACCTCATCTTTGATGATGTAGGCAAGGTCGAGGTCGCCCAGCAAGAGTCGCAGCGCCGAACGCAACGAGATGCCCGAGATGCTTTTTGTCAGGGGCGTTTCAAGATCAAATCCGGCATCCTCAAGAGCCTTCATGTCGATTTCTACTGGAATGCCTTGCGCATCCTCAATCTGGGCAATGACATCGCGAATCGGCGTCTCTGTAAATTCAAAGCTCTCCACCTTCTTGTCGAGTGCGTCAAAAATCTTCTTCTCGGCACTGCCGGCTTTATCCAGATCGACCGACTTGTATTTTTCCCGTTTTTTTGTCAGTTCAGCCCATCTCTTAGGACTGGGATATTCAATCGGCGGTTCGTCAGGAAAAGGAATGTGGGCCACATCCGTAAGGTGTAGGGCGTCCATGAATCCCCGCTGAGAATCGCGCCGAACGCGGGCGTTCTCCGTGTCGTAATCGAGAATGCGTGCGACCAGAGGCGCGGTACGGCCAAGTATGCGGGCCGTCATCGGAATGCCTTGGTTAGCGTGCGGATCGGGAGCGGCCTCGGCAATTTCCTTGCCGACAACGCGCTCCGCATCATGAAAGCTGGTGGTCGGCTGTTGGTAGCCCGTCCGCATGCCCTCCTCGACTAGCGTGTTGTACCGAACCGTCAGTTGCTTGATCCGATCTTCCTCCCTTTGCAGTTTGTCGAGGAGCTTTAACCGTTCGCGACCGCTGGCGGCACGCTGTTCTGCGGCCAAATCTCGTACCGACTTGTCGCGAGATCGCAGGGCAGATTCACGAACGCTGATTTCAATTTGTCGATTCAGCCGGTCTCGTAGCACGGGATCTAGGTCGTCAGACGCGAGGAGTCGCTGGGTGTCCTTGAGGTCAATTTTGGCCTGATCTGGATCGGAGGCCATCAGCTGCCTGGCTTCACGGAGCTTTACGGCGATTTCCTGCTCAAGTTGTTGGCCACGGATTTTTCGCAGCGTGTTGATTTGCTCGAGTTCACTGGGCTGCGCGTCTGGCGAGCTAGCAGACTCATTATCAAATTCATTTACCTCGACCTCCGTGGTCCGCGGCACAGACTGCGCTACAGACCGCATCAGCGATGCATCGGCGTTGTCTGGATCGCGTCGTAGCGATGCCTCTGCCAAGCGAACGGCTGAATCATGGGCCCCAACAGACTCGGCCTGTCGCGAAAGTTCCGCTAGCGCCGTGGCCTCGCCGCGAATGGCCGCCTTCGCCATCTCGAATCCCTCGCGTCCCAGCAACGGCAGGAAAACACCATCGCTGTCGCTGGCATTACGGGCAAGTTCCGTCAAAAAGGCATTCTCGGTCTGTGGGGTGGCGGCAGGAATATCGAGGGCAAGGGGCGATTTTGTGGAGCCACACTCAAGCTGCATTTCGAGCCGTGCCGCCGAGAGTTGGCCTTCAATAAGAATGATTGAATCCCGGTCGCTGCGCAAGGGGGGCAGTCGGCCCGGAAGCATTCGCAAGCGTGGATCGGGGGCATCGGTTGAGAGTACGACTTCCTCTGGCCAACTGATCGGTGATGTAGCCATTGCGATCAGTGCGCTGCCGGCATCCTTCGCTGAAACAGCATCGCCCGGCGCCATCAAGACACCGCCGCTAGCGCTGGCAATTGCTGCTAGGCAAGGCCAGTTGATCTGGGGGCCAACGCACAGGCTGGAAAAAGAAATCCTTTTGGAACGCAACATATCAACGACCCGCTGAAAGTCGTCCGTAGCGATACCAGTGAGCCCCGGCCCATCGCCGATGTAGATCATGGAGCGGGGCGAATCGGTCTCGCTAAAGAGTTCGGCCGCCGCGTCCAGCACAGTAATCATGTCGGTTGAACCCAGCGGCGTGCGGGCATCAAGTTTCAGCGTCGAGGCCCTGATCGATTCTCCTCGCGGCGATAGAAAACCATCACTCAGTGGAACGCAGGAAATATCAACTGCCGCGATCTGAAATCGATCTGTCTCGCGAGCTTTCTCTAAAATGCCAGCCAGACTGTCGAGGGCAAGCCGGCGATAGTCGCCGGCTTGACTGGCAGAGGTATCAACTAAAATGACGATCTCTGACGCTGCTGCGGGCTGACGAATTGGTTTCATTCGCAGTCCGATGGCCGTCACGATTGGGCTGGAGTCAGAATGCTGCGCAGCTTCCACAAATGAAACGTGCGCTTCGGTATCGGCAGACCAGGCCAGCGTTTGTGTGTTCGCCAAGAAAGCGATGGTAACGGTGATTCCGCACAGGCGAGTCAACACGTACAGGACATAAGTAGACATCGTTTCTCCTCCAAGCCGGGGTTTCTTTCCCAGTTTCTTTACCGACTTATTTCAGCCGGACGGGCTTCGCTACCGGTTCTATCCAATCCTATTGGCTAGCCCCCCTTCCCGCCAACGCC
>QWQJ01000034.1 GCA_003670865.1 Planctomycetota bacterium | reverse complement strand
GAGCAACCGTTCCAGTTCCACCAGATCAACCGGTCTGGCTCCGGCAAAGTAGCCCCCGTTGCTATCGATATTCACAATGAACTCGCGAGGTCGGCTGGTGAGCGGCTTGGCGGCGCTGGCCTTGGGCAACACAACATCGATGGAGCGATCGGCCTCCTCGAGTTTGCTGGCCACCAGGAAAAAAATCATTAGTAAAAAAACAACATCGATCATGGATGTTAAATCCAGACCCTTCGATAAATCTCCCTTAGCGATGCGGACGCTCATGTCATGACTGCTTTACTGGTGCGGGTCGTTCGGCAGTTGGTTTTTGGACGACCGAATCTCCAGAGAGCTGAGCGACCGTGACTCGGCCGCGATTCTCAAAGCGTTCTACTTGTGGCAAGAGTTCCCCCACAACATCGTCGACCGAGCGAAACCCTGACAAAATCCGGCCTTCCAAGTAGTGGGCGATCATGGCGGCTGGAATCGCCACGCAGAGTCCGGCAAATGTCGTGATGAGTGCAACATAAATGCCGTTGGCCAATTCGGCTGCCCGATTGGCCCCGGCCTCGAGTTTGGCCGTCGTATAGAAGGCCAGAATCATTCCCTGCACGGTGCCCAGAAGGCCCATCAGCGGCGTGATCGAAGCGGCCAAGCTGATCGGCCGGATATTGGCATAGAGCTTGGAGGCCTCGCGGTCCTTTGTGGTATCGACAACATGTTCCACTTCGGCCAGCGGTCGACCGAGCTTTTCCAGCATCGCACGCACAACATGGGCCACGACCGACGGATACTTCTGACAAAGTTTGTAAACCTTGCGGGGGTCAAGCGGCCCAGCAGACGAAAGCTTGCCAAGCGCTTCGACAAACGGCTTTGGGACAAACCGATTTTTTCTGAGTGCAATCATCCGTTCGATGCCGAAGGCTCCCACAACCAGTGACATTGCCGAGATCGGCCACATTAAAAAGCCACCGGAGAGGAAAAGCTCCCAGAGTGTCTGGACCTGATTGAGATCGTTCATGAAGCTTTCTTCTTTGGTTCTGGTGTGGAGGCTGAAGTCGGACCGAGCGATAGAAGTCGTTTGCGGGCGGCGGGGGTTTGCTGACTTTCGGGATAGCGTTCAACCAGTTCGGCATACAGTTTGCGAGCTTGATCAGATTTTTCGAGTACCTCAAAGCATCGTGCCGCTTCAAATGTGGCCTGTGCCTGCCAAGGGTGGTAGGCGGGGGGGGCCAGCTTTTCTCCGAAACCGTAGGCCACTTTGAAAAATGATTTGACGGCGTCTTTGTGTTTGCCTTGCTCGAAGAGAACCTCGCCCTCCATCAAACGAGCCCGCGCGGCGAGTTCGCTGCGTGAGGCATCCGCCACTGCGCGGTAGCCTTCCAGAGCCTTGTCGAGTTGACCAAGATTTTGCTGGGCCCAAGCGGCCGCATAACGCACCTGTGGGACGGAGGGCGACTGAGGCGTCAGTGACAGAAACTGTTCGGCAAGTGCCAGGCTGTCGGCCCACTTCTCCTGCTGTGCGGTGCACTCAATGGCCCGCAGCGAAGCCATGCCGCGCAGCTCAGCAGAGGAGAGTTTGGCTGGGTCCTTGAGCGCTTGAGCAAGAGCCGTCTGAGCTTCAGCAAACTTGCCACTGTTAAACAGCGCCTCGCCAAGGAGGGCCTGGCCGTCAGCCGCAAAAGGGCCCGTCGGATGTTGGGCAGTTTGATCAGCAAACGCCTTGATTGCCGAGGCGTTGTCTTTACGCATCACAAATGTCCAGCCCAGTTTATGCTGGGCCTGTTCGAGGAGTGCCGGGGCAGCCTTGCCACTCGTAGGAGCGATTCCTGACTTGGCCGCAGGCTCCGGCTTGGCGGCCGGTAGAATCGCGGCAGACCCGCTGTTGATAGCAGACAGGTAGGCTTTGGCGGCATCGTCCCAAAGCCCCGCCTCCCACTTATTTTCACCGATTTCTAGCCAAGCCTCGGCGGCCCGATTGCTATTTGGAAAGCGTTCTACGAGCTTGCGAAACGAGGCTTCTGCGTCGCTGCGTTTATTGTCTTGCAGGTGGGCCAGACCGAGTTCAAAGAGCACGCGATCGGCGGCGGGAAAATTGGGCTGATCGGCCAATAGCTGCTGATAGACGATTGCTGCTGCGGCAAATTTTTTATCGCCAGAGAGGCAGAGCCCGGAGAGGAGTCTGGCTTCGGCGAGTGGCCCGGGCTCGAGCTTTGTTTTGGGATCTTGTTGGTTTGCCAGTAGACGCTCGGCATCAGTTTGGCCGCCTTTAAAATCACCGCTGCGTTGTCGGGCATCGCCCCGGGCTAGTAAGCCAACTCCCAAGGCCGACGACTCCGGATAGGAATCGATCAGATCGCTCCAGACCTTGATCGCCTCGGGCAATCGGCCCTTGGCCTCGTGGCACCAGCCACTCGCCAGCAGTGCCCACGGTGCGCGGTTACCCTTGGGCTTGAGCGTGCGGGCCTGAGCGTAGGCCTCAATGGCTGTATCAAATGCTTCGGCATCCTGCCGCAATTGACCCAGTCGATACCAGGCCACATCAGCCAAAGCTCCACTGGGAAACTGTAAGACAAGCTGCTCAGCCTGCTTCAGGGCACCGGCCTTGTCACCGGCCTCGCGTTTAGCCCGCACGGCCAGCAGCATCCCCTCACTGCGGCGAGGCCATTGTGGGTGAGCGGTTTCCAGAGACGCGAGCACCTTGACGGCTTCGGCTGGATTTTTGAGCTCAACAAAACAGGTGGCATCCAGCAGCATCGCCTCGGCGGCGGCAGAGTCTTTGAGCTTTGGAATGGCCGCAGCGAGCACCTCGTGGGCCTTTTGCCACTGCTTATCGGCGATCAATGCGGCCCCCTCCCGCGACTGCCATGTGGCGAGTTGGGCGGCCTGTGGATGGGCCGCCACAAGTTCGTGATAGGCAGCGGCGGACCCGGCATTGTCTCCCTTGGCCAAGAGAGCCTCGGCTCGGATCGTCTTGACATCAATGATGGCTTCGTCGGTCGAGCCTGCCGCTGGAGGATATTTTTTTAAAAACCGATCGGCCTGAGCAATCGACTCAGCTGCCTTGCCCAGTTCGAGCAAGTGTAAGGCCGTCATCGAGAGCGCTGTTTTAGCCACCGGATCCTCGGGGTGCTTTTCCAAGATGGCAGCATAGGCGGCCGCTGCTTCGGCGCGCTTGCCGGTTATTTCCCAGAGCGCATCGGCCCGATCAAGCTGAAGTTTTGCCAGCAACCGATCGTTGCCGCTGTCGGGTTTTGGGGCCTGCTTGGAGAGCGTCTCGAGGGCCTTTGTGGCGATCTCAAGGGCCCGGGGAAATTGCTTGGCATCAAGTTCAATAATGGCCAAGCGATGCCCAGCGTCAGTGGCCTTTGGTCCGTTCAGGGCAATCACCTTCTCGAGCCGCGGCCTCGCCTGATCCGGTTGCTTGGCCTCGATGAGTGCCATGCCTGCCGAGAGCGCGGCCCGTTCGGCCTGTGGCGATGTGGGAAAATCATCGGCTAATTGTCCAAAGGCAGCCGCCGAGCCGACCCAGTTCTTCTGGCTCCATCGGGCGTTGCCCAGCCGCTCCAAAGCGTCGGCCACACGGGGTCCCTTCCCGACTGCCAGCGGTGCTAAAACCTGTTCGGCTTCTGCCGGAAGATTCAAGTTGATGGCGATGTCGGCTCGCCAGAGAGCGACATCGACAGATAATTTATGAGTTGGATAGGTGTCGGCAAATCGCTTGAGCGTAACGCTAGCCTCCTTAAAATTTTTCATGTCGGCCTGGGCGATGCCGAGCGAATATAAAACATCGGGGAGTCGCCCAGAGGTGGCGTGGTCACGGAGAAACTTTTGCCAAGACTCGATTGCCTTATCGCGTTGGCCCGCCTGCCAGAGAGATTCACCTAAAAAGAAAAGGGCGTCGGGCAGTTGTGAATTACCAGGACTCTTCTCGACAAAATCGCTGAGGCTCTTGGCCGCCAGTGCATAGGACTCAGGCTTCGCTTGGGTTTGCGCGAGTTGGAACTCCCCCCGGCCAAGTTCCCAGCGGGCCAGAGCGGCAGTTTGGGCATCGGGATTACCGGCAATGACTTCGCGAAATGTTTTGGCGGCCTCAGCCCACTGGTCATTCTTAAGTTGGCAGATGCCAAGATAGTAGCGGCCCTTTTTCGTCAGTGGATCCTGAGGGTGATTTTTGATCAGAGCCACCCACTCCTCGGCCGCCAAGTCCCAGGCGTCACGATTTTGAAACGCGGCGGCAGAAGCGTAGGCCGCCCTCGCCGCTTCGCTGGAGCCATCGACTTCGTCGGCCCGTGCAGTCAGTGCAACTGCTCCGGCGAGTGTTCCAGTATGATAGATGGCTGCCAGCAGCCAGACACGAACAATTTTGAGGTCGAGCATAAGTTAGTAGTGTGATCGGAGTCTGCTCCAGCGGCAAGTCGCTGGCACTGGCCTGGACAATAGATCCTTGCAGACTTTTTTGAGCCTGCCAGACTGTCTATCGGCAGTCGTCGCTGCTTGGCTCATGCTACGGTAGAGAGGCATCATGAAAATTGTTGTGCTGGATGGTTTTTCAGCCAATCCCGGAGATTTAAGCTGGGGTCCACTTGAGGCCTTTGGGCAATGCACGGTCTATGATCGGACTCCTTTTACAGAGGTTAGCATTCGGGCGGCCGATGCCGACATCGTGCTGACCAATAAAACACCGTTGCCGGCCGATGTGCTGGCAGTCTTACCTCGTCTGCGAATGATTGGCGTGCTCGCTACAGGCTACAATATTGTCGATGTGGAGGCGGCCAAGAGGCAAGGCGTTTGTGTCTGTAATGTGCCCGGATACAGCACCCCCAATGTTGCACAGGCTGTGTTTGCCCTGATTTTAGAACTCACCAATCGCACCGGCCACCACGCCGAGTCTGTCCGAGAAGGACGCTGGAGTAGGGCCATCGACTTTTGTTACTGGGATGGAGAGTTAGTCGAGCTCAACGGATTGACGCTGGGCATTGTCGGTTACGGCAAGATTGGTCAGGCCGTGGCAACTGTGGGCCGCGCGTTTGGAATGCGGATTCTGGCCCATCGCCGCCAGCCCACTAGCGATCCAGAGTGCGTCGATCTCGAAACGCTCTTTTCTCAGAGTGACATTGTCAGTCTGCACTGTCCGCTCACGCCCGAAACGCAGCAACTGATCTCGGCAGCCAGGCTGGCGACGATGAAGCCGTCGGCATTTTTGATCAACACCGCGCGGGGTGGGCTTGTCAATGAAGAGGACCTAGCCGCGGCGCTACACGCGGGGCAGATTGCCGGAGCGGGCTTGGATGTGCTGTCGGTTGAACCGCCACCAGCAAATCATCCGCTCCTGACGGCCCCACGCTGCGTGATCACGCCTCATATTGCCTGGGCCACTCGGCAAGCGCGAGTGCGATTGCTGGAGAGAACGGCGGCTAACATAAGCGCTTTTGCCATGGGTCAGCCAGAAAATGTCGTCAACCCTTAACCTCTACAAAGAGCCCCTCGCGGAGAGACCTATGATTTTGACAAGATTTTCTTTTGTGGTTCTATCGCTCCTAGCTCTGCCAGCTTTTTGTGGCGGTTGTGAGGCCAACACTAAAGAGGCCGTGGCACCGATCCAGACGCGAAAGACAATTGGCAAGACGACGCAAAATGTGCTTGAGCTCAAAGAGGCCCTAGCGGCTGGTGGCGTTTTGGCCGAATCCACAGCAGAAGGCAACGGGCTTGAGGTCTACGCCGATGCCTACCGCTCCAGCGTGGCAAAGATTGCGGGGATCGCTGTAACGCAGAAGATGCAACTGTACAAAGCAGAGCATGAGTCTGTGCCAGCCACGCACGCCGATTTTATGGACCACATCATCGAGCCTGGGAAACCCAACGGACTGGCCCTACCGATGCTGCCGTATTATCAGGAGTACTCATTTGATCCGCAAACGAAGTCGCTGGTTGTGGTCGAGTTTCCGGCAAAAAAAGAACAGCGTCAGAAAGAAACCACTGGTTCATCAGGACTTTAACACGCCGCTCGACGGCGACCCGAGGAGACATCAATGATTGTTCAACGCGTGAAATACATTCTGTGGGCTGCCGACATGAACCGTGCGGTGCGGTTTTATAGCGACTTGTTTGGGGGCAAGGTGATCCGCCAAAACGAAGTGATTGCCGAGGTTGAAATCTTGGGATCGGTGATCGGCATCCACTCCGGTGGCGAGGGCAAGCGAACATGGACCGGCCTCAGCTTTCAGATTGCGGATGTTGTGGCGGGGGCGGAAGAAGTGGTCGAAGCCGGCGGCGAACTCACGCACAAGCCCGAGCCAGAAGGGGGCGAACCACCGCATCTAGCGATGTGTGTCGACCCCGAGGGGAATGAGTTTATGCTGTCCCGCAAGCGGGGCGCAGTCTAAATCTGGCCGACTCAAAACGTGCGGAGCTCATCGTGGGGCAACGGCCGAGGCAGAAAGTCCGCCAGCCGAAATAAGGCGAGTAGGCATGCTGTCCAGCTAGGCGGCAAGCAGAAATCAGGGTTTCGGCATTGACCGGGTGGCGCATGTGAGTTGCCATATAAAGAATCAAGAGCCTGCTTTGGATTGATCAGAACGACTGGCGCTATGAGAGACGCAAAAGTTTTCGGCCAAGGAGACAGTTTGACGGTATATCCAATGGCGTCCCAGCGGGCAACGTGCAACCCGGCCACGCTTTGGGAATCGACAATTGCCGGCGGCATCGCCTCGGGCCAGGTGCCCGACTACCAGTGGGCCGCTCTTTTGATGGCGATTGCCTGGCGGGGCATGACAAGCGATGAGACGGTGGCCTTGGTAGAGGCGATGCTCCACTCCGGCACCGTGATTGATCTCTCCGACATTCCTGGGCCCAAGGATTGACAAGCATTCCACCGGTGGCGTAGGCGATAAAACAAGTTTGATTGTCGCTCCAATAGCAGCGGCTTGTGGGCTGACTGTGCCGATGGTTTCTGGCAGAGGCCTCGGGCATACCGGCGGCACGCTTGACAAACTCGAGGCCATCCCGGGCTTTTGTGTTGATATTGAGATCGATCGCTACCGGCAGATTGCCCGCGAATGTGGTCTTGTGCTCGTCGGCCAAACGGCCAGAATCGCGCCTGCCGACCGCGTGCTGGATGTAAAGTACGGTGGTGGAGCTTTCATGGTGGATCGCGATGACGCCAGAGCGCTCGCGATCAGCATGACGACGATTGGCCGTGCGATGGGTAAGTCTGTGCAGACGCTGCTCACCAGCATGGAACAGCCACTTGGCCGGACGGTTGGCAACGCGCTTGAGGTCAAGGAGTCGATTGAGTGTTTGCGGGGTGATGCCCCCGGCTGATCTGTTGGAAGTGTCGCTGAGACTGGCTGCCGAAATGCTTTTGATGGGGAACGTAGCAAGCACTCACGAGGAGGCTATCGGCCGCTAGCAGAGCACCATTGCAGACGGCACAGCACTTGAGCGTTTTCGCCGGGTGGTTGTGGCTCAAGGGGGCGACGGCCGCGTTTGCGACGATCCGGCTGGAGTCTTACCGAGGGCGACACGAGTGGAATCGTTTCGTGCCGATCGGGATGGCTTTTTGACCAGCGTGCGAGCCTGGTCAGTCGGGCAGGCATCGATGCTGCTGGGGGCGGGATGCAGCAATGTTGTGTCCCGTATTGATCCGGCAGCAGGTATTGTGCTGCATAAGAAAGTGGGCGACGTAGTGGCCGTCGGCGATGTGATTGCAGACTTTCATCTCAGCGAAACGCATGACGGATCGTTACGAGCGGCCATCGAGCAGTTCACAAAAGCGATTGAGATTCTAGATGCGGTTTGAGGCTGGTAGGACGGCGCTCTTTTATGCGGGCGGCTGGGTCGAATCAATTCTCAACTGCTCGCAGGCCGGGGCGGCATTTCTGTTTGGTGATCAGCTGGTCGATCCCGCGGGGCCGGTGGGATTTGTGTCGCCTTTCGCGTGTTGCCTACGATTATTTTTGTGGCCGCGCTGTTTGCCGTGCTCTACCACATGGGCGTTATGCAGGTGGTGGTGCGGGGAGTTGCGGCAGTGACGGGCTGGGTGCTGGGATCGAGTGGCGCCGAAACGCTCAACGCGGCGGCCTCGATCTTTTTAGGCCAAAGAGAGGCCCCGTTTGTGATCAGGCCTTATCTGGCTGGCTTGACGTGGTCGGAACTGGCGGTGGTTATGGTCAGCGGCATGGGGCTTGTGTCGGGGGGAATTCTGGGAGCGTACCTGGCCGCCGGCTGCTCGATTGGCGATTTGCTCACGGCGATCCTGATGAGTTTTCCAGCCACGATCTGCCTCACCAAAATGGTGATTCCCGAAACCGGTATTCCGCAAACCTTGGGCAGTGTGCACGTCAGCGACGAGCGAGTGGACGACAATCTGCTCGATGCGGCGGCGCGGGGCACGCGAGGTGGGTTGATGCTGGCTGTGAATGTGGCGGCGGCTTCGCACGCAAGGCCTCCTGCCGTCTTGCAAAGGCCCGACGGTTAACCGCTGGCCGCGTCTATTCGGTGGGCGATTTCTGGAAACGCCTCGCTGAAGGCGTGTCCGCTTTTGGATCGGATTCCCATCCAGACGAGCAAACCTCTGCGAAAATTACGAAACGGTACGGCAATGTGGCGATGGACGCGAATCCACCACGGCCGTAGCCGGGTCACCTCGTCCAGACTCAGCGCGGCTTGATCGGGCCGATGCTTGGCGTGGTGTTTGAGCAGATGGTAGGTGTCGCACTGCTGGAGCAAACGCAGCAGGCCGCCCAGGCAAAAGGCTGCCAGATGGTTTTGTTTTGGCAGGGCAAAAGAGATTTGAAAGTCGATCAGTAGTGGACGGCCCTCTACGTCGACTAAAATATTTTCGCGTTTGTGCAGATCGACATGGGCCATCTTGCGGCTATGCACAGCGGCCAGGATTTTTGTCAGGCGGCCAAAAAAAGAATCGTCAACCCACTCGCCTTCGGCCAGCGCATGGCCCTCGATGTATTCGCGGGAGATAGCGTTTGGCAGAGCCCGTCCATCGACGCAGACAGGTCCCAGTGACTGTGGGATCCCTGTGATGCCAGCCAGGCGGTCCATGAAGCTCTGTTCTCGCGAGGCCAGATAACGGCCCAGCCATTGCATCGGAAAAATAAAGACCGGTTGCTGGCGATTAAATTTGCAAAGAGCACGACGGGTGCTCGACTTATAAATACCGGTCGCAGCCCACGAATCGTGTTTGAATATTTCGTCCCGCGTAAAGCGCTGACCGTCAATTTCCACGATCTCTGGCGGTTCGCTTTTGCCCAGAGCTCGAAAGATGTTGGGCCGGGGCCGGGGATCGAGAGCAGGGATGTGCGAAGGGCCGGCCGACGATGCGCAAGCAGCCGATGCTGAGGTCGCGGGTTTCCATCTGCGTGCCATCCCGTGCGGTGCCTCTGAATGAGGGTTTTAGCCTGAGTGAGTTTGTCGGATCGGGGAAGCTTTCCAGTTCTTCGATTCGACGCCCAAAGGGTCTCTCGGTGAGACAAAGCCAAATCTGCAGTTGATGCAGGGACGGCAGCTAATCACGTAAATTGCCTGGCTAGCCCATTTGCCCGAGGCGGGGCGTATTGCCGTCGCTGCGCTTGGCGCGTGGCAGGAAGTCTCGGAATCTAGGGTTCTGAAAAGCCCGTATCGTCAAAAATAGATTCTGGACAAACGAGAGGAAAGTTTCAGATAAACTCTTGTTCACGGTCTTTCTGTCGCAATGCGACGGGGGCTTCTTTTGACCATTTTCACCGGCGAATTATTGATTGCTATGAAACCGTCCCATTCTGCTAAACCCAAGAGTCTCAAGCCATTCAAGCTCAAGCCGCCTTACGCGTCAAAAGGCCGACCTACTGTCGCCCCTGCTCTGGCCACGGCGACTGCAAAAAGCCCCCCATCGCCGGAGCGGCATCAGGGAAAAAATGAGGAAAAGTATCACGGGCTACGGGCCTGTGAGGCTCTTTTTGCCCGTCGGCCCTCAGACATTATTCGGGTTTATATTGTCGATCAGCGGCGGCGGCACTGCGCTCGCTTACTGGAATGGTGCGCCAGCAATCGGCGTGGATTTCAGGTGGTCGAGCAGGAAAATCTCTCGCGCATCAGCGGCACGATCCACCACGAGGGCATCGCCATACTAGCGCGTGAAATTCCCCGGTTGGGCACGCCGGAGTTTTCGATCGCCCTTGAAAGCGGCCGTTTGAAGGGGCCGCTGCTCTATCTGGATGGCGTTCACAATCCGCACAACGTGGGCTCAATTTTGCGAACCGCATCCCACTTTGGCGTCGGCGCCGTGCTAGGGGCCAGAAATGATTTGCCCCCTCTTTCGCCGGCGGCCGTACGGGTGGCCGAAGGGGCGGCAGAATGTCTACCGGTTTACGCACTGGCTGATGCTGCAGCCGATCTGGAGCGATTAAAGGGGGCCGGATTTCAGATCGTGGCAAGTTCAAGCCATCGCGGTGATCCGGTTTATGCATCGCCTTTGGGAAGTAATGTCGTGCTGGTGCTGGGCAGCGAGGGCGAGGGTATTTCCCGCCCCATCGAAGGTTTGGCCGATCGGCTGATTCAGATTCCCGGTACGTCTGTTGTGGAGAGTCTCAATGTTTCCGTCGCCTGCGGCATCCTGCTGAGCGAAGTGTGGCGGCATCCAATCGGGCCATCTGCAAGGGTGACCGCTGGGGCTGACTCGGCTGGACGCAAGGCCTTGCGAGCTGATAACCGCGGGCGACAGAGGTTCGATACCACTTCGCCATCCCGGGCTAGGCGGGTCAGAAAGTGATCGCGTCGCTGCTAGGCTTCGGCGAGGTGGCGGGTTTTGAGGGAACGCCGAATCCGCCGCTTGCGGGTGTCAAAATGAACCGTGTAGTGAATCCACCAAGTGCCATAACTCACAACCTTTCCCTCTAAGAGGAAAGGAAGGTGCTTTCGAGTTTTCAAACAACTAGATCGACCCCTAGCCTGAGGCATGACGGAGCATTTCCGAAAACGCCGAAATGCCTCTAGCAGACTGCACAGCCAGCCATGCCGACTCACGGGATGACAAGCAAGAGGCTGCCAAGCGAGGGATACAAAACCTAGCAGGCTGTGGAAAAAGTCGTCTTCCCATCGCGTGACCTGGCGCTCAACTGCGGCCATCGGCTTTGATCCGATGAGCATAGCGAACCGGGGAGGAAAGAATGGCTCTTGGGAAGCGACGCCGGGAGGGGCAACTGGAGGCATTTGTCTCCTCGTCGGAGTTGCCGCAGTCTCCCGGCCACCCGTTCTACACGGCGTTGAATCGGCTTCTGGCCGAAAACGACTTCGATTCCTTTGTGGAGACGCTTTGTGCCTCGTTTTACGCGGGAGTTATGGGGCGACCGTCGATTCCGCCGGGCATCTTCTTTCGGATGACATTCGTGGGCTACTTCGAGGGGCTGCCCTCGCACCGCAGCATCGCGTGGCGGTGTGCCGACAGCCGCTCGCTGGCGGAGTTCCTGGGCCTCGGTCCGACGGATGACGTGCCCAACCATTCGTCGATCAGCAAGACCCACAAGCGGCTGCCGAAAGAGGTGTTCGACGAGGTCTTTCAGTTCATTCTCAGCGTGGCGGCTAGAAAGAAACTGCTTTGGGGCGAGGCCCTGGGCATCGACTCGACCACGATCCAGGCCAACGCCTCGATGAAGTCGATCGTCCGCAAGCACTCCGGCAAAGGCTGGAAGGACTACGCGAAGAAGCTCGCCAAGAAGGCAGCCCTCGATGATCCGACGGACGATGAACTGCGGCAGTTCGCCCGGACTCGCCCGGAAAAGAAGGTCTCCAATGCGACTCCAAGACGCACGAAGGGTGCTCGCGGGAAACTGTTGTCTCGCGCTCGGCGTGAACTGGTCGAGCGATCCTTCGCTCACGTCTGCGATACAGGCGGCGCGAGACGCACTTGGCTCCGCGGACTTGCCAGCGTGACGAAGCGGCATCTGATGGTGGCCGCGGCAAGGAATCTTTCGACGATCATGCGCGTGCTCTTCGGAATCGGGTGTCCGAAGGCTCTGTAAGGGCTCCGCGCGATTCTGCAACTTGCCTGGACTCACTTCGGCCTCCTCCTATTCGGCGCTGAAATGCCTGTTGATCCTGTCGGGCGGACGTGACCGCACCTCCATCCGATCGACCGCTGCCGCCCGCTGACTCCTTCAAGCTCCTTGAAAATGACTTTGTCCAAGGGTTGCTAGTCAAGATCTACCGAAAGCTTCGCAGCGAAAAAAGTGAGTCGAAGAGGGGCATATTTTTCTGCCAGTTGTGTCATAAAAAGTTTAAGCCTGTCGACTGGAAAATTGATCCAGCACGTCAGGAAACGCCCGCTGATTCAAAGCGGTCTGGAGACAAAAACTTGATTGCGGCAGGGGCAGTGTCAAGACACTGGGTCGCCAACTCGGCGAGAATCTCACCGATCACTGAAGCAAACTTAAATCCGTGGCCAGAGAATCCTGCGGCAAGGGCAACGGCCGGATAAGCGGGATGCCTGCCGACTGCAAAGTGGCTGTCTTGCGACATCGTATACATGCACGCTGCGTGGTCGGTGCAGGAACTGCTGATGCCCGGCAGGTGACGGGCAAGCATCTGTTCCACCCGCTGCTGCTCGGCGGTATTGAGCGAGGAATCAAGCGTGAGCGGATCGGCAACGGGCTGGCCGCCGGTGTGCTCGGCAATTTTTATTCCGCGATCATCCAGTTGGGGAAAGCCATAAAAAAAACCTTCGGGAGCATCGAATGCAAAACAGGGAAAGCGGCCCGCCGCATAGGAGGCACGAGGCGATTGGGCAGCCGTTCTTGTCGCATACCAAAAGAGCGACTTACGCAGCACCGTGAGCTTTAAAGACGGTAATTGGAGCAAGCCCTCCGCCCACGGCCCCGGACAGAGCACCAGTCGATCGCAGGTGAATGTGTCGCGATCTGTTTGCAAGGTAACGCCGCGACCGGCCATCATCCCAGCACCGCCGTTCCTGTCTGTTTGCCAATGGAGCACGCTGACGCCGTAGCGAATCTCCGCCCCAGCCCTCGCGGCCGCTTCAATGTGGGCCCGCACGCATTCCTCAACGAATAAGTAGCCAGCCTGCGGTTCGTAAATGGCGTCCCACTCCGCCGGCAGTCGTAGGCCCGCCCAGCGGTGGGTAGCACTCTGCGGAGACATTTCCTCGATCAAAAGATTATGAATGGCGGCCGATGTGCGGACTCCTTTGAGCACCTCACTGGCAGGCGGCCCGCCGATCACAAGGCCGCTTTCGACTAGGAGGGTGCGGCCCACCGTCTGCTCCAACTCACGCCAGAGTTCGTAGGCCCTGAGCAAGAGCGGCACATAATCAGGATGTTCAAAATAGGCGCGACGAATGAGCCGCGTCTGGCCGTGCGAACTGCCTCGATCGTGGGCGGCGGGAAAGCGGTCGAGACCGAGCACGCGCCGGCCTCTCTTGGCGAGTTGGTAGAGCGCGGCGCTGCCGATCCCGCCGGTGCCGACAACAATCGCATCGTAATGGTGGTGGAGAGGCATTGGCCAGGCGTAGGGGAGAGGAGACTGTAATGCAAAATGGTTTGGCCAGCCGTTGATGTGGTTCGCTTTTGGGAGCGGCCGACCCGCTTGTGGTTCTGGCTTTTGAGGAACGGGGGCAATCGCTGCTTTGATCGTTTAGGCCAGTTCGAAGAGAGCTTCAATCTCCACCGGAACACCGCTAGGGAGCGATGCCACGCCGACGGCGCTGCGCACGCCGACGCCGAGTTCACGGCCCCAGATCTCGGCAAACAACTCACTGCACCCGTTGAGCACATGGGGGTGCTGTTCAAACTCCGGCGTGCAACTCACCATGCCAAGCACCTTAATAACTCGCCGCACTCGATCAAGCGTGCCAACCGTGGCCAAGAGCGTGGCTAAGAGGGTGAGGCCCACTTGCCTGGCGGCCTGCTTACCCGCATCGGCATCAAGATCAACGCCAATTTTTCCACGCACCAGCGTGCCGTCAGGCAGAATCGGAAGATGACCGGAGGCATAGAGAAAGTTACCGACCACTAAGCTGGGCGTGTAGGCTCCAATTGGCTTGGGCGCAGGAGGCAGCGTCAGGCAGAGTGATTCAAATCGCTGCCCAACGGAAAGGTGATCAAGCGGGTGAGGGGCTGTCGTCATAGGGAGAACTCTTTCAAAAAAAGGAGTCGGCGGAGCCGTTTGAGAATACCACGCAGGCAATTCCGTCGGTGCTTTGTGTGACTGCCAAGAATGTCAGTTGACGGTTTGCAGGAACACTGGAGTATCGTACCGTCATGGAGCGCGTACCGGGCAGCGATGAGCGACGAATGAGCTTTACTCCAGAGAGGCTCGAGCGGGCCTCCGCCACGGTCACAAGAAATATTGATGGGAGTCGAATGAGCATTCAAGACAGCAGACTGGCGGGGTTACTGCCCGATGGCACAGCCGACTATCTGGCGACGCTCCTAGCCCGCCAGCCGGTTGTGATTCGATTAGCCCCGCCGCGTCGCACCAAGCTAGGCGATCACAGGCCGCCCTCACGCAGGCAGGCAGCACATCGGATATCAGTCAACGATGACCTCAATCCTTACGCCTTCTTGACCACGTTGCTCCACGAGATTGCGCATGCGACCGCATGGGAAAAATACCGCCGACGAGTTCGCCGCCTAAAGCCGCACGGATCTGAGTGGAAAGAAGAGTTTGAATCTATTGTGCGGCCGGTGGTCGCTGGAGGCGCGCTTCCGGCTGACATCGCTTTGGCACTGGCGGCCTTCATGCAACGTCCAGCGGCCACCACCTGTACCGATCGGGGCATCATGCTGGCACTGGCCCGCTATGACGCCCCGAAACCGGGCTTTTCGCTCGTCGAGGAATTACCGATTGGAACGGTCTTTCGCATCGGTGGTGGAAAAGTTTTTAGCAAAGGTCAACCACTGCGCAGCCGCCACTGTTGCACCGAGTGGAGCACTGGTCGCATCTACCGGGTGCATGGACTCAGCCGCGTGGAACGCTTGGAAGAGCCGCCAGAAAAGCCAGCGTCTCCCGGCCTTGCATTCAACGCGTTTTCGTCTGTGCGGCGCTTTGTGCGGCAGCGTTTTTGATGATCTGCTCGCCTTCCTGAATCACTTCGCGGGCAGTCGCCTTCAGTTTTTGCTTGTCAACAGTGACCTGAACGGAGGTGCCGTTTTGCTGAATCTGAATGACTCCAGCGACAACGAGTCCACCAGCTACGATTGCCAATAAAATAAGATTACGAATCATACAGGGTTTCTCCAAGGAGGGGTTCTCTTGTCCTTTGCAGACATCGATCGTTTCGAGTCTGTCGTTAGACGGCGGGAGAGTAGCAGAACCCCGTGGCTGAGCAACAGCGATTTCCATTGGGAAAAACCCCGCTGGGAATCCAGTGGCTCTGGAAAATGTTTACAGGCAACAGCTGAACGCGTGCATCCGACTGGCAATTTGTCTATGCTCTCATTCAGAGCGTTTTCAATGGGTGATCAGATGAATTCCGTCGTTCCGCGCGAGGTCCTTTTTCGTCGAAGGGTTCTTTTTATGCTACGGCAATTTTGTTGGGTTGTGTGGGGCCGGCGCTGGGTATCGCACCACGCATCTTCTGTGATAGTGCTGTGGGCGAGCGTCGCGACTCTATGCCCTCTCTTGTGTTGGCAGAGTGCGCGGGCGGCCGAACCGGCTGCCGTAGAAAAAAATACTGATGAGGTTGTTGTTCAGGCGGCGACTGCGTACGCCGAAGCGTTCAATAAACGCGACTACACGGCGCTAGCCGATCAGTGGACAAGCGGTGCCACGCTCGTTGAAGGCGATGCCCGGTTGGAGGGCCGCGAGGCGATTCTCGGATCGCTGCAGGGTTGGCTCTCTCGGCACCCGCAGGCGATGCTGCAAATTAGGATCACCGGCGTACAGTTTGTCGCCACAACGCTGGTTCGTATGAAAGGCGTGTTGGTATTCACACGCAAGGTGGGAGAAAAGCCGCTGGAATCACGGTTTGAAAGTCTGCGAGTGCTCGAGGATGGAGAGTGGAGGCTGGCGGAGTCGAAAGTGCTGACCAACCACGCCGCTGCCTTGGAAGATTTCGAGTGGCTGACTGGCACATGGAATGCCACCGATCCCAAGAGCGGGGCGTCGATCGAGACCATTTATGAGAAAGCCGTCAACGGCTATGCCATTCTAGGACGCACGAAGATCAAATCGAAGGCAGGCAATGCGTTTGAAGCCATCGATGTGATTCACGCCGACCGCGATACTGGCGTTATCCACTCCTGGATTTTTGATTCAACAGGTGCTCGGGCAGAAGGATTCCTCGAATCCAATGGCACGACTTTCAACCGCACGCTCGTCGGCACGCCGGCCGATTCCGTTGAAGGCCGCCACGCTGAGTGGGTTCAAGTGATTGCCCCTACGGGTGATGGACGGTTTACGATGCAGTCGATTGAACGCACGCTTGACGGGGTGCCGCTACCCGATGGTGAACCGCTCCACTTCCGAAGGATTCGCTGAGCGTGAGCCGCGGCATTGGTTGCTTAAAACAGGTTTTTGAAAAGAGAATTTCAGTAAAAAAGGGAGTTGCAACATGCGTTGTATAAAATTATTGAATGCTGGACCGTGCCTTGCCCTCGTCGGAGCGATGGCCCTGGCACAGGCAGTGCTCGTGCCGCAGGCGGCATATTCGCACGGCGGCGGCGGCGGTCATGGCGGCGGCCCACGCGGGGGTGGTGGGGCGAGACCGGGTGGCGGTGCCGGCGCAGGCAGCGTGGCGGGTCGAGGATTGGACGGCGGCGTGGCCGGTCGGGGATTGGACGGCGGCGTGGCGGGTCGAGGATTGGACGGCGGCGTGGCGGGTCGAGGATTGGACGGCGGCGTAGCGGGTCGAGGATTGGACGGCGGCGTAGCGGGTCGAGGATTGGACGGCGGCGTAGCCGGTCGGGGATTGGACGGCGTGCGGGCAACCGATGGCGTCGGTCATTTTGCCGGTGATGCCGGGATCGGCCATGCCGATCTGGCTAGAATTGCCAACCAGAGCGTGGCTCGCGGGGCGGTCGGCCGAAATGCCGTAAGGCCCTACTCCAATGCGAACCTTGCCAGCCGAGGCAATCTTGTGCGGAGTAATTTTTACCGCGGTGGATGGTATGGAGGGCGAGGCTGGTATGGCGCCCACTTTAATCAATGGTGGCCGGGTCGCTGGTATGGTGGCTTTGGCTGGGGCTTAGGGGCGGGGCTTTTGTGGGCTGATCTGGCGTCATGGGGCGGCTATGGTACGACTCCGGTTGCCTATGACTACGGGAGCACGATTTGCTACCAAGACGACGGCGTGTATGTGCAAGGCAGTCGCGTTGGCACGGCGGAAGAGTATGCCGACCAAGCCGCTCTGCTGGCGGCCCAAGGGGCGGCCGATAAAAAAGTGCCTGCCGACGATGATGAGTGGCGTCCGCTGGGCGTCTTTGCGTTGGCCCGTTCCGAGGAGACAGACCCCAACGCATTCATGAGCCTAGCACTCGACAAAGAGGGGCTTGTACGCGGTTCGTATTACGACGCCGTTTCCGACACGAGCCAAAATATTACCGGCAAAGTGGATAAGAAAACGCAGCGTGCCGCGTGGACCATCGGCGACAAAAAGACTCCGCTCTACGATGCCGGCTTAAGTAATTTAGCTCAGCAGCAGACGACGATTCTTGTGCATCGCGAGGGAGGTAAGGTGGAGCAGATGCTCCTGGTGCGAGTGGAGGACGACGCTGCCAAAGATGGAGTTGGCAAAGACGCCGGCGATAAAGACAATGAAAAAAGCCCGGCGGCAGGTGCTCGGGTCAAGGCCACGCCCTCGACCGATCCCGTGCCTCATGAGTGAGGCCAGAACCGCTGGCAGACGAATTGAAACCTGCTGGCGATGCTGGCTGATCCCGGCGGTGGTTGCTTTTTGCTCAACGATCGCTACCGCCGAACCGGCACCGCCTCCGCCTTCAGAAGCACCACAAAAAGAATCCGCCGGGCACCGTCTGCGAGAAGTGAACGCGGCAGATCCGATTCGGCAGATGCAGAGCGATGCCGAAACAACTGGCCGGGCGGCGTGGGGCCACTGGGGAGATCAGCCTGAAAAGTATGCCGCCTGGAGCAACCACAGCAATCGCCTGATTCCTGTCTACACATTTGGCATGACCCTCGAGGCAGTCTCCGGAGCCAACAGCCCCTATCGAGACGCCGATCGTATCGCTTCCCTTTACGGCCGTGAGCCTGACGGCACGCTTAACCCGACCGCCGATTACTTCGATCAAACAGATATTTATCGACTGCAGAAAATGGCTGCCGAGGCAGGTAAAAAATATATTGTGCTGATGGTTTTTGATGGCTTGGACTGGCAGACGACTCGCACCGCGGCAATTGCTGTGGGGAGTGCTGCGAGCACAGAGGGTGGGCGTGTGTACGACAGTGGGCGGGGCAGGGGGTTTGCGTTTCAGGACTACCGGGGTGTAGCGACCGACTTTGGACTCTGCGTGACAAGCCCCGCCAACGACGGCACAAAAGTTGATGTCGACGCGCAGGCTGTGCGGAATCCTGGGGGCAACACCCGCGGCGGCTACGATGCCAAACGTGGTGGCGAAACTGCTTGGCAGAATCCAGCCGAGCTACGCTATCTGATTGGCCGCGATCGCTCGCGGGCAGATGCCATCACAGATTCAGCCGCGTCAGCGACATCCCTGTGCACAGGCCGCAAGACCTATAACGACGCCATCAATGTGGATGTGCAGGGAGAATCGCTGGAGCCGATTGCCCGCACGCTGCAAAGGCGAGGCTATGCAGTGGGGGCGGTGTCGAGCGTGCCCGTTTCGCATGCCACACCGGCCTGCGCGTACGCCAATAATGTCAGTCGCGACGATTACCAGGACATTGCCCGCGACCAACTCGGGCAGCCATCCATCGCCCATCGCAATCCGCCTCTCCAAGGCCTTGATGTGCTGATTGGGGGGGGCGCTGGTGTTCTGGGCAAGGGGGAGTCTGATCAGGGAAAAAACTTTGAGCCAGGCAATAAATATGTAGCCGATTCGACACTGGCGGCAATTGATGCGGCCAGCGGCGGGCTCTACCGCACGGCCCTGCGAACGGCAGGCCGCCGGGGCGACGAGCTGCTGGCCTTAGCGGCCAGCGATGCCGTGGCTAGAAAACTTCGGCTGTTTGGTTTTTTTGGCACGCTTGACGGGCATCTTCCTTACCAAACCGCCAATGGCGATTTTGATCCTGTCGGAGATCGATCCGCGGAGAAGGAAGTTGATGTGCTGAAGCGGAAGTACGGTCCGATCACTCCCTACACCCAAGCTGACCTCGATGAAAATCCAACGCTGGCCGACATGACGCGGGCCGCTCTAGAGGTGCTGGACAGTCGGGGAAAATTTTGGCTGATGGTTGAGGCGGGAGATGTTGACTGGGCTTCACACGCCAACAATATCGACACCGCTATCGGTGCTGTCAAAAGCGGCGACGACGCGTTTCAAGCCATCGTCACATGGATTGAGCGACGCGATGCGTGGGACGATACAGCGCTTATCGTGACAAGCGATCACGGCCATCTGTTTGTACTTACCGACCCGACGGCATTCATCGGCGCTAGCTCGCTCGACAAGTAAAGTTGGTTCGGCCGCCAGAGGATTAGGAGTGAATCAAGGCCTTCATCTCGCGAACGGCTTGCGTGAATCCGACGAGTACGGCTCGCGATACGATCGAGTGTCCGATGTTGAGTTCGCCCATGCCGTTGAGCTTTGCGACGGGCTCTACATTGCGGTAGGTGAGGCCGTGACCAGCCGCTAGTTGCAGCGAGGCCAGTCGCACCATCGCCGCACCGCGCGAGAGTTCAACGAGCCTGGCGTGCTGGTCTTGCGGGTTCATTGCGTTGGCATAGCTACCGGTGTGGAGTTCCACGGCATCAACGCCCAATTCTATAGCCGCATCAATCTGCCGGGCCGAAGGATCGATAAATAAAGAGATCGCAATCCCGGCATCGCGGAGTCTCTTGACCGCCTCGGCCACGGCCAAGCTATGGGCAACGATGTCAAGACCGCCTTCGGTCGTCACCTCCTCCCGTCGCTCTGGTACAAGCGTCACTTGATCAGGTTTGACACGACAGGCGATGGCAATCATCTCCGGCGAGATGGCCGCTTCAAGGTTGAGTTTCACCTGAACCGTCTGCCTGAGCACCTCAAGGTCTCGGTCTTGAATGTGGCGGCGGTCTTCGCGAAGGTGCACTGTAATCGCATCGGCGCCGCCAAGTTCGGCGAGTGCAGCAGCCCAGACTGGATCTGGCTCGACGGTCCGACGAGCCTGCCTAAGCGTAGCAACATGATCGATATTAACGCCGAGTGACGACATCGCGGGGTTCCTCTGGAAACCGTCAGAGTGACTGAATCAGTCGGCTTTTTTCAAGAGGATCACAGCATTGCCGCGGGGAGTGCGCACCTGCAGCAACACGCTCTCGCTCTCGGATTCCTTTTCAATCGCCTCGGCAAACTCCGCGACAGTGCTGACAGCGGTTTTACCCACCTTACGAATCAGCACCCCAGGGCCAATTCCAACCCCGGCGGCAACTCCATCAACGTCGACGCGGTCAACCAGCACTCCGTCGAAACCCTGATAGGAGTCTTCGGCTCCTAAAGCCTTATCACTGACCTCAAGCCCAAAGGCCTGGGAGTAAAAGGTCTCCTTGGCTCCACTCTCTGGTCGGGGGGCTTGGCCAGATTGGCTGATAAGTTTTTTATCCGGCAACGCCTTGACAGAGACTGTCAGCGGCACGGTCTTGCCGTCGCGGAGCACAGCGAGTGAGTGCGGCTTGCCGATCGCTGATCGCTCGACAACTTCCTGCAGCGAACGAGGGCCGTCGACCGGCAGACCGTCAAAATCGGTGATCACATCAAGTTCTTGAACGCCCGCAGCGGCCGCTGGCGTATTGGGCATCACCTCTGTGACAAGAGCGCCTTTCTTATCCTTAGTTCCCAGCTTTATGGCCATTTCTTTGTTGAGCGTCCCGATAGCAACACCGAGAAAACCCCTCTGCACAGATCCGTTAGCAATCAATTGCTCGCTCACCCAGCGGGCCAGATTGATCGGAATCGCAAAACCAATCCCCTGATACCCGCCGCTGGAAGAGGCAATCGCCGTGTTGATGCCGATCACCTCTCCATTGAGGTTGACCAGCGGCCCGCCGGAATTGCCGGGATTGATGGCAGCGTCAGTCTGTAAAAACTTGGCCCGCCGTGCACTTTCGAGTTCACGACCTTTGGCACTGATGATGCCAGCACTGACGGTGGTGTCGAGCTCGAACGGAGTGCCGATGGCGATCACCCAATCCCCAATTTCGAGTTTGTCTGAATCCCCAAGTGTGGCTGTCGGCAAGTCTTTCGCGTTGAGCAATCGCACGACGGCCAGATCGCTTTCGGGATCGGTCTTAATTTCAGTGGCCGTGAAAATGCGGCCGTCGGGAAGTTCGACAGTGACCGTATCGGCTCCCTCGACAACGTGATTGTTGGTGAGCACGACCCCCGACTTATCCACAATCACCCCCGACCCAATGCCCGAACGACTCGGCATCTGGGGCCCGTTTTGACCATGGAATTCAAAACCCTCTGGCACTCCGTCGCGAAAAAAGTT
>QWQJ01000079.1 GCA_003670865.1 Planctomycetota bacterium | reverse complement strand
CCGAGTCAGGTCGTTGTTTCCAATGGCGCTAAGCACGCCCTGCACAATGTCTTCACTGCTCTTCTCAACGAGGGGGACGAGGTGATTGTGCCGGCACCCTACTGGGTGAGTTACTCCGAACTGATCAAACTGGCGGGGGCCAAGCCCATACTGCTGCAGACGCACATCGCCGACGACTTTAAATTGCAACCAGAGGCTTTTCGTAACGCTCTCTCCCCACAGACGCGGATGCTGCTGTTGTGTTCTCCCAGCAATCCGACTGGTGTGGTCTATACAGCCAAAGAGATGGCGGCCTTGGCCGATATTGCGATCGAGGCCAATTTAATAGTCGTCTCCGATGAAATCTACGACCAACTCGTTTATGACGGTCGTCTATCGCTCTCGTTTCCAACCTTACGGCCTGGGCTTGAATCGCGAACGGTTGTGGTGGCTGGCGTGAGTAAGACCTATTCAATGACCGGCTGGCGAATTGGCTGGACGATCTCACCGGAGCCGCTTGCCAAGGCGATGGGCAATCTGCAAAGCCAAGAGACGAGTAATCCTTGCAGTATTAGTCAGCATGCGGCGCTCGCGGCCCTGACAGGTCCCCAAGAATGTGTGACGCAGATGTGTCGGGCATTTGAACGGAGGCGAGATGTTGTTCTGGCTGCCTTGCTGGCCATACCGGGCGTCCGTCTGCCCTCCATTGGCGGCGCGTTCTACGCTTTTTTTGAAATTCAAGGAGCGCTTGAGCGGGCACACAACAAGGGTTCCGCCGCCAGTCTGCCCAGCAGTGTTCAGTGGTGCGAGGCCTTGCTCGAAAAAGAGCATGTAGCCCTCGTGGCTGGCAGTGCGTTTGGAGCGGAAGGCCATGTGCGCATGAGTTTTGCTGCTTCAGAGCAAAAACTCGTCGAGGGATTGGCCCGTATTTCACGCTTTCTTCAAAACTCCACTCCCTAAAACACAAAACTCTAGGCCTCAAGAATCGGCCTCAAAAACTATTTGGCCAAGCTGACTGAATTTGGAGGGTAGACTAGGGGGTCAGTCTGTCGACGTGTCCCTACCTGCTCGCCCCAACCCTCTTTGAGAACCCTTTGACCCCTGCTCCAAAAAATCGCGGTGCGTTTTTGCTGGTCAGTTGCCAAGGGGGCGCTGAGGAAGCACTCTGCCAGAGGCAGCAGGCGATCCTACCCGAACTCACCAAAGGCGCATGGCGACGCGGGGCTGTCACTTTTCGGCTTCCTAGCAGAGAGGCTCTTCCAGTCAGCCCCTCTCGAAAGTCCCGCTGCGATCCACCGGATGATTTTTTTCCCGATCTTATTTTTGCCCGGGCGGTGATTCGCTCGTTCGGCCAAGTAACGGGAGCCAGCGATCAGGAACGGATTAAAAAACTTCGCGTTCTGGCCAATCACGAGGCATTTGACAACATCCATGTCTGGCAACGCGACCCCCGCACAGAGGTGTCTCCTGATTCGATTCGGAAACTCCTGCTTGAAGCATTTTGCCAATCGGTCTCGCTGGCACCCATTGCCAATCCCGGCGACCTCGTTCTGGACTGCGTCGTCGATTCAGTCGACCGCTGGTGGGTCGGTTGGCACCGGGCAAAAACGCCTGCGAGTTGCTGGCCGGGGGGCGTCTACCCACAGGCTCTGCCAGAGGACAAAGTCTCCAGAGCGTGGCTCAAGTTGGATGAAGCACTCGTAACGTTTGGCCTGACGCTCCCGCCCGGCAACCGGGCCTGCGAGTTGGGAGCCAGTCCGGGTGGTGCCTGCCAGAGGTTACTCGAAGCGGGGCTCTCGGTTGTCGGCATCGATCCCGCCTTGGTCGATCAGCGCGTTGCAGCAGAGTCGCAGTTTGAACAGTGGCGGATGCGGGCCCGCGATGTACAAATTCGCATGTTTCGCGGGTTCGACTGGATTGTGGCCGATATGAACATCGATCCCACCGGGACGCTGGAGTCGATTGAGAGAATCGTCAACGCCCCGGGCGTGCGGCCAGCGGGCATCATCGCCACACTTAAGTTGCCGGAGTGGTCGCGTGCTAGTGCTCTGCCAGAGTGGCTCAACCTGTTTCGCGCGTGGGGCTTCAATCCGCACGTCCGTCAGCTTTCCAGCGGCGGCAAAGAGGTCTGCGTCGTAGCCCTCAAAAATGCTGCTCTGAGGAAGTCGCTTGTGCGGAAAGCCATCCTGCGGCGGGCATCGCTCAGAAAAAAAACGCTTACGCGGACTCCGGATCGGGCCGCCACGCAGCGGCCGGATCGCTCAGGCTCCCGGAAGTGATCTGCATTTCGCCCGCTGCGGTGTCCAGGAGCAGCGATCCATCAGCGGCAATGCCCCGGCAGCAGCCATGCAAAAATTGTTCGCCGCGATAAATCGTCACCATCTGTCCAGAGAGATCGCACAGCGGTTGGTAACGCAGCACAAGCTGGCTGGGGTCGACTGTGATCGCTCTGAGGAATTGAAAGAATCGCGGTAAAAATTCTACCAACAGCGTTGTTCGGGACATGACTCGGCCGGTCAGATCTGGCAGCGTAATGAGCTTTGGGGCGAGTGCCGTGGGAGCTTCTTGAATGCTGCCGCTGGTGTTCACGCCGATCCCAAAGATCACTCGGCCACCGGCCACACTTTCGACGATGATACCGGCGATTTTTTTACCCTGCACATACACATCATTGGGCCAGCGCACACGGGCGGAAACCGTTGGCTCCACGGCAGTTACGGCCTCGGCCAAGGCTACCCCACAAGCCAGCGACCAGATCGGCGGCGGGCCGGCTGGAGTAAGCGAGGTCACGCCAGCGATGACACCCGGTACATCGAGCACAATGCTGACAGCCAAACTGCCAGGAGCCTGCCACCAGCGGGCACCCTGCCGACCTCGGCCCGCTGTCTGCAGATCGGCCATAACGATGGCCGGCAGCGGCACCAGACGATCGCTAGCAATCTCTCTTGCCCGCTCCATGGTCGAGCCGACTTCGGCGTAGTGCTCTAGGGTCGCCAGACCCCAGCAGGCAGCAAGGGCCACTCTATCAATAGGGGTGTCAATAGGGGTGTCACACCATTCAGCCCCGGCAGCCTTTAACGGAATCGATGAATCGCTCATAGGGTCCCACACTATCAGGATTTTGCCCTAAAAGTTCGTTCAAAAACAGAAAAGGGCTTGGAACCGTCGCAGGCTCTGACACCTGAAAGTGGGCAATTCACGCAGTCTATAGATCCTGCGTGCTCTCTCCGGCCGCCCGGTTTGGTTTTAGAGCTCTAAGACCTTGACCCTTCCCTGCTGCGCGCGGTAACCCCCACTTCCAAAATGGTGGTTCAGCAGTCAGCCGTTCCCGTTTTTCGCCTTTTATTGTGGGCGGCGTTTGTCGCACCGGAGCCACTTGTGCGCGCTCTACAATCCTTACAGCTCTTCACGTGTCAGCAGCTTCGGCATTTTGTGCCGGGGCTTCCCCTAGCTGTTGCGCTCAGCACGATCCTCGTTGCGATGCTCGCTGGAGGTGGTGCGCGATCTGCGACCGCGCAGACTGTGCAACTGCCACCTCCCGCCATTTCGTCGCTGGACCGGATCGCACAGGCTCCTGCTGGCGTTCCGCTCTCGCCGCCCCCGGCGACATGGGATCCCTACGCGCCGCAGGCTGCACAGGTTTTTCCACCCCCAGCCAACGGCCTGCAGCCAGGCTCCATGCCTTCGATCGTCTCTCCTTCAGCTCTCGGCGGTCAGCCCGGCTATCCCGGCTACTCAACCACCGCCCCCTCGCTTGTCAACACGCAGGGCACGGCTGGCAACCAGACAATGTTTCCACCCGGTTATCCTCAACAAAATTCCACATTTCAACAGACGATGCACCTCTACCAAGGCGCTCGGGGGAGCTGGAGCTACATCGCCGGAAACGGCCAAGGCACAAATGTAGGTGTCAACGAACTCGATACATCGGCCACATTTGCCCTGCCATTTTTTCACAACTCCGCAGCCAATCTCAACCACGCGCCGCTGTTGATCACACCCGGCTTTGGCCTGCAACTCTGGGATGGCCCGGAAACCACATCGACCATGCTCGCCGATCTACCGCCGAACACGTTTGACGTCTTCATCGATACGGCGTGGAACCCACAATTCACGCCCCTGTTTGGTGCTGAACTGGGCGTGCGGGTCGGTATCTTCACCAACTGGGATGTGTTTGTTTTTCAAAGCTGGCGTTTGATGGGCCGCGCCATCGGCACGCTGCAACTCTCGCCGACAATGCAGGGCAAAGCGGGGATCGTCTACCTCGACCGTAATCAGGTGAAACTCTTGCCGGCGATCGGCGTCACATGGACGCCCGATGCCAATTCCCGCTACGACATTTTCTTTCCCACTCCAAAAGCGGCCAAACGCATCACCAATGCTGGCAAACATTCGATCTGGGGCTATCTGGCGGGCGAATACGGCGGCGGCGCTTGGACGTTCCGCCGCAGCACGGGGCAGATTTCTCCGTTTGACTACAACGACATCCGCATCTCGCTGGGCACCGAATGGGTGCCGCAAACCCCCACGGGTCTCTCCGGCAACTTTGAGATGGGCTACGTCTTCTACCGGCAACTGTTTTATGTCGATGGCCCGCCCCAAATTCAAAATCTCAACAACACATTCATGTTTCGGCTGGGGCTTGCCTACTAGGAAAAAGTCTGTGCTCTTTTTCACAGTTATCTCTGAGCGAAAGCCGATCGTGCAGGCCATTGTTACATTTTGGATTGTGGGTATTGCACTGTGCACAGTGGCACGTGCCGATGAATCCGAGACCGCACAGTCTCTGAGTGGCACCCCTGCAGCCGAGCATTCGCCCGAGAGTGGCGACACAATCATTCCGCTGCCTGCCACTAAAGAAACGATCTTTGATCGCATTCGCTTAGCGTCGCTGGGTGATCCGCAGGATCTCTCCGAACCGCTCTTAGCCGACGACCTCGCCCCGCCGGGCCAGCCCCGCCAGGAGTTTGAACCGCCGGCTGGCCGAAAATTACCCCCGGGGGCCAAGCCGGGGCTTTTGCAGCAGGATCTCTACTCGATCACTGAGTTACCAAAACTCAATCCTGATGGCCTCGGCCTAACGACGCTTGAAAAAACGATCACCTTGGGGCTGCCAGCCCCAACAGTCAATTCTCCCATGCTCATCACGGCCGGCTTTGTCGGCACGCTCGTCGACAAGCCGGTAGGCGTTGACATGCCAGCGGAACTCTATGAGGGCTATGTGCAGGCCCGCTGGCTGCGAAAAATTGGCGATCGCTTGGGTGTCGATCTGGCGGTCTCCCCCGGATGGTACAGCGACTTCAAAAATGACACCCCGCAAGCCCTGCGCATCACAGGCCACGGCTTTGGGGCCTGGGAGGCCGGCGAAAATCTCCGCATTGTGGCCGGCTTGATCTATCTGGATCGCTACGATGTCAACATGCTGCCCGCTGGCGGCTTGGTTTGGACGCCAGCCGACGACAAACGGTTTGAGCTTATTTTCCCACGGCCGCGCCTGGCGTGGCGTGTGGCCGAGTCACAGCGGGCCGCGCAGTGGCTCTATCTGGCGGCTGAATTTGGTGGCAATCAATGGGCCACGCAGTCGAGTGCGGGCCGCGATCAGGTGATGGTGATCCGCGATTACAGGCTCTTGGCTGGCTGGGAACGGCGGCCGGCCAACTTGGGCCTCAACTGGCGAGTCGAGACCGGCTGGGTCTTTGGACGCACGGTGCAGTACTATTTTTCCACCGATGAAACCTTCAATCCCAGCAGCACATTTCTGGCCCGAGCCGGCATCTGGTACTAGGGAGTTTTAGCCTTCGACTTGAACTCCCTCTATCGGAGATTTTCGACCAATAAAATAAAATGGCTTCTTCTTTGCGTGCCAGCGGCTCTCGTGCTCAATGCCTACGAAGGCCATCCGCTGATCGTATTTGTCCTCTCGCTGACGGCCGTGCTCCCGCTGGTGGAAGTGATGGGGGATGCGATGGAGCACTTGGCTGTTCGATTTCGGAATACAATTGGCGGTTTGCTCAATTCCACACTCAGCAACGCTCCCGAACTGATCATCGGTATTGTCGCACTCACCAACGGTCTGGGGACTGTCGTCAAGGCCTCGCTGACCGGATCGATTCTGGTCAATCTGCTCTCATGAGTTTTGGAGTTGTGGCCATTGTGCTGGCTGTGGTTGTGGCCCGCGAGCTCATCGCCGACGGCCGCGTGACATGGATGGAGGGCGTGTTGCTGCTGGCGACCTACGTAATCCTCGGCTTCAGCTTTTATCATTTGCCAGATTCCTCGGCGGGAACACAGCGGCAAGTGACCGGCCGGTCAGAAGTCTCATCTGTCGGCAAGTAGCAACGAGCTTTTCAATGACAGCAGCGGTAAGACGGGTGGCATTAGGCCATCCGCCGACGATTTCGTAACCCTAGGCACGCCAGTGCCATGCCGATGCCGACGAGCACGGCCGTGGATGGCTCAGGCACCACGACCATGCCGCCATTCATACCGAGGCCGCCGGCCAGCGACGGATCGCCATTCAAACCACCGGCCTGATTACTTG
>QWQJ01000173.1 GCA_003670865.1 Planctomycetota bacterium | reverse complement strand
GCCCCATGGACGTGTCCAGCCGTGCCGATCAGCGCCAGAGGCATGGCCATCGAAGCAGCCACTGTGACGGGGATCGTTTTTATTTTGCCCTAGGTCGTTTCTGAACCAGCATGGCTTTTATGAATGGTCGCGATGTAGGCGTAGCGGCGAGCCACGGATTCAAACGAAACATCGCCTCGTCCGGAGCGACCGACTTCCACAAGCGCTTCGTGAACCTCGGGGCGATAGTGCACGTGAAACAGTGAGAGCCAGCGTTTGAGGCCGGCAGCAAAAAAGTTTGGTAGATCTTTTTGGTCCCAAAAATCAACAATCACAATCATGCCGCCGGGGCGGACATTGGCGAGCGCCGCATCAATCGCTCCCGGCCATGTAGGAATCATCGAAAGACAGTAAGAGAAGAAAATAGTGTCAAAAGGCTCGCTGCGGCCAAACATCCGTTGAGCATCGAGTTGCTCGGCAAGCCCCTGACGCAGCGTGATCGGATTGCGTTGATGTGCTGCAATGCCCGAGCGGGCAGCACTTGACGCCGCAGTCTCCAGCATCTCGTGAGAGGCATCAAGGCCATAAAGTAATCCGGGCTCACGCCGCCGCGCTAGTTTGATCAAATTACGGGCTGTGCCACAGCCAACCTCCAGCGTTGCTGAATGGGGCGATGTGACAATCTTGTCGAGCAGGCGATCGCGACCAAGCAAATAATAACGGCGGGTTAGATCATAAATATGCCTCGTAAGCCGGTACATTCGATCCATGGCAAGAGCCTGCTCTGCCGCGACATCCCCAGCATTATTGGAAGAAGACCGAGGCTGTGTTGCAGTGACCGAAGGATTCTCAATTGATTCACTCATAATACGGCGTATTCGGGCTTCTGTTGAAAAGAAAAATTGGTGCGTGAGGCTCGAGCATAGAGCGTTTAGGGTGCAACCGTCGTACCCCTGGGCGCTGCTGGCTGGATGGGCGCAGGAGCCTGTCTGTTGATCTCAGTAACGAGCTGGTTGATCGTCTCTGTCAATTCTTTCCCTAAGCTCACAACGGCAACTTGCACTGTGTCGAGAGATTGTTGAGAGATGTCAACTCGTTTTTGAAATGCGACAGCGGTCGCTCCAGCAGCATCAGTATCTTGCTGCCATTTGGCAAGATCATCAGTCAACCGTTGTTTTTCTGTTGTAAAAACGGCTAACTGATTCTTTGTATTAGCTTCAGACGATTGAAGCTGCGCAATCGCCTGCTTCATTGCCGAGATCTCATCGATTAAAATCTTACGTAAAACAATCATGCCGTCGGCCCGAATTTTCTTCTCGTCATCTCCTGCGAGATAAATGTCACTGCCGCGAAGGGCTGTAAAGGCATCTGAAAGCGGGCGACGGTAGACCACCTTGATGATCTCCACGGCTTCCCCCAGGCCAAGGGCAGTTTCTAAGTCAAATTCGGCCTTTTGATCTGTCTCAAATTGTTTCGTTGTGGCATTGGTTTCAGGCTTGGATGCGTCATTTTCTGGGGATTGGTCGGCAGGATCTCTCAGCTCTTTGAGAATGAGCTCATGTGGCTCTTTGAATACAACGCTGGCCCAGTACTCGCCAAGCGGAATGAGACGTTTATCCTTTTCTTCAGCCAACTGCTTCCATGCCGACTCCTCGACGACTTCTTCATGCTTATGAAAGCTTTCGAGTTGTGTCTCAAGAGATTTAAGCATTTCATCAGCGGAACCTTGATTTTTTTGCGGCTCTGGGATTAACAGCGTATCAGTAGTCTCATCAGCAGACTGTGTGGTGGCGTAAAAGGCAAGCCAACGATCGACCGGTAGGTCTTCATAAATACTCACAGTGTCATAGTTTTTAGACCATAATTTCTCGTCAATGTTATCGGGCTGGGTTGCCGAGCGGACCGTTAGCGTGTGACTTTTTTTCTCCGCATCCGTCTGAATATCGGTCACCTGAAAAATACCTAGGAAACGCCCCCCGTTCTCGACGGCTGTATTGTCGAAGACGGCTAATTCTGCTCCTTCGTTGATGGGTGAGGTATCCGCAGCGTCGTTTGGAAACGGCAATGTAAGTGTGCCAGCCTTGTCATTGCGAGGAGGGCCAAAGGTGGCGTTATCCCAATGACGATTGCGCCACGTATTGACTCGCTGGACGGCCCGCTGCCAACGGGCCTGTTGGAGGCCAAGGGAAACAATCGACTGCTCTTTACCATCCAATTTTAGAATGCCTTTTTTTGGTCCGGTTTGGTCGGCAACCATGGCATCGCGAACCTGGACGATACTGTTCTGTAGCTTGACGATTTTCTCTCGCCAAACTCGTTCGCGTTCGACTACACGCAGGGCGAGGTACAGATACCCAGGGGCCGTTAGAATCACTAGCACGCCAGCAATGACAGTGCCCCAACTCCAGCCCTTATGGCCAACGCCAAAGGCCACGACACCGAGAAGCAGAACCATGGCGACAACGGCCAGCACGGCTTCATTCATGATTCAGGAACCTTAGTAACGCAATCTCCAAACGGCATAATAAAGCGGTCCCTCGACGAATCACACCCCATCACCACAGTCCACCCGAGGGTCGCCCATGGTCAATCTGCGGCAGAATTATAGCCTTGGGCTCCTCTTGTGTTGATCAATTATCTTTCGAGTATTTTGGCTATTCATCTTGAGTTACCTGAAAAACGGCGTTGCATCCGGTCGACCCGCCACTGCGAGCAGTCGCTCTAAGTCGACAGTGCGCAGGAGAGAGAACGAGTAGGAGCGTTGGCTCAGAACGATTCGCAAGCCCTTATTTTAGCCATTGTCGGTATATTTTGCCCAGCCGCTTTCTTCTTCGGCATCGAAAATGCTTCTCAAAACCTGGCCCGTCTCTCGCTTCAGAGGGGCCTGTTTTTTGACCCGGAGAAGGAAATCAGATGCGTTATACCGCTGGGAAATTGTCTGCTCTACCGCAATCGACTCACAAAAAAGTCAATGGCCAGCTAGCAACTGCAGGGACGACCGCTGCCAAAAAGGTCTTATCCAAGCCGGTTGTGATTCGGCCAGTTGTCATACGGAAGTCTGCCGCGGCCATTGATGATCCAGTGCGTCTCTACTTGCTCCAGATGGGAAGCACGCCACTGCTCACCCGCGAGACAGAGGTCACCAGCGCTCGCCAGATCGAACTCTGGCGGCGGAAGTTTCGTAACACGATGCTCGCCAATGATCTCATTCTGGCCGGCGCGGTGCAGCTTCTGGAAAAGATTCAAGCCGGAACCGTGCGGCTCGATCGCACCATTGAGGTCTCCGTCACGAACACCAGCGAGAAGAAGCGGTTGCTCAAGCGTCTTGGGCCCAATTTGGAGACGCTGCAGCGGATCGAATACGAGAAGAAGTCGCTGTTTCGTATTGCTCTGTCCCGCAGCACACCGCTCTGCGAGCGGCGTCAAGCGTGGCGGCGATTGGTGCGACAGCGAAATAAGGCGGTGCGATTGGTTGAGGAGATGCACCTTCGCATCCAACGACTCTACCCCCTGCTGAAGCAATTACGCAATCTGGGAAATCAACTCGACGGCCTACAAGAAGAGGGGCGAGATCAATTCCCGACGAGCGGCAAACGAGTTCAGCAAACCCTCGATCACCAACAGCGACTCTTACTCCTAACCACAAGAGAAAGCCGCAAGACACTCGGCCGTCGGCTCGGGCGGCTCACTGATCTAGAGCAGCGATACGACGCCGCTAAGAGGGTGTTGGCAGCAGGCAACCTGCGGCTCGTTGTTTCGATCGCCAAGCGTTACCGTCACCGAGGTCTTTCTTTTCTGGACCTGATCCAAGAGGGTAACTCCGGCCTTATGCGCGCCGTCGATAAGTTTGAGCATGCCCGTGGATTTAAGTTTTCCACATACGCTACGTGGTGGATTCGACAGGCCATCACTCGGGCAATTGCCGATCAAAGTCGAACGATTCGCGTGCCGGTGCATATGATCGACACGATGACAAAGCTCCGCAATGCGTCCCGCATGTTCGAGCAAGAGAACGGCCGGGAAGCGACCGTCGAAGATTTGGCGAGACTCGTTGGGCTGACCGTTGAGGAAGCAACCTGCGTATGGCGCATGTCAAGAACGCCTGTCTCGCTTGATCAACCACTTGGAGACAGCGATGACGGAGGTTACGGCGACATTGTCAAAGACCATCGGCAGGACGATCCGCTCAAGGGAGTCAATCAACAGTCGTTGCGGTCTTCGATCGGTCGTGTGCTCGAAAGCCTCTCCTATCGGGAACGCGAAATCATTCGGCTGCGATTTGGCCTCGCCGACGGCTATAGCTACACACTCGAGGAGGTAGGCACGATTTTTAGCGTGACGCGAGAGCGAGTTCGCCAGATCGAGGCAAAAGCGGTAGAAAAATTACGGCAGCCAGGATACCACAATCATTTAGCCGGATTTGTCGACGACGGACCACTCGACCGATTCCATCGTAGGAATGCTATTGGCATCAGCGTTGAGATGCACCGCAGCGAAGACGTATGCCCTATTGCCGTCCACAGCGAAGCGGCCACATCTGGCGTGTAGAGCCTACAGCGATTCCTTACAGAAATCGGAATCTGAAGTCAGGCAGACTTCGCCTCATCGAGGGCTTGTTGGAGTTTTGCTTTTGGCTGTACGCCCATAAACTGTTGCACCAATTGCCCCGACTTGAAAATCATGATCGAGGGAATGCTGGAAACATTGTAGGTCATCGCTACGCCGTTGTTGTCGTCAACATTGACCTTACCAATTCGGCATGTGCCGGCATTTTCAGCGGCTAATTCCTCAATCGTTGGTCCGATCATTCGGCATGGACCACACCATGGCGCCCAGAAGTCGACGAGCACTGGCAGGGGTGAATCAAGAACCTCTTGCTGAAAGTTTGCGTCGGTGAATTCAATTGCGTTGCCCATACCAATTCTCCTACAAGTGTGTCTGCGGTGTGTTAAGATCGATGCTCGTGAGGCTGATGCCATCTATTTTAAGTGGACGCCACTTAAAAGTTTCATCAAAAGGGTTTCTCGGTTGGCAAGTATAGCGACTTCTTTTAGCTATGGGGTAAGATTTGGGCAGGAGTCAAAAACGCTGTTAAAACGCTGCTACTGCTACTGTGGTAGTTCTACTGTTGTAGGGCTATTTTCCACACGGCCTTTCGTAACGCTTTCTAGCGAGGCGAATTTTTATGCCAAAACACACGATCCGTTTGAGCAGTGCTTGGGAGCCCATTATTGAAACCCAGAGCAGTCAGCGGATTTGGATGCGACGTTTCGGCCGGCCAGCCGGTCTGGGGGCTGAGGATCGTGTAATCCTTTTTTTGAGATCCCCTAAGACCGGTGAGATAACGCTTAACAACGCTCTTTTGCCGCCACTTGTCTCAGGTCAGCCGCGTTGGCAACACGACATTACGCTTCTCTTGAGTGATCGCAATGTGCTCAGCGTTCGATTTGTGAATCCTGCCGATCTGGCTGTGGCAAGAGATCCGCAAGCAGGGTTTCCAGAGCCACAAAGCCACCAAAACTACCGCAGAGTCCCGCTGCCGGAATCATTGGCAATTGCGTCGCTGGAGATTGGACCAATTGCCGAGTAACACGCTTCTCGCCCGCTCCCAGTCTTCACTTGAAACACTCACTGTCATCTGGGGCCCAGCCCTCATTTGAACCCGTAGCAACTTTGATTCTTGACAGCACAAGGTCAAGATTGCTACGACAGACAGATGTCGACTGAGCACATGAGGCGACAGTTGTCGCAAGCTTTATTAAAACGAAAGAGGTAGCAGGATGTCAGTTATTCGCGTGGGAACAACGAGCCAGTACGCCAGTGGTTGGGATCAAGCCTTCAGTGGCGGCAGGTCGTCGCGGAGAGCAGGCAAATCTGCCAGCGATCCAACACCGAAAGCAGTGCCACCAAAAGCGGCCGCAAAGAAGGGGCCAGCAAAAAAGAAAAAGTCAGCAGCCAAGCAGGTCGCATCAACTAAAAAGTAGGTTTGTAGACGGCCTCTACCGAGCAGTTTGTCTGGCTGACTGTTCGCCTAATTCTTTCGCGCGAGTGGCAGCTGCCACAACCGCAGCGCTGATTGCAGCGGCCACACCGTGTTGCTCTAAGACAGCTAGACCAGCCAGCGTTGTGCCGCCTGGGCTAGAGACTCGCTCTCGCACCTGCGCGGGTTGCTCACCGGTTTGCTCTAGGAGTGCCGCTGTGCCAGCCAGCGTTTCAATGGCGAGAGACAACGCTAGCGGAGCAGGCAAACCGGCCTGCACTCCTCCTTCGACTAGGGCTTCGACGACCATGGCAAGAAAGCCTGGCCCAGATCCCGATAAACCGGTCACGCCATTCATCAGTGATTCATTCGTTTCATGCACATGTCCAACAGCGCTCAGTAAAGTCCTAACACGCAACGCCTCGCTCGATGAAATTTGTTGGGTTCGACAGACCACCGAAACACCCCGGCCCACAAGGCTTGGGGTATTGGGCATCACACGAACTATTTTTTGAGTGCCTAAAAAGCCTGCCAGCGTGGCAGTCGAAAGACCAGCCACAATCGAGACAACGACCGAATCTGCTGCCAAACCAGGGGAAATTTCAACACAGGCTCCCTGGGCCTGCTGCGGCTTTACGGCAAGAAAGATGAGCTTTGCAGCCCTCACGGCCTCGGCACCGCCCGATGCAAAGCAGATGCCAGGCACGCGGCCAGCGAGTCGCTCACGGGCTGCAGGATGCGGATCGTACACAATGATCTCGCTGGCTTGAAGCAGGCCCGCGCGGCAAAAGCCTTCTGACAACGCCAGCGCCATCTGGCCGCCGCCGATCATCGCAACGCTTTTGGGGGTTGCTGGCCGAGAGCCATCAAAAGACCCATCAGTCATCGGGCTGTCTCTTGGCTGTGCGGGGTTTTATTGAGCGATTTCTTCGACCGGCGGGAGATCTTTTTCAATTGCGATCTGATCAATGAGCGAGACCCACAATTGGCTGCTGGGGCGGCCCCCTGGGCCATCGTTGAGTGTCCCGCGACTGGCCGTCCACATCAGAAGTTTTCCATCGGGCGAAAAGGCAGGTAACACATCGGCTCCCTCGTGGTCGGTGATGCGCAGAGGCTTTCCAATCATGAAAGCGGGCTCAGATGTGGGCGTATGGCGTGCGATCCAGAGATCATAATTGGGTCGCTGATCTGGATTGGAATGATCGGCACCAGTCCAGGCGAGCCACGGTTGCGTGGGATGCCAGAAGGGAGCCCAGTGCACTCCCTTGCCAATGGTCAGTGCGATGTCTCCGCTACCGTCAGCCCGCATTACATGAATCTGTAACATCTCTTTTTCAGCTCGATCAGTCCGATAAGCAATCCACTTACCGTCAGGAGAAAAAAAGGGCCCGCCATCGTAGCCTGGCTGATTGGTCAGTTGACGTGTGTTCGCTCCGTCGGCATCCATCAAAAAAATATCAGGATCGCCATCGCGATCGCTGACAAACAGAATCTGTTTTCCGTCTGGGGAGTAGGAACATTCAGCGTCGTAGCCCGGCGAGTCTGTCAGTCGCTTCAGGTCGCTGCCATCAAGGCTGCTGGAAAAAATCTCAGTGGCGGGATCAAAGTCCCACTGATACCGCCGCCTCCGTCCACTCCGAGCATCTTCAGCCGCTCTGGCCAGCGCATCAGACTCAGTTGTGTTGAGGTTTTGGTCGAGATGACTCGAAGCAAAAAGCAGGCGTTTACCATCCGGAGAAAACCAGCTGCAAGTCGTACGACCACGGCCAGTACTGATTCGCTGCGGTACCGCCGGGCGTGGAGCGGCCGCATCGAAAAGCTGCACAAAAATTTGATAGAATGGATAATCAGCCGGCACGGCCTGATAGCAAATGCGAGAAGAGTCTGGCGAGAAATAGCCCTCACCCGCCTTGACCATGCCCTCTGTCACCTTGATCGGTGCAGTCAGGAAAGAGCGTTCCAGCGGCGTGACCTCGGCTGCACGCATCGCGGTGGGAAAAAATGTAAAAATGATTGCCCAGCACAACAAGCGGCTTATTCTGGATTGAACGATCAAAATGCCGAGAACGCGTACGCGAGGGTTGAAGGTTTTTACCATGCTCGACAGTATAGAACCATTTCCGAGACGCGTGAGGAGAAATTGCCGAATATGAAGATTTACACAAAGACGGGTGACGCTGGTGAAACCGGCCTCTTTGGCGGTCCACGCGTTTCTAAAGACCACGTTCGCATCGAGGCCTTTGGAACCGTCGATGAGCTCAATAGCCATCTGGGGCTTGTCCGCACGCTGCCCGCAGCCGATCGGTTTGATCTGATGCTGCGGCGGATTCAGTGCGAACTCTTTGATCTGGGAGCACAACTGGCGACCCCTAATACCGCCAAGGAACGGATCACCGTGACGCACGTTACGTCACTCGAAGAGTCCATCGATGATTTTGACAGCCAAATGCCATCGCTCAAGTTCTTTATTTTGCCAACCGGGACGGCCATAGCCGCAGCGCTTCACGTCGCCCGCACCGTCTGTCGCAGGGCCGAGCGGCGCGTTGTGACTTTAGCACATCAGCCGGAGACAGCGATTCCCGCCAACGCAATCGAATATCTTAATCGGCTCGGCGATCTCCTCTTTGTCTTGGCGCGTTTTGCCAATCAGCAGGACTCCGTGAACGACGACCCGTGGCACCCCGCCTGACTCAAAACGCACACCACAACACCCTTGAACCCATCGACTTGTTGAGCAGGTTCATAGGTGAATCCCTCTTCAACTGTTGCTGAGACCGGTGCCATGATGAGTGAGGTAACCTTTCGGCCTGTCGTCGCAGAGGCAGCGGCAGCGATTCTAGCCATGCGAGTAAAAATTGCCGCCCAACATGCGGGGGGCGCACTCGGTGCCCAAACAGCCGCACTGGCCAGCGATGAGTGCGACACAATCGTGCTGCGTGTCTGGCGGGCGATTCTTGCCGACCTGCCGGAGTCATCAGTCCGTGTGATTGAGAAGCAAGTGACAGTGGTGGCCCATGGAGGCTACGGCCGCCGTGAGATGGCCCCGTATTCCGACATCGACCTGATGCTGCTTTATGATCCGGGCTGGGCATGGGGGTCGAAAGAAAACACTGCTGTACTGGTGGCCGATGTAGCCAAGCGGTTGCTGCAAGACTTGTTTGATGCCGGCATGGATGTCGGCCAGAGCGTGCGCACGCTCCGCCAAGCCACCCAACTCGCGGCGAGCGATGCCACCATATACAGCACTTTAATTGACGCACGGCCACTTGCGGGCAATGCCGAACTGCTCGACCGGCTCACCTCGCAGTTACAAAAAATGACCCGCTCGGATCCTCGACGGATTGCTGAGAGGCTGGCTATTGCACGACAGCAGGAGCGAGATAAGTATGGACAATCAATTGCGATGCTCGAGCCAAATGTGAAACGATCGCCGGGTGGTTTGCGGGATATTCAAATGGTGCGATGGCTCGGAATGATTGGCTGGAGTGAGTCTTCGTTTGCTGATCTGGCCACGTGTGGCGCGATCTCGCGGCAGGATGCCGACTCGCTGCGTGATGCCGCGGAGTTTTTGCTTCGACTCCGAAACGATCTACACCTTGCGGCCGGTCGCACGAGCGATGATTTGACTCGTGATGAACAACTGCGGATCACGCAGGTCAGAGGCATCGAGTCGCTCGATGGAATGCTTGGAGTCGAGCGGTTTATGCGCGACTATTTTCAAGCGACATGGCATGTGGCTCATGTGCTTGAAAATATTCAGCAAGCCATGCGGCGGCCGTCAACGCTAAAAACACTCCTACTCACGCTCTTCAGTCACAGAGTGGATGGACTTTTTCAGGTTGGCCCGGTCTCTGTCTCGAGTGCACCTCGATGTCAGTCACGCGTGGCGAGAAACCTGGCGTCGATCATGCGACTCGTTGAGCTTTCAATGCTCTACAATCTGCCGATTGAGCATGCCACATGGGAGGCAATCAGAGTGGGGGCAAAGAGCCTGCCTCAGGATCTAGATGCTGAAACAAAAGGCCAATTCCTTGCTCTTTTTCGGCAGCCTCATGGCTTGGCCAGCGCTTTGCGGCGGCTGCACGAAGCGGGGCTCCTGGAGCGATTCATTCCGCAATTTATTCATGCCCGACACTTAATGCAGTTCAATAACTACCACAAATACACCGTTGATGAGCATTGCATCCTGGCGGTTGAGCGGGCAGTGACGCTGGCTAAAGAGACAGGTTGGCTAGGAACGGTCTGGCGACAGTTGCATCGTAAGCACAACGTTTTATTAGCGTTATTGATCCATGATTTAGGCAAGGGGTTTGTGGGAGATCACAGTGAGGTGGGCGCGGCAATGGCTCGAGAGATCGCTCATCGTTTGGGTCTTTCGGCTGAGGAGGGGGACATTATCGAGTTCTTAGTACGGAAGCATCTCGCAATGGCACATCTGGCATTTCGGCGAAATCTGGGCGATGACAGCTTAGTCGTGCGATTTGCCTGTGACGTGGGCTCCCCTGAAGTTTTACAGATGCTGGCCGTTCTCACTGCCAGCGACACAAGCGCCGTGGGGCCAGATACATGGACGCGATGGAAAGCCGATCTGTTAGGCGATCTTTATTTTAGAACCCTCGCCTACCTCGACGGCGAAAGCCCATCGGTCGGCGCCCAACGCAATCGCAAGTCACTTGAAAAACTGTTAGCTGATCGGCCCGAGAGCGACGCGGTCAAACAGTTGGCCGGCGACTTGCCCCTGTCTTACCTGCGCGACACCGAGCCTGCCCGTGTGCTCGAAGAGCTTGGGGCTCTTACACGGCTGGCAGATAAAAAAGTTTTCGTGTCCAGTCGCTGGCAGCCTGAGACATCGACTCTGGCCATCACTGTTTGCACCCAAGAGGACGCGGCTCCGGGAGTGTTTCACCGGCTCACAGGCGCTATGACAGCCCAGCGACTGGAAATTCTGTCAGCCGATATTCACACGCTCCACAATGGGCTGGTTATCGATCACTTCGTGGTGCAGGACCCAGACTTTACAGGCCAACCCCCGATCGATCGGTGTGGCGAGATCGCAGCGGCGATTCGGGACTCGTTGAAGGCGGATCACGTGCCATCCTTCCGGCGTCGCTGGAACCCTTTTGCGCCGTTGCCTCATCGGTTGGCATTGACTCCTGTGCGGGTGCTCTTTGACAACGAAAGTTCGGAGCACGCAACGATCGTTGAAGTGTTTGCGCACGACTCAGTTGGCCTGCTCTACGAGATTGCCAAAACCTTTTTTGAAGCCAATCTTTCCGTACGATCAGCAAAGATCGGCACCTATCTCGATCAGGTGGTCGATGCCTTTCACATCACCGATCGCAATGGCGAGAAAGTAGTCGATCCTGACCGGTTGGCTGCGTTTCGTGAGGCGATCGAGCGAGTGGCCGCACCGCTCACCGGCCCTGGGCCGCCCCACTAGGCCCTAGGGACAGCATGCGTTTTCGCCATATGATCTCGAAACGTTCCAGCGGCATGCCGACGAGCGTTTCAAACTGTTTGAGTGCCCAATAAGATTCTCCTCCACGGTCTTGCTCTCCGGTCGTAGTGTCAGTCGTGGGCGTGCCCACAGCTGTCAGGGCTGACAGTGAGGTTGGGGTCAGGACTGGCTCTAGCAGCGCCAGGTGAAATGCAAGACCCCACGCCATCAGGTAGGCGCGTTGGCTCGTAGTCGTCGGACCAGCATGCACCACGAGAAACTGTGCTTGGTCAGTCTGAAGCAGATCGGCAAGCGAAAGTGAATCACTTTTGCGCAGTAACTCTTGCAGGAGCAGCAGTCGCTGGGGATCGGGGGCATCCATTCGCAGTTCACCAGCCTCCAGCGGCGCAGTCTCAAAGACTTGCGCTAGCCCTTCGTCCAGCCAGGCTGGCAGGCCGCCCTCAGAATGTGGCTTGATGAATCTGTCGGCGTAGGCATGCCAAGTCTCGTGGATCAGCCATCCATAAAAATTTCGTCTTGCCGCCTCCACGCGCTGAGCGTTCTCGCGACGGAGGGAGTCAATCTGCAGCAGTGCCAACCCTTTTTCCCGGTCCCACCGCGAACGCGCGGCGTGGAGTATCTTAGTCCGCTCGCTGGGTGGAATGCCCTGTTTGGCTAAGTCGGCTAGAAGACGGTGCACACCGTCTTCTAGCGTGCGATCAAGATCCGCATAACGCTTAAGCACAACATCGAGATTCTCAACGGCGATTTTTTCCTGTTCGATGATGGCCGGCATATCGCTCCCGGCTACGAGAAGCCTTCGCTTGGGTACAAAAAAGGCTGGATTTTTTAAGGAAATGCCTAGGTCATTCTGCACCCGTCGGTATTCAGCAGAGGTGCCACACAGTTGAATCGATAAGGGTGGGCCAAGGGATGGCGCTCCAGGAGAGTTCTTCTTCTTTACAGTGTCAGCCGTTGGAGGGACGAGAGTTTCAAGCGCAACAAACATCTGCTCAAGTCGCACGATCGCCTGCCGCGTGAGATGAGAATCAGCGCTGCTTTCCAGCGAGAACCAGCGGCCGGTATAGCGCCACGGCTCGTCGTCATCGGTGCGGGAGAGTCGCACGGCGGTCTCGGCATTGAGTCGGATATCGTGACGGTCGCGAAACGCTTGCACATTGGCTTTAAGAATTGCATGGTCATCGGCGGCAAGTCGCTCGATCGAATCGATGCGATTGGCTGCCACCCGGCCCCACGCAATGAGATACATCGGTTTTCCAGGTGGCCGCACCACCTGTACAAACCCGATCTCTTGAGCATCACTAACCGCATCGACCACAAGCCCCTCTAAGCGTCGGCCATCGGTAAGCAGAACTGTTTCGAGCTTCCACGAGGCTGTTATGAGTCCGCGGGGTGGCTCATCAGCCATGCTCTGTGAACGCCCAGCAGCCCCCCAACACAGCGCGAACCCAATCAGCAAAAGGTGCGCAAGAAAGCGATCAGCGACCGCTTGCACGAAAAGATTGAGTGTTGCTCGAATCAAGTGCATAAGGCTGTCTGGTGCGGATTGTTTCAAGAGCTTTGTGGCGTTCTTTGTCGAGAGTCAACGAGAGTGCCAGGGCTTGTCCTCGTGCAGCCACATCGCGGCAGTCGGGTACGTGATGTCGGCACCAGTCGATGCGGTCCATCAGGTCTGACAGGTCGGCAGCCACTGGTATGTAGTGCTCCCAAGGCGTAAGGCCATCATAATACCATTGCCGGAACGCTCGCGGGGAAGCCACCTTGATCACGCAGCACCCATAAAGGAGCCGGACAAAAAAATTACTGAAGGCGTTGGCATGTCCGTCGATATCGATGGCGAACTGTCTGTGAGTCCACGACGATTGCGGTTGGTATTCCCCGTAAATACCGACTTTTTTGTAGTGGGTTGCCGCCATGGGATGAAGGTGTGTGCCGCCAGTAATGCGCAGATCCACTCCCGGAATGCGAGCGGCCTGCGCCTCTCGCGCAAGCAGGCAGAGGCGAATTCGCTGCCGCAGAGTTGGGTCGTAGGGATTCATCTGTGCAGTGAAAAGCTCGCCCCAGCCAGTCGGATTGCCTCGCCAGGCAATGGTTGTGTCGCGATCTTTAAATGCCGGAGCTGCCAAGCCCTGTTGACGTTGCCGGGCGTAGCCGGAGCTAGAAAAAAATCCTCGGTCTGGGATTAGCAGTGTGCGGTGAAAGTTAGAGCAAAAACCAAGCGTTGGTCCCTCTGCATTGACCCAGTCACCCAGATCAGCAGCCCACTTACCTGGCAGAATCTCCGGCCGCGAGATGAGGTTTACAAAGACTCCCAATCGACGCCAGATGGTTGAAAATCCATTGCGTGATCTCAGCCACGTGGCATCGACCTCAATCTGCAGCGACTGCGGGAACCGTTTTTCAATTTGCACAACAGTGTGAATGTCAGCGCAGATCTCTGGTCGAGGGACAAAAGGAATGCGAAGGTGAGGAAAAAAGCTGCTGGCATGGCGGGCACTCTTACACTCAAGCAGCGTTTTCTTAAGCGGTTGGAAGCAGTGGTGCACCAGCGTCGAGAGTTGCGGAGCAAGTTTCACAACGACAATCCTTTCCGCATTCAGAGTTCACCCATGCTCAGCCCAATTCCTGGCCCAAAAAGGATTATAGGTACGTGTTGAGCAGGTTTTCAAAAAGTTCTTGCCGTCCGCTACCGCAGCCCTGAGCCTCTCCCTTGGCGAGCATTGCGGCTTCTAAGGAACGAAAGGTTTCAGCTCCAGAATCAATCTTCTTTCCCAGAGGCGACGACCACGAAGCGTAACGATCTTCGAGGAGTCGCTGCATCGCGCCATCGGCCCGCATGGCTGCGGCGATCTTGAGTCCCCGCGCGAAGGCGTCCATGCCACCGATGTGGGCATAGAAGAGATCGACAGGCTCAAAGCTCTCGCGGCGTACTTTGGCATCGAAATTGACGCCGCCAGGCGCGAGGCCACCGTACTTGAGGATTGTGTACATGATCTGCGTTGTCAGATAGATGCTCGTGGGAAATTGGTCGGTGTCCCAGCCGACGAGCGTGTCGCCGGTATTGGCGTCGATTGACCCCAGAAATCCCTGCATGCCGGCATACTCAAGCTCGTGCTGCATCTCGTGGCCAGCCAGCGTGGCGTGATTGGTCTCGATATTCATTTTGACATGCTTCTCAAGGCCGTAGGTGCGTAAAAAGTTGATGCAGGCTGCACAGTCGAAATCGTATTGATGCTTGGTGGGCTCGCGCGGCTTGGGCTCAAAATAGAATTGCCCCATAAAGCCAATTTCTTTGGCATAGTCAACGGCCATTTGCATGAACCGCGCCAAGTGGTCGATCTCTCGCTTCATGTCAGTGTTCCACAGGCACTGATAGCCTTCTCGTCCTCCCCAGAAAACATACCCCGCGCCGCCGAGGTGCTGGGTAACCTCCAAAGCTTTCTTGACTTGAGCTGCGGCGAAGGCAAAAACTTCAGCGTTGCAGGTTGTCGCCGCGCCGTGGACATATCTGGGGTGGCTAAACAGATTGGCAGTGCCCCATAAAAGCTGGATACCGCTGCGATCCTGATGCCGCTTGAGAACCGCTGCGACGGCATCAAGATTTTTATTTGACTCTGCCAACGTAACGCCCTCGGGAGCCACATCGCGATCGTGAAAGCAGTAAAACCCCACGCCGAGCTTCTCCATAAACTCAAAAGCGACATTCGTTCTGGCGATGGCTGCAGCCAGTGGGTCTCCTGCCTGCTCCCACGGTCGTAGCATCGTGGGAGCTCCAAAGGGATCGCTGCCTGTGCCGCGAAAGGTGTGCCAGTAGGAGACGGCAAATCGTAGGTGATCGCGCATCGAGCGGCCCTCCACGAGCGCATCGGCATCGTAGTGGCGAAAGGCCAGCATGTTTTTTGTGGTTGGGCCCTCGTAGCGAATCGGGGCGATGTCCGGGAAGGCTTGGGGCTGAGAGTCAACCGGCATAAAAGTGTGCTCCACAAGAAAAAAATAAAATGACACGGACAGCAGAGAATCGAAAGGGAAATCTGACAGGAATCTGGCGGACTGTATACCCATCAATGCAGGCGTTGTCGTATTGAGCTTTGTCCAGCCAATGCCCAGGCGAGCAAACGGCGGCCCAGATCGGGAAACCACTCGATCAATCCAGCCAGCAAGCGAGCTGAGGAAGGCACGACGAGTTCGCTCTGGCGAGTCTGGCAGGCAGCGAGCACTTTGTGAGCCAGCCAGTCGGGGTCCAGCGGCCTAAGCTTCGTTCCCCCGCCCGGGGCAATGGCGGCGTGGGGTAGGCCGCCACGGGCAGCATCTGATGCGTAGCGAACCTCAGATACGTTTTCGGCGCGGGGATCTGCTGGATCGCGGCGAATGGGTCCCGGCGAAACGAGTAAGACATGCCCGCCGCGGGGCGAGAATTCCAATCGGACTGCATCGACAAAAGCAGCCAGGGCGGCCTTGGCGACGCAGTAGGGGCCCATGTACGGCGTGACTAATTTTCCAGCAATGCTGCCAATAAAAACCAGATGCCCCTTTGATCTGGCAACATCGTCTGCCGCGGCCTGTGTGATTTCGACAGCGCTACGGAGGTTGGCTTGTAGAAACGCGTCGAGTTGGCTGACACTTGTGTCGAGAATCCGCCCACGGCCTGATTGACCGATACAAAAAAAGAGATCATCGACGCCCCCCAATAGCCGCAGGCATTCGCCAATCACTCTGCCACCTTCACCCGAGACCGCTAGGTCGGCAGCTACGCCCTGCACGCGGCTTTGTTCCGCTTCAGCGTCTCCGACTCGTGCCGTGTTTTCGCAAGCAGCCAGTGCCGCACGCACGCCGGCGCTTGATCGCCCCACCACAAGCACCCGCGCGCCTGCGGTGAGCAGGTGGCGGGTTAGCACGAGTCCAAAACCGGCCGTTCCTCCGGCTACGATCACACGTCGATTTTTCCACATAGGCCCGAACACGCATTCTTTGTCGTTAAGGTTTACACGCCGGCAACGAGGCTCCCTAAAAGAGAGCACATTTTCACTGTCGAATCAGAAAGTCTATCGTGTTCACTCGCCAGTAGTGAAATCAATGGGGTAGGATGTCGGCTCTTTCGGTAGGCGATTCTGCTCCTCACAGCCTTTCAAGGATTCACCCCATGACGCCCATCACTCCCGATCGCCCCTCCATCCTAACCCGCCAACCCCGCGAGAACGAACGGTCGGCTGGCTCGCCGCTCAATCAGCTCGTCCGCACCAAAATTATTGCCACAGTCGGCCCTGCCTGTCGGGATGAAGCAACGCTGCGGTCGCTTGTGGAAGCTGGAGTGGCTGTCTTTCGACTCAACATGGCCCACGGTTCTATTCCTGAACATCAAGAATCGCTCGACTGTATCCGGCGTGTTTCGGCAATCCTCGATCGACCCGTTGGCGTGCTTACCGATTTAGCCGGACCAAAGATCAGGTTGGGCGAATTGCCGGGTGGCGCTGTGGAATGCGTGGCGGGAGCAGAGTTTCGCTTTATCCGCGGAAGTGAAACTCAAAAATCGGATGAGCTTGTAACAACCTATGCGCCACTGATCGACGAAATTGCCGTAGGCGATTCGGTGATGCTCGCCGATGGCACGATCAGCCTTGTTGTCGAAGAACGTGGGCCAGACTGGGCCCGCTGCCGCGTGGTGCAGCCGGGGCTGGTTCGCAGTCGCCAGGGAGTGAACCTACCGGGCGTCAAACTCTCGGTGCCGGCAATCAGTCAAGCCGATTGGCAACATGCCGAATGGGCTGCTAGCGCCGGGGCCGACTTTGTCAGTCTGTCTTTTGTGCGGTCGGCAGTCGAAGTTAATCTTCTCAAGGAACTCCTGCGAACGCGGGGTTCTCAGGCACGGGTGGTAGCCAAAATCGAGAAGAGAGAAGCCCTCGATAACCTCGAATCGATTGTCGAAGTGGCTGATGCCGTCATGGTGGCACGGGGCGATTTGGGGGTTGAAATCGATGTGGCCAGCATGCCGATAGTGCAGAAGCAGATCATTCGGGTATGCCAGCGATATCAAAAGCCAGTGATTGTGGCCACGCAGATGCTCGACAGCATGCAGCATTCGCGTCGTCCTACCCGGGCCGAAACAACCGATGTTGCCAATGCCATTTTGGATGGAGCCGACGCGTGTATGCTCTCAGGAGAAACTGCCATCGGTGAACACCCCCGGTTGGCAGTGGAGATGATGCGACGGATTGCCAGTGCGACAGAGCAGCACTACTTGGCAGACAGGCGGCAGGGCCTTCTGGCAGACAGGCGGCAGGGCCTTCACGATCATCTCTCCGGAACTCGCAGCGTGGTTGGCGACCCGGCCCAAGAATTTCTGCCTGCCCCGGAGTTCCTCATGCAAGGTCTGCATCCGATCACGCAGGCAGTTGTCGACGGCGCCAGTCGGATCGCTGCAGAATTAGATGCCAAGCTGGTTGTTGTCGCCAGTAAAAGTGGTGTCACAGCGATTGCCCGCTCCAAGCGGCGGGGCGCTGTGCCGACTGTGGGAGTCAGTGATAATGTAGCGACGCTTCGCCAGATGTCACTTTACTGGGGCGTGACACCGCTGGCCGCCGATGCCGGATCGGATGTCAACGCCCTTTTGGAGCACGTCACCGCGTGGGGACTGCGGGAGGGCCGATTAATTCGCGGTGATCGGATTTTGCTGGTGGCGGGTATCGGATTTGGGACGGGTGGGCACAATATGGCACTTGTTCACGAAGTTTAATCGAAGTGTCGAAGAAATATAAAACAGGAGAGAGTTAAAGATTATGCCCAAATGCGTGCTGGCCTATTCAGGTGGATTAGACACATCGGTGATCCTTGGCTGGTTGATCGAGAAGGGCTACGAAGTGATTGCCGTTTACGTCGACCTTGGTCAGCCCTGCGAAGACCGCGATGCGACGCTGGCGAAGGCTCGCACGTGTGGGGCCTCCGAGGCGTTGATCGTCGATGTGCGCGAGGAACTCTGTCGCGACTTCGCGTTTCCTGTCATGCAGTGGCAGGCCCGGTATGAGAATACGTACTTGCTCGGTACATCGATCGCACGGCCCCTGATCAGCAAGGTCTGTGTCGAGATCGCCCACCGTGTTGGGGCCACTGTTTTTGCGCATGGGGCGACCGGCAAAGGTAACGACCAGTGCCGGTTTCAACTGGCGGCCGAAGCGATCGACCCGGCGATAGAAGTGCTTGCGCCGTGGAGAATCCCGGATTTCCGCGACCGCTTTCCAGGCAGGACAGAACTGTTGAATTTTTGCGAGGACAGAAGCATTCCCGTCAAGGCTTCGCGGAGCAAACCGTACAGCTCCGATGAAAATTGTCTGCACACTAGCTACGAGGCAGGCGCTCTTGAAGAACTAACGACTGACGGCTTTGCGTTGGTAGAGTTTGGCATGACAGTCTCGCCGCAGCAGGCACCCGATACTTTTGAGCTGGTGAAGATCGACTTTGAATCGGGTTTGCCAGTAAGAGTCAATGATCAAAGCTTGGCGGCACACGATTTGGTGTTAAAGCTCAATGAGATCGGCGGCCGCAATGGCATCGGGCGCAGCGACATCGTGGAAAATCGGCTCGTTGGCATGAAGAGTCGTGGCGTCTACGAGGCTCCCGGCATGACGCTGCTTTACGAGGCCCACAGGCTCGTCGAGCAGATGACGCTCGATCGCGATTTGGTCCATCTCCGCGATCGGATGTCGCCGGAAGTGGCGGAGAGTGTCTATTATGGATTTTGGTACTGCGCAAAAATGGATGCGCTGTTGGCGTTCATCCGAGAATCACAAAAGCCGGTTACGGGCAGCGTTGAATTAAACCTCTATAAAGGCAATATTTTGGTCAAGAGCCGGCAGAGCTCTCAGAGCCTTTACGATGCAGCAATCGCTTCGATGGAGGGTGGCGGTTCCTACGATCAAAGCGATGCCGAAGGGTTTTTGCGGATCCTTGGGCTGCCCTTGCGGGTGCAGGGACTGGTGCGACCTCGGCTGTGAAGGCCTCGCGCGACTCCTCAAAAATCAAAAAGCGATTGATACACGACGAAATTGTCAGCTCAGACAGCCCAGCTTGCCAGCGTGGCTCGGCTTGCTGATTGCGTAGAAAGTCCATGTTGAGCAAATTGTGAGTTCGTGCCAAACTCCCCGCCTACCGCATATCCCCTGCGGTGGGATGTTTTTTGAAAACCCAACTCAATAAAACCGGTTGGGTAGAGAAAGTCATGCAATTCACTCGATAAGAATTCGGTGAATGAGAAAATAACGATTCTATCGGTACGACTGTTTGGTCTGGTTTTTTTAGGAGAAGGCTTGTGTACGGAAACTTTTCAAAAACACTTTTGTTTAGCGTTGGCAGGCTCTTTCCTCAGGTAGTTTACTGTGTTTTGACCTGCTGGATGATCTTGCCGACTGCGACTGAAGTGCAAGCGGCCGGTGCGTTTCCGCCGAGCGAGAAAGTCTTTCCAATAACAACACGCGCCTGGCTAAGCGTTCCCAATCCTACGCAACTCCATGAGAGTTTTGATAAAACCAGCTACGGTCAACTCATCAATGATCCGCTCATGAAGCCTTTTATTGAAGGCCTTCGCGAACAACTCCGCAGCACCGGCCAGCAGAGGCTCGACAAATTAGGGCTGACACTCGAGGATTTGCAAAATATCCCTGGCGGCTAGGTTGCCTTCGCCGCGATCGAACCGCAGCCCGGCGTGCTGGCCTCTGTGTTGCTCGTCGATGCGACCGGACACGAGGCCGAAGCCCGCGCGATGATGACAAAAGTCGGAGAGCGGTTGGTTGAGCAGAAGGCGACAAAATTGCCAGCGAGCAAGACTGCACCGCAAGTCACCGTCTACCAACTCCCAGCAACTCAAGCCGGAACGTTGCCTGCGGGAGCGCCTCTTCAGCAGCCCCGCCAAGTGGCTTATGCCTTGGTAGGCTCGGCCCTCGTGGTAGGCGATCATCTCGGACAGTTAAGCCAAGTGATTGCTGCCTTACCAGAGGGCCGCGCCGACTGCTTGGCCACGCTCAAATCGTTTGACGCCATCGCAGCGCAGTGCAACAAAAATGTACCGGCAGACGCTGCGCGGCTGAGATGGTATGTCGATCCGCTGGGATATGCCAAGGTGTACCAAACCGCCAATCCACCCCGCGAAAAGCGCAAGGGCCCCGACTACGTCTCAATAATCGCCCGCCAAGGTTTTGATGCGGTCCAAGCTGCTGGAGGTATTTTGATTTTGAGTGCAGGCGATCATGAGATTTGCCACCATTCAATGATTTATGCTCCGCCACTTGAAGGCCGGGAGGCGTTAGCCCCCGATCGCTTTGACCTCGCTGCCCGCATGCTCCAATTTCCCAATAGCGCCACGATTGAACCGCCAGCGTGGGTGCCTCGCGAGGTAGCCAGCTGGGGGGCTATGCAATGGGATATTCAGACAGCTTTTGCATCGGTTGAATCGCTGGTCGACGACATCGTCGGTGAAAAGGGAGTTTTTGACGATGTCATTGCATCGCTGAAAGAAGACCCGGATGGACCGCAGATCGATGTCGAAAAAGACCTTGTGGCGTGCCTTGGCAAGCGGGTTTCGATCGTCAGTGACTCAGTCATGCCCATCAATACAGACAGCGATCGGCTCGTGATTGCCATTGAAGCTGTCGATGCGGAAAAGGTCGCAGCCACAGTGGCCAAGAGCATGGCGACTGATCCAGATATGAAAAAAGTTGAGTTTAAGGAGCATGTCATCTGGGAGCTGATCGATCGATCGTCAGCAATCCCAAGGCTCGAGATTGATATTCCAGGTGGGTCGGTTCCGCATGCCGACGAAGAGGATGGGGGCGCTCACAGCCGACCAAAATTACGGGAAAGCGATGAAAAATTACTGCCGCACTCGGCGGTGACGGTCGCCAAGGGCCATCTCTTGATTGCCTCGCATCGCGATTTTTTAGAACGAGTGCTGGAATCGTCAGATGATTCTCAATCGCTCAGTGATGCAGTGGATTACACAGCAATGAACAAGGCAGTTGCACAATTTTTCCCCTCCCAACTGGCACTACGATCGTTTGGCAGAGCCGACCGATCCATTCGCCCTCTCTACGAAATGCTCAAGAAAGGTGAGATGCCGAAGTCGAAGAGCGTGATGGGGCAAGTGCTCAATGGAGTCTTGGGTGAGGGCAAAGAAAAGAAAGATAAGAATCTACGGCAGCAAAAAATTGACGGCAGCACCTTGCCCGACTTCGCCTTGGTCAGTCACTATTTTGGCACGCTCGGGGCGGGTATGGAGTCGCTGCCAAACGGTTGGTACATGGTCGGAATTGCCCTTCCAAAAGCCAAAGCGAAAGTGGACGCAGAGGCAGCTCAATAATTCCTAGCG
>QWQJ01000132.1 GCA_003670865.1 Planctomycetota bacterium | reverse complement strand
GGCGAATGCGTTCGATAAATGCTTTTCCAATCGGCGTTGACTCACCTCCAAATGTCATGGCTCCGCCAAGCACCACTGCGGCAGGATCAATGGTGTGCATGAATGTGACGATGCCGATGCCGAGCCAGCGGGCAGATTCCATGATCAGTTCCATTGCCAGAGGATCGCCAGCTGCAGCCTCTTGTGAGATGAGAATTGGGGTCAGCTCCTGGCCGCTTCTCACGGCTTGGTCGAGCGATCCAGCAGGGGCACCGGCTGGAAGCGTTGCCAGTTTCTCTCGAGCCTGCTGTTTGAGCGCAGTCGCGCTGGAGTAAGCCTCCAGATGGCCCCGCTGCCCACAGGGACAAAGACGGGCGTTCAAGGAGGGATCGACGATGATGTGGCCGCATTCAGAGCCGTGACTGTGGGCGCCGTCAACTGATAACTCGCCGATGATGATGCCGCCGCCGACACCTGTGCCAAGGGTCAAGAGAACGAGGCTGGAAAAATCCCGAGCGGATCCCACCCAAAACTCCCCGTAGGCTGCGGCATTGGCATCGTTGGCGTAGGTGATCTCGCGGCCACAGGAGGCTGCCACCCGATCGCGAATCGGAAAGTCCTCCCAGCCGGGTAAGTTTCCAGCGCGGATGATGTAGCCGGTTCCTAAATCGAGTGGGCCGGGCGTGCCCAGACCAACTCGGGCAATGTCGCCGACAGAGATGCCTACCATCTCCGCTAGCAAGTGCACCGACCTCCCCATGCGAGAGGCTCCATCCTCGGGCCCTCGCGAAACATGGGTTGGCTCAGTGTGAAAGGCGAGTACTTGTCCGCTGTCGTCAACCAGAACGGATTTAATATTCGTGCCGCCGAGATCGACGCCGGCATAAAGCGGCCGACGGGCTTGCTGCAGAGGCAGCCAAGAGGAGCGATCGGGCATGGTTCGTTCGAAGGTGGGTCTAGAGGTCATTCCTTGTCGGACGGCAAACGACTGACTTCAACCGTTGGCGTGGGGCCTGTGCAGGCCTTCATAAACTCAACCAGATCGGACTTTTCCTGCGGCGAAAGCCGGAGAGGTCGAATCTTATCACTGAGATGGGGATTGGGATGGCCTCCCTTGTCGTACCATTCAATAACCTCTTCCAGAGTGGCAATCGAACCGTCGTGCATATACGGAGCACTGAGAGCAACATTTCGCACCGTCGGAGTTTTAAAAGCGCCGGTGTCGCGGGCATCTTGAGTGACGATCAGCCGGCCAAGATCGGGTTCCGGCTTTTCCATTCCGATGCCGATGTTGTGATATTTTTCATCAGCGAGATTGGCCCCGACATGGCAGGCCGTGCAGTTTCCCTTTTCGGTAAAGAAGATTTCCCGACCCCGTTTTGCTTCCTCCGACATGGGATGGGCACTGACGCCCGCTTGGGCTGCGGCAAACTTGGCCGCGAGTTCGGGGTCGTCGGCAATGTCGTCGGCATCCAGAGCCGCAAAGCCCCGCAACTGTTCGTTGTAGTCGTAAGGGGATGGCGCCGTGACAAGCACGCGTTCAAATGCCGCGATTGCCTTGCCGATGCCATCGATGGTGAGGTCACCAAAAATTGCGATGAACTGCTGGTTGTAGACGGGTATTTCTTTGAGTCGGGCGACGACGCCTGCGTGAGTGAAGCCCATTTCTATTGGATTGGCGATGGGGCCTATAGCTTGTGCTTCGAGCGAATCGGCTCTTCCGTCCCAGAACTGGGAGCCAGACAAAATTCGGTTGAACGACACCGGTGAATTACGACCACCGAGTTGGCTGCGAATGCCGACGCCTGTTTTTGTACGAGCGGAATAGCCTTCGGCAGGGCTATGACAACTAGCACAACTGACGGTTGAATCGATCGAAAGACGCGGATCGAAGTAGAGTTGGCGACCGAGTTCAATCTTGGCCAGCGTGAGCGGATTACGGTCGATCCCCTGAATCTGTCCGGCACCCTGCGACAGCCCTAGGGGAAGAATCGGAATCAATTCGGCAGAATTTTTCGGATCACTCAGCCACTGATCGATCTGTTCCAGCGTGATTGGGCCATTGCCCGGTACGCCAGCTGTCAGATTGGGATCGCCCAATTCAACGCGGACGGTTACAGCTTTTTTTTGCAAACCGCCGCCCGCCGCAGCGTCGGCTGCGGCAGGGTTTACAACGGCGGGGCTAGCAGCGCCTGAATCGGCAGCAGCATCGTCGGCTTTTTCTTGGACAGGCTCAATCGTCTGGCCAGCTTCGGTGATCGCCTTGTCGGCAGCGGCTTTGGCATCGTCAGCAGCTTTATTAGTGGCCGTTGCCGATATATCTTCGTCGATCGCCGAAGTTGCTGCGTCGATGCCAGTGGGAGCAGGAGCTTTGACAGTCGGTGCTGGCGGCACTTTGCCCTCGGCTGGAATAACCTCAATGGTTTCTATTTCAACAACCTCACCTTTGGTCCCTTTGGGATTTGCCGTGCTCGACGGACCACACCCACCGACCAGCAGCAGAGTCATCAGTGAAAACGCCACCGCTTGGAGGGTGGGGCCGAGCACCTTGCATTTATATGAATCAGACACGGCAGCAGTTCCTTTTTGAGGTAAGAGAAAAAGGGGACAGAGGGTTTTGTCACAGAGACCGCAGTAAAAACCCGCAGCCATCCTAGACGCTTTTGAGTCCGGGGAAAATATCCCTCTCTTTTTTATCAAGCCAACGGGCGGGATTAGGCGGGACCTTCTGGAAGAAGTTTCCTGCCAATCAGCCCCGCTACAGCTCCGCCGGCCAGTGGTCCAGCCACAAAGAGCCAGAGTGTTCCAAAATCGAGTGTGGCGATTGCCGAGGCGAGAGCCCGGGCCGGATTCATCGCCGCCCCGGTGAATGGCAAGCCCGCGAGCGTGGCTCCAGTGACTGCCAGCCCAAGCCTCAGTGGCACGGTATCACTGCCTTTACCACCAAACACGCAGGCCAAGAATGCACCGGCCCAGATAAGGGTTAAAAAACCCTCAATGACAACGGTCTTGAGCGAGTCTGTTTTAGTAAAAATGCCGACCGGTGCCCCCATCGCAGTGCCCTCGCCCGCGAGCAGCCATAGAGTTACGAGCCCCGCCAAACAGCCACCCAAAAGTTGGCCGCTGATGCAGGCCAGCACCCGCACCAGACTGCCTCGTCCGGTGGCATAAATGGCCAGCGTGACGGCCGGATTGAGATGAACGGGGCTGGCAGTTCCAAAAAAAGTCATCACCGCCAAAACACCGAGGCCATAAGCCCAGCCAGCCACAAGTCGGCCAGCATCTCCCTGCACTGTCCCCGACATCGCCAGAATCGCGATGAGACAAAGAGTCAGGGTACCGATGAGTTCTGTAGCCAGGCGTTTGAGATGGTCGATCACGGGAATACTTTCGTACCAAGACGGTGTGTTGTCGAACAGAGGAGCCGATTCTGTTTTGGTGCAGGCTCTAGCAGTTGGCAATGTCGGCTGTTGCCAGCCACTCCAATTCGCCCGGTTGCCCCGGCCCGTCGTCGAGTCGGATGGAAGCGACGGCCCCTTTATGCATGCGAATCGCCGCGGAGCCATCGCCGATGGTCAGCGCCACAAGCCGTCCCACGCAGGGCATATGACCGATCCACGCCACCCGCGCAGCGTCTTGTTGGATCGTCCACTCCACGAGCCTGTGCCAATCGGCTGTTGGAGCGAGACCATCGACAATGACAAGAGGTGGTTTATCGTCAAACACATCGGCCATGATCTCTGCGGTCTCGCGGGCCCGCACCAGTGGGCTCGTTGCCACCAGATCGACCCTCATACCCGCTCCCTGCAACTGACTGACAAATCGGGCAAATCGCTTGCGTCCCTTTTTTGTCAATGGCCGCGCATGGTCTGAAATACCAAGGGCGGGCTCTTCGGCCCACGCATGGCGAACAATGTAAAGATGAGTCGTGAGAGTTGGCATTGGATTGATTGTGCTTTCTCGCAGGCTGGCGGGCAAGCTCAGACCCGCCGCCACAAGTGTTCCGCATCAATCCCCAGGAATTGGATCGCGGCGTCGGCCTCGCGCCGCCAGCGTCTGGCATCCAGCGGGTAGCCGGCCGTGGGCAAGAGACCCGGCACGCGTGCCGACCAAAAGGTGTTGAAAGCCTGCATGGAAAGTTCCCGCAGATACTTGGCGGTCATGCTGGCTAAAGCCACCGGCGCCCGCGACTCGCCCCCAACGCAAAACTCAATCTGGCAATGATCCCTAGCGATCTCGTAGGCCGATCGGGCAGCGGTTTCTTCGAGCGAACGCACCGGCGGTGACTTAAAATGATGCGCGACAAGCGACGCATAGCTCTTGCGACCGCCGTGCCGATCGCAAAAGATCAGGGCTGGCTCATCGGGTGCGAGCCCGCGGAGAGTTGCTGCCAGAGACAGCGTAGTCTGCGAAAGGATGTCCGACTTATTAAGGCCCGCATCTAAAAGAAGATTAAAATCGGCTGGATAAAGCATGCTGCAAGCCAGTCGCACAAGGCACACGCTATGAGCCGTAAGAGCAACGCGCAGCCGGGCGGCCACAGCCAGGCAATCATCGCTGCTTGCCACGCGAGGCAGCGTGAGCGACTCGAGCCCTTGCCATTCGATTGAGGCAGGTGCAGACGGACCGACCGACCCAACCCTTTCGATCAGTTCGGCCCAATTGGTTGGCAGCGCGAGAGACACAAGACTAAGCCCGGCCATCACGCCTCGTTCGAGGTCAGCAAACCCCTCGCCGCCGCGATAGATCAGTTTGGAATCAGCCCACAGGGGTCGGCTGCCGTTTGCTCTGCCGGCGGGGGTTGTCGTGGGATGCGCCGCCGCGAGTGCCTCAGCAATGGCGATTCCAAGCAACTCCTCAACGTTTTCACACTGAGCAGAAACCCGCCAGACGGTCGCAGCCACTACGAGCGGGCCTAGATTAGGACCGTAGCCGGCCTCATCGATGCCGATCACAAGCGTCATGAAGATTCTCCGCCACAAGTCACTCCGGGAAACTGTCGGCAGTATTCATAAATGGCGATCGAGGCGGAAGTGGCGGCGTTCAAGCTGTGGGGCAGGCCAGCCATCGGTATTTCGGCAACGCGATCGAGCTTGGCCAACAGATCGGCCTCGAGACCCACGCGTTCGTTGCCGATCACAAGCACTGTTTTGCTGACAAAGGAAAAGGAGAACAGATTCTCGGAGTCGGTTGTCTGCTCCAGACCGACGAGTTGAAAGCCTTCGGCCCGGAGTCGGTCGAGCACAGGTGGCAGGCTGCGATGAACGTCAAAGTCGACCGTCTCAGCGCCATCGCGGGCGATTCGCTCGTGAAGTTTTGCAGCGCCGCAGGCAATCACACGACGGATGCCAAAACAGCCGCAAGTGCGTACGATGTGGGAGAGATTGATGTGGCTGCGCATTGGCGCGCAGGCCAGAATCAGTTCTCGCGGCGCGGCGAGCAGGCTGGGAGTTTTGTGGCGAATGTGGGCAAAGTGTGGCATGGCTACCCGACAAGATACCTTCTCTGGAGCTGGTGGGTTGGGCAAAGTGTTTTGCGGAGCAGTGATGCTCTTCGTCGGTTGCAACAAGCCGCCCTTGAGTGTCTCATCCACAGCCCCGGAATCGGCAGTCGTAGGGTTTGAGAATCAAGAGAGTCACGAGAGTCGAGCAGTCGCGCTCGCATTGGTCGACTACGACGGCTTGATGGCAAGGGTGGCTTTGCAGCGGGGCAAGATTGTCGTGCTCGATTGCTGGAGCACGGCGTGCCCTCCCTGCGTCAAGGAGTTTCCACAGTTGGTGGCACGGCAAAAAAAATGGGGAGACGCTGTGGTCTGCCTGTCGCTTTCCTTTGATTACGAGGGAGTTGGCACCCCTGAGGATGTCGTGCCCCGAGTGCAAGGTTTTTTGGAGTCAGTCAAGGCCACGCACATCATCAACCTTTTGACACGCATCGATGCCGACACGCTCTACGGCCAACTCGATCTGGTCAGCGTGCCGGCCGTTTATGTCTGGGGACCCGATGGCACTCTCGCGCAGCGATTTGACGAGGACGATGCTGCCAAACGGCTCGGCCGATCCTTCACCTATGATGATGTCGAAGCGGTTGTGCTATCTTTATTGGCATGGAAAAACCACAAATGAGCGGGGCTCGGCAGGTGATGGCACCCAACAATCCGCGCGACAAGCCGCGGCCTGGCGACAGGGTGAAAAGCCCTTTGGGATACGGCCGCGAGACGGTCGAATCGGTCGTCGTCGCCTTCACGCTGGCGCTGCTTTTTAGGGCCTTTGAGGCAGAGGCCTTTGTGATTCCCACAGGATCGATGGCGCCGACCCTGATGGGCCGTCACAAGGATCTGATCTGTGAATCGTGTGACCGTGACTATCGAGTTGGCTGTAGCGCTGAAGAGGACGATCAGTCGCAGAGCCTACGCGCCGAGCAGTTGAGTCTGACTGCCGAATTGGCGCGCCTGCAAAGCGTCGTCAAGAGCTCCTTAAGCCTGCCGCAGGAACGCGCAGAAGCGCAGCGACGCGTGGAATTCTTGGAAAGCGATCGCGGTCCGCTGGCCCAACTCCGGACGAGATTGGCCAGCAAGATGGTGGCGGCGTCCAAGTGCCCCAACTGTGGCCTCGTGATGCAGCTCATGGATAAACAGGGGCAGCGCATGAGTTACGATCCCCGCTATCCATCGTTCAACGGCGACCGCATCTTAGTCAATAAGTTCATCTACGACTTCGTTGAGCCGAAGCGATGGGATGTAGTGGTGTTTAAATATCCCGAAGATGCAAAAACGAATTACATCAAGCGCCTAGTTGGATTGCCCAACGAGATTGTTTCGATTGTCGCCGGTGATATCTGGACAAGCCGCAATGATCAGCCACCGCAGATCGCCCGCAAGCCGCCGAAAAAAATGCTGGCGATGCTGCAGTGCGTGCACGACAGCCATTACGTTTCAAGCGAACTATCTCGCGCGGGCTGGCCGCTTTGCTGGAGCGATTGGTCGTCGGGGGCCGAGTCCGCAGCGAGCCGCTGGACGACCGACGACGGGGGCCGATCGTTCGCGGTGTCAACGGTTGCCCCCGACGCTAGAGCCACGCTTCGCTACCAGCACTTTCTGCCGACGGCTGAAGATTGGGAGAGAGTGCTGCACAATGATCAGGCGGCAGACGATGCGGTTGGGAAAAATGTAAAGCCGACACTGATCGATGATTTTCAGCCCTACAATGCCATGGCGACTCGCTCGCATCCAGTCGGTGACCTCGCGGTTGAAATGCAGTTAAAAAACGCCGGCCCATCTGGCAGCGTCGTGTTTGAGTTAGTGGAAGCCGGCCAGGCTCATCGTTGCACGATTGACCTAGCCACCGGCGAAGCAACTCTGGACATTGCCGCTTTAGCCGCGGGCGAGGACCGCCCCAAGGCCCGTACGCCGGTGCGTAAAGAAGGCTCGTGGAAAATTCTTTTTTCTAATATCGACAACGAACTCTCGCTGTTTATTGACGGCCACAAAGTAGAATTTGATCAGCCCACGGCTTGGAGTCAGTCGATTGATTCGGCTCTGGAGAGTAAGCCCGTCGAGACAAAAAGCGAGCCAGGAAGCAATCGGTCGAGTGATCTCTCGCCGGCTGGCGTGACCGCGGTGGGGGCTAGCGTACAGGTCAGCCATCTGCGGATGTTACGAGATATTTTTTATATCGGTGCTCACGATGTTGGGACCCGACAGGGAGAGTTGATAGAGAGGAAGCGATTAGAATTTCCACTGGAGCAGGATCAATTTTTCATGCTGGGCGACAACTCTGCTGCCAGCAAAGACAGCCGCCTCTGGGTAGAAGGCCACCACGTCGACCGGCACCTGCTGGTGGGCAAGGCGCTGGTGATCTTTTGGCCCCACGCCATCCCGGCGAGCTGGAGTATCCCGCTGAAAATAAAGGGCTCTGAGGTGCGGTTGCCTTCGTGGCCAAACTTCGCGAGAATGCGGATTGTTCGGTAGGCAACTCCCAGCTTGCAAGCGACCTTTTTTCGCCCTTCGCCTACGCCAAATTATCTCGCCTACGCCAAATTATCTCGCCTACGCCAAATTATCTCGCCTACGCCAAATTATCTCGCCTACGCTTGAGTGGAGGATCCGATGCCGCTCTTATCAGTAGAAGGTCTCGTGAAAAGTTACGGCCGCCGCCGCGTCGTGGACGGTGTCGATTTCACCGTGGAAACCGGCGAGATTGTCGGCTTATTGGGGCCCAATGGGGCTGGCAAAACAACGAGCTTTCGAATGACCTGCGGCATGGTGATGCCGGATGCCGGCAAGGTCTTGCTCGACGATGAAGAAATTACGCACTGGCCGATGTTCAAGCGGGCGCGGGATGGAGGCATGGGGTATCTGGCACAAGAACAAAGCGTTTTTCGGAAGCTCACTGTCGAGCAAAATTTACTGGCGATCATGGAACTTGTCGGCATGGATCGCAAAGAGCGTTGCCGCCGCTGCGAAGAGTTACTTGAGCAGTTTGATATAGCCCGAATTCGCAAGTCGAAATCGCACTATATTTCTGGTGGTGAAAAACGTCGGCTTGAGATTGCCAGATGTCTTGTGACCCAGCCCCGGATCATTTTGCTCGACGAACCGTTCACCGGCATCGATCCAGTCACAATCCACTCCATTCAAAAAATTATTGTTGGCCTGCGGGACGACGGGATTTCGATCCTGATCACCGACCACCGCGAACGCGAGACTTTAGCCATCACAGATCGCAGCTACGTGATCCGTGCCGGCAAGGTGCTTTGTCACGGCACAGCGCAGGAAGTCCTCTCCAATCCCGACGCTAAGAAGTATTACTTCGGCGAGAGTCCGGGCGTGGAAGCGGCCTAAAAAAGGGTTTGTGGAAGAACCCTCCGCGCTGCCTCTACGAATGGTCAGTCGATCGCAGGCTTGTGGTAAGCTGACAAAATCTTGGAAAACGACAGCCCATAGCCTCGATCACACCTTCTAGAGAGCGAGTCAACCAATGACGATGTGTTCATCAGTCGGAAAGTTATGCGGAGTAGTTGTCGGTTGGCGATGGGTTGTGGCCGGCATCACCTTGGCGGCAGTGCCTCTGATGGCTCGGGCTGATGACGCCGCGGTTGGTTCTCGTCGCGTGCTTGTCTGTGGCGCTCGAACGGCGATCGTCGAGATTGCCCCAGGCGGTGATCAAGAAACAGTCGTGTGGAGCTATCCGGCCAGTTCGCGGGAAGGCTGGGTTCTACCCAACGGCAATGTACTGCTGGCTCTTTCAAAGGGTGGCCCCACGCCCAAAGGTGCGGCAATTGAAATCAAGCGCGGCGTTACGAAACCGGGCGAGACCACCACCGCCGACGAAATTATCTGGCGCTATAACGGCAGGCAGGACGAGGTGAATAGCATTCAAAAAACAGCCGAAGGCACATATGTTTTAACAGAGGCCGGGCCGAGTCCACGGCTCTTGGAGATTGGCGGTGACGATCAAGTGAAGGCGGAGTTCCCGCTCCTCTGCCAGAAGCAAAATGCCCACATGCAAACCCGCATGTCGCGTAAGCAAACTGACGGCACCTACCTTGTGCCGCACCTGCTCGACTTTGCAATTATTCGCTACGACACTGCTGGAAAAGAACTCGCCCGGATCAACACCCGTGTCGCCGGCGAGCCGAGCGTCAACAGCTGGCCCTTTACGGCAATTGCCCTGCCCGACGGTGGTATTTTGGCGGGACTCACCAATGGAAACCGCGTTGTGGAATTTGATAAGGAGGGGGTTGTGCGGTGGCAGATCACCGCTGCCGAAACCGACGGGGCCATTGCCGACGCCTGTGGCGTGCAGCGATTACCCAGCGGCAACACCATGATCGCCAGCTACCACATTGGCAAGAATGGGGTGCGGATGCTCGAGGTTTCGTCTGAAAAAACCGTTGTTTGGCAATGGAAGGCAAATGTCCCCGCCGTCCACCACTTTCAAGTTTTGGCGGTTGACGGGGTCGATCTGGCCGGTCCTGCCCTGCGCTAGGTTAGGAGCGTATACTAACGGTAGTTTTTGAGATAGACGCCCCTCGAGAGAATGATCCCACCATGATCGTTTGCATGGCCGTTTTGTTCCCGGACCTCCTACGCCGTCGCGTGCACTCTCATGGCTGGCGATTCTCTCTAGCACTCTTGTTCTGCTTGACCGCCATTGCAGAGCCTTGGAGCATCTCTGGCGTGGCTGTGGCCGAGACAACTGTCCCACCTCATGTGAGCCCCGAGGACCTCGATTTTTTTGAATCCAAGGTGCGGCCGATTCTGCTCGAGCATTGCTCCGAGTGTCATACGCGGAAAACAGGAGAGCCAGAGGCCGGGCTGTCGTTTGATTCACGGGGAGATTTTTTGGCGGCCGAAGGCGTGGCCGTTGCCGGTAAACCCGACCAGAGCCTGATCGTCCAGGTGATTTGCTACGACAGCGAAATTCAAATGCCACCGGATGGAAAACTGCCGCTTGAGGCAATCTTGACCGTCAAGGAATGGGTGCAACGGGGCTTACCGTGGCCCGATGACAACACGTCCGCCGGCGGCAAGGCTGCCTTTGACATTGGCAAGCGGAAAGCCGATCACTGGTGCTGGTATGCCCCCAAGGCGAGTTCACTTCCGAGTGTTCGGCAGCAGCAGTGGTGCCGCAGCGATCTCGATCATTTTATTTTAGCGCGGCTCGAATCGGCCCAACTCAGCCCGGCCCCGCCGGCCTCGCTCCCGGTACTGGTGCGGCGAGCCAGCGAGATCATCACCGGCTTACCGGCCAGCCCTGAGGAACTTGACCGAGTGACAAACGATCCGGATCCTCTTGCCTATGAAAAATACATCGACACGTTGCTAGCGTCACCACACTACGGAGAGCGATTCGGGCGGCACTGGCTCGACGTCGTCCGCTATGCCGAAACAAGGGGCCACGAATCGGACTACCCCATTCCCAACGCTTGGCGATACCGCGACTGGGTCATCAAAGCCTTCAATGACGATATACCCTACGACCAGTTTGTGCGTGAGCAGATCGCCGGGGATCTTTGTGAGCATCCTAGAGTCGATGCCAAGACTGGCGCAAACGAATCGGTTGTGGGCACAGGGTTCTGGTTTCTTGGAGAGGAAGTCCATTCGCCGGTGGACATCGCACAGGACGAGGCCGACAGAATTGATAATCGCGTCGACACATTCGGAAAAGCCTTTTTGGGACTCGCTTTGGGATGTGCGCGATGCCACGACCACAAGTTTGATGCCATTTCCAATGAAGACTACTACGCCATTGCTGGCATGCTGATGTCGAGTAATTACCGGCAGGTGCCTTATGAATCGCTGGAGACGAATCGAGCAGTGGCAAAGAAACTGGCCGCAGTCGATCTTGAAGCCCGGCAGACAATCCTGCCGCTGCTGGCCGCATGGATGGAGTCGGTGACAGTCACTGACGGAATTGACGGCATCAAACCAGGGTTTCCCGGCTTAGCCGAGATCGAAAAAACAGCCCATCAACTCCAGAGCGTTGATGCGAATGCGTTGGCCCAGGAAACCCCGATTGCCAATTACACACGCGGGCCAGAGTTTACGCCCATCATTGCTGATGCCAGTGCTTGGGGTCTGGCCCCTCTGCCAATCGGTCAACCGTCGCTCAGTGGAGGTGGCCAAGCGGCCCTTGTGTTGCAGACATTCGCAGCAGCGCAAAGCGATGCCTTCTGGTCTGCCAGTAAAACCAGTGGTGAACGCGACCCCGGCCCGGTCGGCGAGATCGATCGATCTGGTCGGATGCTGCGCACTCCAAAGGTGCGACTCAATCAGGGTACCCTCTGGTATCGCGTGCGGGGACATTTTCAGATTGTTGCGGAGATCGACAGTCATCGCTTCTTGCCAGGCCCGTTGCACGGCCGCACGATTATTTCGGCCGACACCAAGGGGCAGTGGCAATGGATCAGACACGATCTTCAAACCTATGCAGGCCACATGGTGCAGATTGAATTTACGCCAAAGGGAGGTGAGGCGGCAGTGGCCGAGGTTGTTGAGTCCATCGCGCAGCCCGTTCGCATCGATCCTTTGCTGCGTGTTCTTGCCCAGCGTGTCCAACAGTTACACACGACAAATCAAGAGGCCAACGCAACAGTTCATCCGGATCCGCAGGAAGTTTCCCAGGCCATCCATGAGGCAGTCCAGCAGCTTTTTACTGAAGCCTTGAGAAGGTGCCGTGATGGCACGCTCAGCGAGTCGCCGCAGGCTGGGGTAATGGCGACACTGATGAATTTGATGGCAGCCAATGCTTTAGCCAAGCCCAGCGAGGCTCAAACGCTAGCCCTCGAAAAAATCACAGCGGAAGTCTCTCGCTTAGCCTCACTCCGCAACGAAACCAGTGCTGCAGCGAAACTCGAATCAGCAACGGCACCGGCGATTCTGGACGGCAATGGCGTCGATCAGCATGTTCTCTTCAAGGGTACTGCTGCCCGGCCGGGTGAGCTTTCTCCGAGGCGATTTTTAGAGGCCATCGACGGAGCCCAGCAACCGGCCTGGCCGACCCAGTCTTCGGGTCGACGCGAACTGGCTGATCGCGTTTTGGATTCTGAAAATCCACTCGCATCGCGAGTCGCTGTCAATCGGATCTGGCACCACCTCTTTGGACGGGGTTTGGTGGCCACCACTGACAACTTTGGAAAACTGGGCGAGCAGCCTTCCGATCCACATTCTCAAGCCCTGCTTGATACTCTGGCGGTGCGTTTTCGTGACGAAGGCTGGGGCGTCAAGCGACTGATCAAGGAGATCGTCACGAGCAGCACCTGGCGGATGAGCAGCAGGCGAGATCCGCAGGCCGTCGTCAAGGACCCACTCAATTTGCTGCTGCACCACTACCCGCTACGACGACTCGAAGGCGAGGCTGTTCACGATAAAATAATGGCAGTCTCTGGTCGTCTGGATCGTACGATTGGGGGTCCGGGAGTGGAAGTCTTTCTCAGCGATTTTCAGCAGGGCAGGGGCCGGCCTGGCTCAGGCCCTCTGGATATAAATGGTCGCCGCAGTGTGTATGTAAAGATCCGGCGGAATTTTTTGCCGAGTTTTCTTTTGGCTTTTGATATGCCAAATCCTTTTCAAGCCATGGGCCGTCGCACCGTCACCAATGTCCCCGCGCAGGCGCTGGTGCTGATGAATGATCCGTTTGTGATGGAACAGTCACGAGTGTGGGCTAAAAAGATGCTGGCCGATGAAAAAATGACGCCCTCAGATCGTGTCCACCAGATGTACCGCGAGGCATTTTCCCGCCCACCAGAAGAGTCAGAAACAAGTGCCGCGATCGAGTTTCTTACGCAGCAGTCCCAGCAGTACGGTGTGGAATTCCAGTCGCAGCCTCGAAACGAAGCAGCCTGGGCCGATTTTGCCCACACGCTCTACAACTCGAAGGAGTTTATTTTTATCCCATGACTACGCACATGAATAAGGCTGCGCATCACTGCGGTCGTTTTCTCCCTAGGCCGCTCTCCCGACGGCAGATGCTGGGGCAAGCGGCCTGTGGATTTGGGGCCATCGCAGCCGCGGCGCTGTTGGAGCCTCGACGCACGCTTGCTGGGTCGGCTGGGTCGACGCTGCAAAAGCATCCAGTCAAGGCCACCAGTGTGATTTTCCTTTATATGGACGGCGGCGTTTCGCAGGTTGATAGCTTCGATCCCAAGCCACGATTGACTCAGGACGCGGGCAAGGACCCACGAAAATTGTTTAAGGTCGATGCCACACAGTTTGACGCGGTCGGCCATCTATTGCCGAGTCCTTGGAAATTTCAACAGTACGGTAAAAGTGGCATTCCGGTGAGCGAACTCTTTCCCCAGATTGGGTCCGTGATAGACGAAATCGCTGTGATCCGTTCGATGACCAGCGAGTTTCCCGAGCACACCAACGCCAATTACCTCCTGCACACCGGCAGCGGCTTGCAGGGGCGTCCGAGCATGGGCGCATGGACAACCTACGGCCTAGGCAGCGAGAGTGAAAATCTACCGGGATTTGTCGTCTTAAATGGTGGCTTGATTCCCCCTGGCGGCCTCGACAATTTTACCAGTGGTTTTTTGCCGGCCACCTATCAAGGCTCGGTCTTCCGGCCCAATGCGAGCGGTATGGCCAACGTCAGACCGCTCGAAAAAACGCCCCCCATGCAGCGTGCCAAACTCGATCTGGCTCGCCGTTTGGATAAGCAGTTTGCCGCGCGGTTAGCGGGTAATGAACCAGCCCCCGATGCACTTGAAAGTGCCATTGCCAATCAGGAACTGGCGTGGCGGATGCAGGCGGAGGTGCCGGATCTGCTCGAACTCGCCGGCGAAACGACGGCCACCAAGCGGGCTTACGGATTGGAAGCAGGCCATCCACAGACGCGAATCTTTGCAGCGGAGTGTCTGCTGGCAAGGCGGATGGTGGAACGCGGCGTACGATTTGTGGAACTGACATGCCCCGATGGCAATGGCGACCGCTGGGATCAGCACGGGAATCTCCGGGACGGCCACTGGAAAAATGCCCTCTCGGTAGATCAGCCGATTGCGGCCCTGATTCGCGATCTCAAAGACCGTGGGTTGCTTGATACAACCCTAGTTGTCTGGTCGGGCGAGTTTGGTCGAACGCCCTTTGCTCAAGGGGGAGATGGCCGAGACCACAACCCACAAGCCTATTCGATGTGGATGGCTGGCGGTGGCATCAAGGGGGGAGTCGTGGTCGGAGCGACTGACGACTATGGGTACAGGGTCGTCGAGAAAAAGTTTACGATTCACGATCTCCATGCCACGATGCTGCATTTGATGGGCATCGACCATACCCAACTCACCTACCGCTTTAGCGGCCGTGACATGCGACTCACCGATGTCTACGGTAACCCGATTCACGATGTGCTAGGTTAAGTGACTGAGAATTGCTGGTTGTACAGCTAGTCGGCGTGGCCGTGGCCCCTCATCGCCAGGCTTTTAAGCGTCAGCACCGATCCGATCGACATCAAAGCCAGTCCCAGCCAGCGAGGTGGTTGAACAACCTTGCGGGCCAGAGCATTTTGCCAGAGGCTTTGCTGCTGGCCGCCGCTGTCTCCAAGTTGGGCGGCGACAAAGTGGCTCGATCGATCGTTGAGCGTGAAGGAATCAACCATGCGAAACTGTATGCCGAAAAAAAAGAGCAACAGCCCTATCAGCAGAAGATGATGTCGCTTGAGTTGCATAAATATCTCCGGTTGGCAGCCTGCATTAGGCGAAGCCATAGGTGAAGTATCGAATCTCTCGTTGGGATGGCTAGAGTCGAGTGCCAGAGCGTCCGGTTGTTCGGAGAGTGTCGAACATCGGGCACGGGGACAAGCAATTCGCTGTCACCGGAGCCCTAAAAGAATTCCCCGATAGTGCGGAGAACGGGTGAATCTAGGGGCTTTGGGTAGTGAAAAACTGATTGTGCCGATATTTACTCTTGAAATGACCGTACGGATGACGATGAACCGTAACGATCGTAGTGATTATTGGAGTCCACGATTTTTGACCTCACCGAACCTGAGCGTAATTCCAGCCATGCTAAAGCGACTCAAGCAAACCATCCGCCGGCTCATTCCAGTTGTTGTGTTTTGGGCGAGCATCATCTGCCTGACGGCGGGTGGAGTTTTGCAAGACATGTTTTTTGTTCATGCAAAAGAGCCAAACATCGCTCCGGTTGCGTTTTCTGAATCAGAGCAGATCGAGTCCCCCATCGAGACGTTGGAAATGCCAACGAAGATCGTGGAGGATGTCCTCCCGGAACAAATGATTTTGGCCGACGATGAACCGAGCGGTGATGAAGAGAATGGTGATATAAATGCCGCCACCATGCTTTTGGACAGTATCGAACAGGTGGTTCCGTCCCAGATTGTCAATGTTTCCAGCCGGGCGGCTGATGGACTGAAAATACAGGATTTTGGATTTGATGAAATGCCCAGCGAGGCTAGTTCTGGCGCTTGGTTTTCAAACGGTAGCTGGTATGGATCGGCCGAGAGCGTTTGGTTTGGTCGCAGTCGTAGTTACCGTCGCGTACTCGGCCACGACACGACTGTTCCTGTGCCAGGCGGTCGAGACAAGAGCACGGGCACCTTTATCACCTCGGGGATTCCCTTCGACCTCGCTCCGGGAGGTAGGATGACCCTTGGAAAATACATCGGTCGCGATTACCTCGATCGCGATCAGTCAGTCGAAATGACGTTCTACGGCGGTCTCTTTTTCACCCAGAACGATGCTTGGAACGCCATCCCAAACTCATTTCTCGTCACTCCGCTAGCGCCTGAGGTGCCTGGGTTTAATGGTGCACAAACTTTTTACACCTCGCTCAATTCGTCTTACAACAGCATGGAGTGGAACTACAAACTCCGCCGCCGACTCGGTCGCGATCAGTTGGTGATGTCACCGAATGGGAATTGGTCGAAGCACGCGGAGAGAGGATTTCTGGCATCCTTGATGATTGGTGGTCGGATCGCAAATGTGAATGAAAACTTTTCGTTTATCAGCCGTCGCAACAGTGTCTTTCCAGCCACATTTGGTGGCGACTATAATATTCACACGCAAAACTGGCTGTTAGGCATGAACATCGGCAGCGAGGTCTTAAGCCAAAACGAGTTTTATTACTGGGGAGTGCGCGGTCGCGTCACGCCGGCAATGAATTTCGGGGCCAATCAACAGAGCGTTGTTTCAGCCAACACGGCCTTGCCGGCGCCTCTGCCGAAGACTGAAAATCGGGCCGGCTCAGCCAGTCAACTCAGCCCGGCTTTCATCGGCGATCTCACGCTCTTTGCCGGCTGGAATGTGACGCCCAATTTCTCGTTCAAAGCCGGCTACGACTTTCTTTGGGTGGCGGGAGTGGCCACGGCCGAACGACAGATCAACCTGAATAATATTCGCCAAAATCCGATTGACAACGGCGGACAGTTTCTCTGTAACGGTGTGTCGTTTGGCTGCGAAGGCTCGTGGTGACGACCGGTGAGTCTCAATCAGCAGTCGCAATAGCGATGGCTGCCGCTTGCCCCGTCGAGCAGACATTGACGGCGATTGCCGTGCCAGGCCTGCCGGCCAGTGCTTCGCCATGCACCACATTGATAGGACAGAGTGGATCGGGCGTCTCATAATTGAGCGTCATCGGTACAACACCAGCTTCCATTCCCAGAATGCTAGCCGCGAGTTCTACCACACCGCCGCCCGCGCCCAAGTGGCCAAAAGCGCTTTTAGGAGCCGTCACCGGCGTGTCGCCAAGCTCTGCGGCAATTGCAACGGCCTCGATACGGTCTATGTCGATCGTACTCACGCCGTGTGCATTGACATGACCAACATCGCCCTGCGTCAGCCGGGCCTTGTCCAGAACGCAGCGAATGGCCAACCGCAGCGATGAACCGCTTAAACCATTGCGGCGGGCGAGGGGTTCGCACCTTGATGCAGTCGCTAGAAGTCGGCCCCGAATCCGTGCACCGCGGCGCTGGGCATGGCCCCGCGACTCAAGCACGATCACGCCCGCTCCTTCACCATTGACAAGGCCGTCACGGTCGCGGTCGAAAGGGCGAGAGGCACGGCGGAAGTCGTCGGTGCGATGCGAGAGCAGGGCGTTGCCGCGAGCCACGAGCGCCGTTGGATGCAAGCGGCAACCCGTGCCGCCTGCCAACATTACATCGGCCCAGCCTCGTTCAATCACGCTGGCCGCCTCAGCCACTGCCAAGAGTCCCGAGACATCGCCCAGAACAATCGAGTTATTTGGACCACGAGCATCGTGTGCGATGGCAATATGCGAGGCGGTCATATTGGGTAGATGCTTGAGCAGCCAGAGAGGATGCAACTCCTCGTGGATAGCCCCTGCCCAGAGCGGAAAATCAAATGATTGATTTCGACAAGCGCGGCGGTAGGTGCTTTCTAAATCTTCCAAATCACCGTAGATCATGTCGTTTCCAAAAACGACGCCAAACCGATCCGGATCAACCGCACCGAACGGAAGTGAGGCATCGATCATGGCCAGGTCGGCTGCTGCAAAGCCAAACTGAATCTCACGGCTCATCACCTTGAGGCTCTTGCGAGGTCGCACATAGAGCTTTGGATCAAAGTTGGAAATCTGTCCACCGAAAGGAACGCTCAAGGCACTTGAATCGAAAGAATCGATAAGGCGGATACCGCTCCTACCAGCGGCCAAGGCATTCCAAAAGGAATCGCAACCAATGCCGATCGGGCAGACGATTCCAATCCCTGTAAAGACAATATCACGATCGGAGCTCATAGGTAGATCATGGCAACCTGAACCTCCAGACACATTACCAACATGTAGCTACGTGCATCGCCTGGCAAGAGTTTCTGGTACGCGGGACGACTCCATGAGCACTAGTCATCGTCTTCTTCTTCTTCTTCGTCATCGTCGTCGTCGTCGTCGTCGTCGTCATCGTCTTCATCTTCATCTTCGAATTCACCCTCATCTTCATCCTCATCATCTGCGTCATCATCATCATCATCATCATCGTCCTCATCATCCTCGTCTTCGTCTTCGTCTTCGTCCTCGCCCGACCGGATTGTCAGTTGGCGAGCAAATTTGTAGGTATCAATTTCGAGTGCCGGAAATCCACACTCAAGAGCGTTATCCAGCAGTTGGGTGTTCATCAAGATTGTCATCGCTTCGATTCCTATTATGATTGTGAAGAGCAGCACCGACTTGATCGCGAGGCGAAACGGTTCACCTCAAAGGACGGTATTCGAGCAAAGTGTAGTCTATCGGCGTTTGTATGGGGTGTATCGTGGAAAAAAAGCACTCACTCAAAATCTTTAGGGTTGGCCCAGGCAAGGCGGAATTTCGAGCTGATTTGAGCGGGACTTTCTCAGCTCTCGCCGTCGACACAACGAGGAGATTCTCATGGCGATAGCATCGGCCGCAGATAAGCGGAGGATTCTGGCAGAAATAGCCAGAACGCAGAGCCATCGCAAAGACAGCCCGACGGGCCGAACTCTCAAGCTGACATTGATCGGGATTCTGATTCCCGCGTTTGTTCTGGTGCTTTTTTGGGGAATCAGTTTTTTCTCAACACCGTGCCAGGTTCTCCAGGTTCGGGCCCTCGTCAAGGAGCAGATTCTCGAACTGGAAAAAGTCGGTCGTAATGAGGCACCGCTGAGCTACAGCAATTCTGGATTTGGAAAGATGATGGAGCCTGTTCGGGGGATGTCTCCCGAGATTCGGCAACAGGCCGCCCGCGAGATGGGGCGTCTGTTCCAGGCCCGAGAGAATGCCGAATTGAATTCCTATTTTGCGATGCCAGCGGCCAAACGTGCAACCGAGTTGGATCGTCGCATTAAAGGGGAAGAAGAGCGGCGCAAAGCCCGTGATACCGAGCGGGCCATGTCGGCCAATCGCCCACAGGCGAGCCCGCCAGCCACTAGGTCTATTGGCAAGGGGAACAGCGGTGCGGACGGCGGGGCTGTGCAGGCTCCTGTTGCCGGGAACAATTCGAGTGGCGGCCGGCCCTCAGGGCGTCGCAGTGGGACAGAAGAAAGCCGAAATGTTCGTAGTAAGCAACGGATCGACTCGACCACGCCCGAAGAGCGTTCCAGACAAGCAGAATACTGGCGAGCCATGGAACTGCGGCGAACGCAGCTCGGATTAGGAAGCGGACGGGGCCGCTAAAGAGGCCACTCGCCGGGCCAGTCCTAAGAAGTGGCTCGTGATGTCGCACAAAAAGCATCGGAGGGCCAAAACGCCCCCCGATGCGACGAAAAACGCTGCTGCTATGAAAGCCTACTTTTTCTTGCAGCAATCCCCGGCTCGGCTGGCGAAGTCGCAGCCCGTAGCACAGCAATCGCAGGCGCAGACCTTGCACTCGCAAACGCCGGTGTCACAGCAGCCGCAGCAATCGCACTCCGGGCAGCCAGCATTCAGCTTGATAGCGTTCGTGGGGACGAAAGACACGAGGGCCAAAGCAGCCCAGAGAATCAAACTGTTCATGGGAACTCCTAAAAAAGTGAAAAACAAATTGGATTTGAGAAAAAATGACACCCAATGTTGCAACAAGCGAACATCGGGCAACTGCCCTACCTGCATCCACCACCCAGAGCCCAATGGCACTGATGGGACGCGATCGGCAGGCAACTCAAATCCGCCACACACCGAAAAGAATTCGGGCAGGACGTGAAACGATGCAGGGGCCGCTGTTGCTCGCCGGTTCGGCCAATGTGGCGACCCCAGCTGGCTGTTCGAATGCAACTTGAGCCATGCCAGTGAAATCATTCAAACGCAGCTCAGATGTGGGGCGCGAGTGTGATACCTTCGCCGCCTCGTGCCGGGAGCCGAGTTGGCAGCGACAGGGAGTCAGCGTATTCGCCTTCGTTCCGGCGGCTTGGCAAAGCGGGCACTGACTGGAGGATTCCGTCTCGGATTGCGTCGGCTTTCCGCAGCAGGAGGTACTGGCAGTCCCACAGCAACCCCTGTCGCAGGCGGCGGCCATGGAGGCCGGTAAAAGCTGAGCCATTGCCACTAGCAAAGCAGCAATAAATGTCGGGATGTTTATTCGTATCGACAACATGACTAAACTATAGGCAGATCACTGCCTGCGGTCAAGAAGATCGGCGTGGCGGAGAACATCGGCCCCCGGCGGCAACGCGATCGAGTTCAAACTGCTGGCCGCGGCTGAGCCCGCGGGCTGAAATGGTGGAGCATCCGCTGGCGAAGGCCGACCTCTTTCACGCCGCCGGTGGCTGAGCGTCGTAAGGGTACAACGCGAGCGCCAGCCGACTGTGTTTGCCAAGCAAAACTGCACGCCCGATTGCCCGCCTGAACGCGTGGTAGCAGTGCGCACAAAACGGCCAAAGTCAGCCAAGCTGTATGTGCTGCGCTACTTAACGTTAGCGTGTCTACCGTGCAAAAAAGTGGGAATCGCCCACTGTCGAAAAACCCTCAAGTGGGGCAGCGGCCTATGTTTTTGCACAAGTGCCAGAAGGGCAGTTGTCGCATCAGTGGTTGTTCACCCAGTTTTCTACCCTTAGTTCGTCGAAGTACAGGAAATCTGATGCGTTGTTCGTGACCAAGGTAAAGTTCAACGCCAGTGCGTGGGAGGCAATGAGCTTGTCCAATGCATTTTTGTTTCGCTCTCGGTGGGCGGCGCGCAGTGGGCCATAAGTCCGTGCGGCTATTGCTTCGAATGGCGCGACCACGATGTCTTCCAAGAAGCTATCCAGCGCATCCTGATTTTTGGATTGCGACTCACCGGAACAGGCCACACCGAACTCCAATTCGGCCAGCGTGATGGCGGAGATCACCACGTCACCAACAAAGCACTGATCAAGCCGCGCCCGCACCTCGGGGGGCTGATGCTTCATCAAGTAAATGCAGATGTTGGTGTCGAGCATGTACTTGGACGTCATAGAGCCTTGCGCTCGCCTTCGACGCTCATGCCACGGCCCTCGGCCATGAAGTCGGGCGAGAACTTGGCCAGCTTGCCCAGCACATCGCCCATGCGCCGCTGTGCCGGGCGGATACGCAGTTCATCACCCTGACGCTCGATTATCAGTTCCATGTCCCAGCTGCTGTAGGCCAGTTCAGACGGGATGCGAATGGCCTGCGAGTTGCCGTTCTTGAACAGCCTGGTATTTGCCATAAAAACCCCGATGGATGTACGTGTACATCCTAGCATTTATTGGGATATTTGTAAATCCATGGATGTACTTCGCTCATCAATATGACCCGCCCCCTTCAACGGCACCACTTCCAGAGCGAGATTCTGTCAGTGTCAAAACCAAAGGAGGGCATTCCATGCTACGCGGAAAGAAAGAACTGGCCGAGCAGATCATCCCCTGAGTGCCTAAAAAGCAGCCTAAGCGAAGGAGGCT
>QWQJ01000096.1 GCA_003670865.1 Planctomycetota bacterium | reverse complement strand
TCCATTTGTGCTCCCACAATTTCGCGAGAGCCTCGTGTGCCGAGGTGGCGTTTTTTAGGAGAGCCTATTTGCCGCCGAGTGCCGCAACGCGGAACCCGTAATGCGGCCACTTGGCACTGTACACATCATAACGAGTGAAGGCATCCATGTAGCCCTCGTTGTCGTTGATGTACCACGAACCGCCCCGCAGCCCGACTTTGTCGTCGAATCGAGACTCGTTGTATTCCCACTGGTTTCCACCCTGATCGTAGGTGCCGTAAGCAGTCAGAGCAGCGGTGTTCGAACCCCCATCGGTTGGCGTATTGCTGTTGATGTTGGCAGCAGGAGCCGTGTAGCCCTTGCCTGGGTACTGCCAGTAGCCAGCGCCGCCCGACTTCTTCGGATCGTAGTAGGCTGCTTTGTACCATTCATTTTCTGTTGGCATGACCCATGTGACGGTCTCGCCTTTTGCTAATTCCCCATGATTGGGCAGTTTGATCGTGCCGCTCTTGAGGTCGTAGGTGCCTTTTTCGGTTTCAGTGCTGCTGGGTCCGTTGGTCAGCCAGTTGATGTAGCGAAGGCAACTTTCAAAGGTCACATAGCCGACTGGCTTCTTGGACATGCCGGACTTGACGGTATAGGTGAAGCTGCCAGCATTACCACCGCGATCGATCCCGCCGTACTCGTCGGCCATGCGGGGGTCGTACAGGTCTCGAGTGTCGCTCTTGGCGACGGCATTGAGAAACTCGCAGTATTCGGCATTGGTCACCTCGTACTTACCAATTTTATAAACGTGGGCAACACCACCATATCCGGTGGCGTCGGACTTGTTACCGGGGTCTGCTACCGGCACTGTCTCAGGCACAGCAGCTTGAACAGTGGCTGAAATAGCTAGGAGCAGGGCAATCACCATCCAGAACGATGTCAACTTTTTTCCGCTCATGATCTTGGTCTCTTTAATGGGTGGGCTAAAAACTGGTGGGATAGAAACAAAAAAACGACCCTACCGCTTGAACGGCGGCAAAGGTGCTCAGGTTCAAAAGACCGCGGATCGATGAAAACCACGGCTTCTTGTCGAGCCTTATGAGACTGCCATGCCGTCAAGCAGTTGTCAAGGAGTCCCAGAGACTTTAACGTGCGTGGCAATTTTAAAATGCCGAACAACGGCTCATTCCCAATTAAAACGGGAATTGGAGGGCGTAGATGAACCCCCTTTTTTGGGAGGGAATATTGTGATTTGATTTCTTTCCTCCGAACAGCCACGGGGGGGTTCTCCCAAAGCCAGTCGTTCATTCATGCGGGCCTGTCCCTAAGCGGTTCCCTTAGCCGATCACTTGACGCTCTGGCAACCGCTCGTGAAACTCTGAAGATGATCGGAACTATGATTGCGTTCCGTTCAAGTCGGCGATGGCGAATCGCTCGTGGAGCGTTGCCTGCCCGACTCTGTTTTCGTAGAGACAGCCAATGCTCGCACTGCCACGATATTCTTTTGGCGTTGGGGATCGCTTTGCCCACGAGGCCGAAGCGCAGCTCGTGGCATTTGAGCGACTCGCGCTAGAAGGTGTTCTGGTCGCCCCAGTCTGGAATAAATCCAACCGCGAGCATGTCTTGATTGGCAGCCAGCCGGCGAGTGTGCGCGAGGCTGCTGACCGGGCCGTCGCTGCCCTCAAGTGGCCGCATCTGTGGTTTGTCGATGCCGACCACATTCGCCTCGACACGGTCGAGCGATTTCTGGAGTCCAGCAATTTTTTCACAATCGATGTTGCCGACAGCATAGGACAGCCAGCGTCCGACGCTCTTGTGGATGAGTTCGTAGCCCGGCACGGTGAACTCTCCACGCGACTTTTGATTGCAGGGATTGAAGAACCCTTGGCACTATCGCCTAGCAGCCTCAAAGAAATCGTGCGAACCTACCTTCTAGCTGCCAAAGAAGCTGGCACTCTCTACCGCCACATTTCTAAAAAGCGGGGTGGAGCGACGTTTATCACGGAGGTCAGCATGGATGAAACCGCTGCCCCGCAGACGCCGCCAGAGTTACTGGTGATTCTCGCTCTGCTGGCCGACGAGCAGATTCCACTGGATACGATTGCGCCAAAGTTTACTGGCCGGTTTAATAAAGGCGTTGATTATGTAGGCGATGTCGACCAGTTTGAGCGGGAGTTTTCCGACGACATTGCGGTGCTAGCGCACGCATCGAAGCAGTATGGCTTGCCGCCAAGCGTCAAGCTTTCGGTTCACAGCGGGAGCGACAAGTTTACACTTTATCCGATCATTCAACGCACGCTGGCTCGAACGAACGCTGGCGTGCATCTCAAAACAGCCGGGACAACCTGGCTGGAAGAGCTGATCGGGTTAGCTGAGTCTGGCGGTGACGGGCTAGCGTTGGTCCGCGATATTTACTCTTACGCACGTGGGCACGTGGATGAACTGTGCGGCCCGTATGCCACTGTTATCGACATCGATTGCGGCCAGTTGCCTGCGGTGAGCGAGGTGAATCGTTGGAGTGGCTCGCGGCTGGCCGCCGCCATCCGCCACGTACCGACGCATTCCGACTATAACGCGAACATGCGGCAACTCCTCCATGTGTCGTTCAAGGTGGCGGCCCAGCAAGGCTCGCGGTACACCGATTTGCTCAAATCAAATCGTGCCATCGTCGCCGAGCAGGTGACCGAAAATATCTACGCCCGCCATCTGTGCCCTCTTTTTCTAGAAAAACGCTGACGTCTAGCGGGGTATGTCGAGGGAGTGGGCCCACGTGAGCAGCACATGATGAAGTCAGCCGTCACGATCTGCTTGGTGCCTGAAGCAAAGCAAGGACCGTTTGTATTTCACTGTGATCCGACGGCGGCCGGTTTGCAGGAGAGCTGTCGGATTGCGGCCGAACTGGGATTTCACGGAGTTGAAGTCTTTCCCGAAAGCGCGGAGGCGTTTCCGCGAGAGCACCTGATGCGATCGCTTGCCACGCACCATCTTTCGCTGGCTGCTGTCGGCACGGGCGCTGGTTGGGTCAAGCACAAACTTCATATGTGTCACGCCGACAGCCAACTGCGATCGCAAGCCCGAGCGTTTATTGCCGGGATCATCGATCGAGCCGGAGAGTTTGGGGCGCCGGCGATCGTTGGCTCAATGCAGGGCCGCTTTGAAGGGAACATCTCCCGCGACACGGGCCTCAATATCTTGGCTGACGCTTTGGCAAGCCTTGGAGATCACGCTTCTCGCCACGGTCAGGTGCTGCTCTATGAACCGCTCAACCGCTACGAGACCAATCTATTCACCCAGCAGGCCGAGGCGGCGACGTTTTTGCAGAGCAGAGACTGCGGCAATGTTCGGCTCCTTTGTGATCTTTTCCATATGAATATTGAGGAGGCCGATAGTGCCAGAGCCATTCTGGAGGCAGGCTCACTCGTCGGCCATATTCACTGGGCCGACTCCAATCGTTGGGCAATGGGCCGAGGACAGACAAACCCCAATCCCATCATTGCCGCGCTTTCGAGCATCGGGTACGACGGCTATCTGTCGGCCGAAATTTTTCCGCGACCGACGGCCACTGAGGCCGCTAGGCAGAGTGCCGAAAGCATGCACCGCTTTTTTTCACAGTGAACGGTTCGAGTTTTTCTTTCTGGAGTTTATAAAAACAGATCATGCTCAATACCAATCTCCTGCACCCCGACATTCTCCGCGTTCTTGCCCAGGCCGGTCATCACTCCAAGGTGCTGATCGCAGACGGTAATTATCCGGCAGCCAATAAGCGAGGCCCGCGGGCGGAGCTTGTCTCACTGCAGTTGCTGCCGGGAGTGCCAACAGTGGCGCAGGTATTTGAGGCGATCCTTGGCACGGTGCAGATCGATGAGGTCTTTACGATGGGCGTCGATCGTAGCGACCCGTATGCCGCTGCCACGCCCGGCGATCCGCTGGTGTGGGCAGAGTACCGTCGGCTCATTGCCGCGGCACACAGTCAGTGTTTGCTCGAGCCAATCGTCAAGTGGGATTTTTATAAGGCGGTGGAATCGGCTGATCATGTACTGACGATACAGACAGCCGATCAAGCTCCATGGGCCAACTTGCTTTTGTCGGTAGGATGCAGAACATTTTGACGAAGAGCGGGTGGCTCGCTGCCGTTGATGTCGGTATCAAGCCGTCAATCTCACAGCCCACACTTCTCAATCGCCCCTTAAAAAACCCTCTGGCAAAAAATGAAATGCAGACACGAACGCTCGGAAAAACTGGCCTTGAACTACCAATCCTTGCATTTGGCGCATCGTCCCTAGGGCAGGAGTTTCGCTCGATCACGCTCGAGGAGGCACTCGGCAGCGTGCGTGCAGCGATTGAATGCGGAATGCGACTTTTTGATACGAGCCCCTTCTACGGCCGTGGTATGAGCGAAGTGCTCTTGGGGGTGGCCCTCAAAAATGTGCCGCGAGAGGAGTATCTGCTCTGCACAAAGCTGGGCCGCTACGATCTTCCTCATTTTGATTTTACCGCCCGTCGAGTGGCTGAGAGCGTCGATGTGTCGCTGCATAGACTCGGCACCGATCACCTCGATATTGTTTTGTGCCACGACATAGAATTTGTGCCGATGCAGCAAATTGTTGACGAAACGCTGCCAAGTCTGCGGAAGATTCGCCAGAGCGGAAAAGTGCGGTTCATAGGATTCAGCGGCTATCCGCAGAAGATATTCCGGTTTATCTGCGAGCAGACCGATATCGACTGCGTGCTCAACTACAATCAATACACCCTGCAAAACACTCGGTTTGCCGACGAGACGATTCCCTATCTCAAGGCAAAAGGAATCGGCGTCATGCATGCCGGACCGTTTAGTGCTCGACTGCTCACCGACGCGACTTTGCCTGAGTGGCTGAAGGAGCCTGTCGAGGTCATGAATGCTGCGAGAAAGGCAGCGGAGCTTTGTCGTTCCCGGGGCACGCCCATTGCAAAGCTGGCCCTGCAGTTTGCCTTGGCAAACCCCGACATTGCCACAACGATTGCCGGGAGTGCCAATCCGGCCAATATTCGCAACTGGGCTGAGTGGGCCGCAGCGCCACTCGACCTAGAACTTCTCCGCGATGTGCAGACCATTTTTGCTCCGGTCAAAAATATCGGCCACACCGAAGGCCTCCCCGAAAACAACTAACATGCAAATCGACTCTCACCAGCATTTTTGGCAGTACTCTCGCGCAGACTATCCTTGGATTGGCCCCGAGAGCCAGCTGCTTGCGCAAGACTATCTGCCGGTCGATCTGGAGCCGCATGTTCGCGGCGAAGGCATCGGCGGTACGGTGGCTGTACAGGCGAGGCAGACATTAGAGGAGAGCCGCTGGCTACTGGAACTCGCCGCTACTCACCCGCTGATTCAGGGCGTGGTTGGCTGGGTTGATCTCCAAAGTGAGCAGGTGGCAGAACAGTTGCAAGAATTTTCGGGTTGTCAAAAATTTGTCGGTGTCCGGCACGTCGTGCAGGACGAGCCAGATCCACGGTTTCTCCTCGGGTCAGCGTTTGTGCGCGGACTAAGTCACTTGCAGCACTACGGTCTGACCTACGACCTTCTGCTCTACCCGGAGCACTTGCCGGCGGCAGTTGAATTAGCGGCCTTGCTGCCGGAGCAGCCGTTTGTGCTCGACCACATTGCCAAGCCAAGAATGAAAACAGGTCGGCCAGCAGACTTTGCTAGTTGGCAAAGCGACCTAATCGCTTTGGCCTCGCAGGCAAACGTCTGCTGCAAAGTTTCTGGGCTCGTCACAGAGGCGGCCTGGAAAACCTGGAAGAGAGATGAATTTGTACCCTATTTAGAGGTTGTGCTAGCGGCGTTTGGCCCTCATCGGCTGATGTTTGGCAGCGACTGGCCGGTCTGTCTCCTCTCGGCTCAATACGCAGAGGTGGCTTTGATTGTCAGAGAGTTTTTTGCACAGCTCTCCGGCACACAGCAGGATGCTTTGTGGGGTGGCACAGCCAAGCGTTTCTATAACCTCTAGTCCAACTTCAAAAAGGCAAACAAATGCAGGCACTGCTCTTGGAAAAACCCAAAGAGTTTCGTTTTGTTGATCGTCCAGAGCCGGCAACTCCTGGCCCGGGTGAGGCGGTCGTTCGCGTGCACGCTGTCGGTATCTGCGGCACCGACTACGGTGGCTATCTCGGCAAGATGCCTTTTTTTAGCTACCCACGGATTCCAGGCCACGAACTCGGCGTGGAAGTTTTGGCCGTCGGGGCCGGCGTGACATCAGTCAAACCGGGCGATCGCTGCTGCGTCGAACCCTACATCAATTGTCAGCAATGCTCTGCCTGCCTGCGGGGTCTGACCAACTGTTGCGAGCACAACCAGACGCTTGGGGTTCACTGCGACGGGGGACTCCAGCCACTTTTCAAACTGCCCGCCAGAAAGCTTCATCCGAGCCCCCGGCTGACTCATGCCCAGAATGCGCTGGTGGAAACGCTGGCGATCGGCTGCCATGCAAATAACCGTGGGGCACCCCAGCCCCAAGAGACGGTGCTCATCATTGGCGCTGGGCCAATCGGACTTTCAGCACTGGAATTTGCCAAGCTATCGGGGGCCCGGGTGATTGTCATGGACAGGATGGCTTCTCGATTAGAGTTTGTCTGCCAGACGATGGGGGTGGCCGACAGCGTGCTGGCCAAGGGCGACGCGACGGATGGAGAGACGATCGCGCGACTCACCGATGGCCGGCTTTGCGATGTTGTCATCGATGCAACGGGGAGCCATGCGAGCATGTCGACCGCGCTGGAACTTTGCGCTTTCGGCGGCAGGCTTATTTATGTGGGCATCACGCAAAGCGACATCTCGTTTCCACACGCTGCTGTGATGCACCGCCGAGAGTTGACGATTCGCGGCAGCCGCAACGCTCTCTCGGCCGACTTTACCCGGATTATCCGGCTCATCGAGGAGGGAACAATCGACACGCGACCGTGGATCACGCATACCGTGGCCTTTGCCGAAACGATTGAAAGCTTTCCGCGACTGCTGCAGCCCGACAGTGGTGTTTTGAAGGCGGTCATTGAGATGCCGGTACCCTAACCGTAAGGCGACCCATCGCTGACGGTCCGTGCATCACGCCAAAATAGTCCACGAGGCACACGACTTGCGGCGGCCCTGACACTTCTATTGAATACTGGACCCTAGACGTCAGTCACAGTTTTGAGAGACAAATCGTTTCAGTCACAATTTCAGCCAGAAAGAGACACGCCCCAATGTCCAAGAAAACAGTCGCCGATATCGATCCTCGTGGAAAAACAGTTTTGGTGCGTGTCGATTTCAATGTGCCTCAAGATGAGGCCGCCGCCATCACCGACGATCGGCGAATCCGCATGGCACTGCCGACGATTCGGTCGATTCTCGATCGGGGCGGCAAGGCAATCCTGATGTCGCACCTCGGCCGTCCGGCCGGGAAGGGATTTGAACCCGCCTTGTCACTGGCACCGGTGGCCCGTCGGCTCGGTGAACTTTTGGGCCAAGCAGTGGCCTTGGCAACAGACACAGGGGGCGTCGATTCAATCGCTCAGGCACAGGCTCTGCCGGCTGGTGGCGTGTTGGTCGTAGAAAATGTGCGATTCAACAAAGGGGAGAAAAAAGGGGACGACGTAGCGTATGTCAACGGGTTGGCCGCACTCGCCGACGCCTATGTCAACGACGCCTTTGGCACGTGCCACCGCAATGAAGCCAGCATGCACGCTGTGCCTGTCGCCATGAAGGCTCTGGGCAAACCAGCCGTGGTCGGTTTTCTGGTCAGTAAAGAGATCGCCTATCTTTCTGATGCGATTGCCTCTCCCAAGCGACCATTCGTGGCGATCCTCGGCGGAAAAAAAGTGTCTGACAAGATTGATGTCATCAAAAATTTGCTGAGTGTCTGCGACCATGTGCTGATTGGTGGCGCGATGGCGTATACATTTTCGCTGGCCGAGGGAGGGCAGACCGGAAAATCGCTTGTAGAAAAAGATAAAGTTGATCTTGCCAAGCAACTGATAGCCATGGGTGGCTCAAAACTCGTCGTACCGCTCGACACGCACTGCGCCGATGATTTTGCAGCCGGGGCCAACAAACAGATCGTCAAGGCGGGCGAGATTCCAGACGGCTTTGAGGGTCTTGATATCGGGCCCAAGACCGCCAATCAGTATGCGGCTATCATCCGTGGGGCAGGCACCGTTGTCTGGAACGGACCGATGGGTGTTTTTGAAATGCCACCCTTTGACGCCGGCACAAGGATCGTTGCCGAGGCAGTGGCCGAAGCCACAAGGTTGGGCGCGATTACAATCATCGGCGGCGGTGATTCAGCGGCGGCAGTCGAGCAGATGGGCTACGCCGAGAAGGTGAGCCATGTTTCGACCGGAGGCGGGGCGTCTTTAGAGATGCTGGAAGGCAAGGCGTTTGAAACGGTAGCTGTGCTTGACGAAAAGTGATTTAGCGGGAGCGTAAGAATCGTTCGGCCGGGGCCGACTCGTTTTTATAGACCTGCTGTTTCCATCGGCTGCGCCTGCTGGGATCGCTGTTCCGCTGCCAATCGAGCGCCCGTGGCGGCCACGTAAGCCTGATCCTGCGGGCACAGTCGCGTCAGAGGCACTGTCGAGAAAGCGCCGTTGGTTTTGAGAATCCGAATCCGATCGGTTTGCACCTCAACAAGTTTTCCAACCGTCTCATGAACACCAGTGTTGTCCAGCCAGAGGCGGGTCGGTTCTTGGGTCGCCTTGAGCGGGGTCGTGATGCCAGCGAATGGATCTTTTTCTTCTATCTCCTCGGTCTTCTCGGGCTGGTCTTCCAGCACATCGTCGGCAGCAGGAACCTCATCGGCTGGCATAACTTCTTCTGCAGGCTCTTGCTCCTGTACCGCGTCGGTGGCGGCTTCATTTTGCACTGGTGCTTCGTTGAAAAGATCGTCTGAGGAGGAGGCTTGGGCCGGAGTTTTTTCCGTCTCAGGGGCGACGGGTTCTCTAGCGATCACCTCATCAAAGAGTCCTTCGCTAGGAACGAGATTTTCTTCGGCCGGGGCTGGCTCCGGCTCCGGTTCCGGCTCCGGTTTGGCGGCGACGGGCGAGGCTGCCGCATCATCTTCTTCGGCTGCTTCATCGAACAGATTTTCCTCTTCGGTCACCGTTGGCGCAGCGGGCACGGCCGTCAGAGCGGCTGGCACAGGAGGGAGAGCATCAACTGGTGGGCTTCCTTTTGCAGCAGGCTCTTCCATGACTTCTTCGACCGGAATATCGGCTGGCTCTATCGCCGCCGGTTCGCTGGGCAGGGGCTGTGGCGCGGGCTCAGAAACTGGTGGTTCTTGAACTGGAGTCTCTTGAAAGAGACTGTCGTCGATGGGCGCAGAATCGACACCTTTGTTGACTGCCGGCGGAACTTCATTTTCCGTGGGGAGCAAAACGGGCTCGGGGTTTTTCTGAATGGGTAAAGCAGAGCTCGGATTGGCAACCACGGGAAGAGGTTGCTCCCCCGATACTGGCGCAACCGGCTCACGGGCCTCTAGAATCTCATCGATTGGGTCGACGACCGGAGCCTGTACCTGTTTTGGGGGAACCGGGAGCGGCTTTTCTTCAGCGATCTCTGTTGGCAAAGAACCCGGTAGGGCAGGAGTCGGCTCCTGAACAACTGACTCAACCTTGTCAGTCACAACACCACGCGCTGACCCATCTGCCGGGACGCAGCACTGCAGAGGAGGGGAGCAGACAATCATCACTCGAGTTGAATTGCAACAGGCGTTTCCAGACTCGGAAAAAGAAGAGGAGGAGGTGCACCGATTGACAGGTCGGCAGCAGCTTCTGCGAAACCGGCAGGCCGATGCCGAATCAATCGAGAGCGTCAAGGCCAAGACACCGACAAGAAAAATGCGTGCCCAACGTCGCAAGAGTCACCTCAAAAAAAGCAGACATTCGATCGATGCGGGGACGCCACAAAGTGCGGCAGAACAAACCCACAAGAGAACTCTACCGCACAGCGAGTGAGGATGCTAATGTCCGCACCCGAGACACCGGTCAGATTGTAGGGATGAGGGAATGTGGCCAGAAAATAACCGGCACAATCGATGTAAACAGCCGTAAAAAGGGCTTCCCCGTCTTGAGGAAGCCCGGAGCCCGAGTGACGGGGTGTGGAATATAAAACCATCGCCAAAATATGGCGGTGGCTTTGAATATTTTCGGCACTCGAATCCTTCCTCGCTGGCGTAGCGGGCTTTTCAGGAAGGCACTGAGGGACGCCTTCGCCGACGGATTCTGTGAGTGAGTGCAAAAAGAAAAGGCCGTGGCAGCTTGGGACTGCCACGGCCTTTTTGTGTATCGAACCTGTCGACCGCCTGCGAACGGGGTAGAAAATTGCGAAACTGATGCGGATCGGGCCCGTGACGAGCACGAGCTTTTCAAAGGATCCGGATCAACGCGATTGGTTTGGCACCTCCGACGGGATGCGGTAACAGGACTCGAAGATTATTTCAACAACATTAACTTCGGCTGCCAGAGGCCAGTATCTTCAGTCGACTTGAGCATGAATGGCGCATGTGTCACCGCCGTTGGTTTCGCCATAATAAGCAAACTTTGCGGCGGTGCTACCAGGCTCAAAAGGCCTTCAGGTGCTGCGGCCCGCGGCGCAGACTTTTGACAAGAGAGATTACGAGCAGCCCATGCTGTTGCCGCAGTTGTGGCAGAGATAGCAGTTGCCATTGCGAACCGTGATCGCCCCGCAGTTATCGCAGGCCGGAGCATCGATTTGAAACTTGGCAAACTGACTCTGACGATCGGCAGCACTTGCAGTGGGATCGATCCGCATTGCTACCCCGGCCCGCTCCAGCAGTGCGGCCGTGCCATTGTGCTGACTGGACCGAACGGTAGGACTCGCATGACCATTGCCTGCGCCGGTTCCATGAGCAGCCCCATTGCTAGCTGATTTTCCACTGGCGGCTGGAAACTTGCCTCGACTCCCAGTTGATTCACCCGTTGTCTTGGACTTTCCTTGTCCTTCAGCCAGCCCGCTCGCCATCGTGGCGGCGGGCTTGCGCTCACTTTCCGCATCGTCGCCAGAGGCCGACTCCTCGCCGATGTGTGCAGCACTGGAATGTCCACCGGGACGATTGGCCTCACGAAATCCCTGAATAAATTCTGTGCCCATCCAGCGAAAGATGTAGTCGACAAGGCTCTTGGCCACGGGGATGTCTGGGTTTTTTGTGTAGCCCCAAGGCTCGAATCGGGTGTGCGAGAACTTCTTCACATACACCTCTAGCGGTACGCCATACTGCAGGCTCATCGACACCGCTGTGCCAAAGGCGTCCATCAAACCGCCGATGGTGCTGCCTTCTTTGGCCATCGTGATAAACAGTTCGCCGGCCCGGCCGTCGTCGTAGAGGCCAACAGTGATGTAGCCCTCGTGGCCCCCGACATTAAATTTGTGGGTCACACTGCGGCGGGTGTCGGGAAGGCGTTCGCGGCGCGGTGTGGGAATGACCTTTGCCGCAGCTTTGTCCGCTTCTGTGCTCGTGGAGAGCGGTTGGCTCTCCTTGGAACCATCACGGTAAATGGCTAGGGCCTTGAGCCCCATCCGCCAACCCTCGGCATAGGCTCCGGCAATATCGGCAGGCGTGGTTTCACGGGGCATGTTGACCGTCTTGGAAATGGCTCCCGAGATGAAGGGCTGGGCAGCCGCCATCATTTTGACGTGAGCCTCCCAGGCAATTGAGCGAACTCCCAATCGAGGCTTAAACGCACAGTCAAAGACAGAGAGATGCTGGTCCTTGAGGCCGGGCGCTCCTTCAATCGTGTCGTTTTTATCAATAAACCCTAGAATTGCTTCGACTGCTGGCTCGTCGTAGCCCAGCGTTCGTAGGGAGAGCGGCACCGTTTGATTGACGATCTTGAGCATGCCGCCACCGGCTAGCTGCTTGTATTTGACGAGGGCAATGTCGGGCTCGATGCCGGTGGTGTCGCAGTCCATTAGAAAACTGATCGTGCCGGTTGGTGCCAGCACCGTTGCCTGTGCGTTACGGAATCCGTGCCGCCGGCCGTGGGCCAGCACACCGTCCCAGATGTTACGGGCAGCCGATCGCAAATACTCGGGGCAACTCGCGTCGATGTGGTCGACAGCATCCCGGTGCATCTGCATCACATTGAGCATCGGCTCGCGATTGGCGGCATACCCTTCAAACGGGCCGACCGCTGCAGCCAGTTCGGCACTGGTGCGATTGGCTACGCCGTGCAGGATGGCTGTGATAGCTCCGCACAGGCCTCTGCCGGCGTCGCTGTCGTAGGCCAGGCCGTCGGCCATCAGCACGCTGCCTAGATTGGAGTAGCCGAGGCCTAGGGGGCGGAAAAGATGGCTATTCTTGGCGATTCGCTTGGTTGGATAGCTGGCGTGATCGACGAGAATTTCCTGAGCCACGAGGAAAATCTTACAGGCGTTTGAAAATCGATCGACTTCAAATGTGCCGTCGGGCTTGCGAAACTTCATCAGATTGATGCTGGCAAGATTGCAGGCCGTGTCGTCCAGAAACATATATTCCGAACACGGATTACTGGCGTTGATCCGCCCGGAGTTGGGACAGGTGTGCCAGCGGTTGATCGTTGTGTCGTATTGCACGCCCGGATCGCCGCACTGCCAGGCACATTCTGCCATGCGACTCAGCACATCGCGGGCTTTAAACGAAGGACCTGCCTTGGTGGAATCGGTGACCCAGCGAGTGGTCCAGGTATCGTCGCGATCTGCGGCTTCCAGAAACTCATCGGTCAGCCGCACCGAGAGGTTGGCATTTTGAAACAAAATCGAGCTATACGCTTCGCCATTAAAATTGGCATCGTAGCCCCCCTTTTCGATCAGCACGCGAGCCTTCTTTTCCTCTTTTGCTTTGCACTCGATAAATTCCATGATGTCAGGATGCGTGACCTTCAAGGATTGCATTTTGGCGGCCCGACGCGTCTTGCCACCGCTTTTGACAACTGCCGCCACCTGGTCGTAGACCCGCATAAACGAGAGCGGGCCAGAGGGCTTGCCGCCGCCAGCTAGTTTTTCTCGTTGGCTGCGGAGCGTGGAAAGGTCGGTGCCTGTGCCGGAGCCAAACTTGAAAAGCATCGCTTCGCTACGGGCCAGCTCCATGATGTCTTCCATGTTGTCTTTGACGCTTTGAATAAAACAGGCGCTGCCTTGCGGATACTCGTAGGGATTCTCCGGTTGCACAACATCCTGCGTGGCCTCATCCCAACGCCAGTTGCAGGGCGTGCCTTTGACGCCATATTGCGAATAGAGACCGACATTGAACCAAACCGGAGAATTGAAGGCCCCGTGCTGGTGGACGCACAGCCAAGACAGATCTCGGTAGAATGTTTCGCCATCTTCGGCAGTTTTGAAGTAGCCGTCGGCGATGCCCCAATCGGCAATCGTGCGGGCTACTCGGTGAACCAGTTGCTTGACGGAGTGCTCTCGCTCGGGGGTATGAATTTCACCATAAAAATATTTACTGACAACAACATTGGTGGCCAGCTGGCTCCAGGCTGCCGGGATTTCGCAGGCCGGTTGCTCAAAAAGTACTTTGCCGTCCTCGCCCTTGATCGCAGCGGTGCGGAGATCCCATTCGGTTGTGTCGAACGGGCTCTTGGCATCGGTTGGGCAGAAAGTGGGATGCATCTCGATCGGAATCCGCGCGGCCGACGCGGTCGATTCAGTGCCTTGCGAGGCAGCTTTTTTGGAACGGGCGCCAGCGGTAGACGATCCGGCTGCGGAGGTCGAGAAAGATGCCATCGGTTAAATGCTCCTATGCAAGGGAATCGCGTGAGCGAATGAAGTATACTTCCGTATAGTGACTGTGCAAGTGGTATCGGCTGATCGGCGGTCTTTGGAGGCGGGTGAAAACGAGCTCAAAAGCCCTTGAAGTGCGAATTGAGAGAAAGCAGCTCCTTCTGCATGCTATCGCAAGATGTGGTACGGACATTCCCAAGGACCACCTCATATGGCCCGGGGCATGACTGTAGCGTGAGGGTTTGGTGAGTCAAGCGAAATTTTGTGAGGGGGCAAAAACGGCTTTAAAATGAAAGATCGGATCGAGCCAGAGGGCCGCCAGAGGTGCTGGCACAAAGAGTTCTTCAGAGGGGTTTAGTCTCGGCGGCTGTAGAGGCTCTGTTTTGAGCGGGCTTTTTAGCATTGAGACGATTGAGCTTGGTGTAGACTGCGGAGATATGAAGGCTCAAAAACCATTGGCTCACGACGCCGTCAAGGCCCGCATCCGAGCGGTTGGGCTGCGATGCACCGCAGCGAGGCTGACTGTCATGCAGCACTTGATGGCAGCGAGTGGTCCAGAAACGCATGCGGAGGTTTCTGATGCATTGGCCGATCGCAGCTTCGATCGCGCGACGATCTACAGAAACCTGACCGAGTTGACTGAGGCGAAACTCGTGACGCGCGTGGAGCTAGGCGATCATGTCTGGCGGTTTGAGCTGAAGCGGCCCGGGAAGGCTGGATCTCATGGCGAAGACCATCCACACTTTCTCTGCACAAAATGTGGAGAAGTTTCGTGTCTGGACGATGTGACTGTGGCGATCACTCCAAAGCCAGTGGCTACTGGCATGCGGGCGTCTTTTGGGGCAGGCAAACCTAAGGCTGCTACCCATCGATCGCAGGGAATTCGCTCGGTCACAGAAGTGCTGCTCAAGGGTGAGTGCAATAAATGCGGCTGACGGGTCGGGTGAATCCTTAGGATCAACTGCAAGAGGGCTTTGTGAGCAAAAGTCTCGCGCCTTGAGATGGTCGCGTGGTAAACATCGAGCAGGCGCGGCCGCTACGCTGAAGATAGCCGGCGGCAATGAGCTCCATCGCTCTCTCAGCCTTGCTCGCTTCCACAAGCGTTACAGTCGATCCTCCGAATCCTCCCCCTGTCAGCCGCGAACCGATCACGCCCGGTTGGGCCTCGGCCAGTTCCACCAGTAGATCGAGTTCAAAACAGCTCACGCTGTAGTCATCGCGGAGCGAAGCGTGGCTGGCCGCCATGAGCGTGCCAACAGCGTGCCAGCGGCTCGATGCGAGTGCTTCGGCGGCCGCCTGCGTGCGGGCGATCTCTGTAACCACATGTCTGGCCCGGCGGTAGCCGATGTCGCCCAGTAGGTCTCGCGAGTTTTCAACCTGCTCGGCAGTTGCCTCTCGCAATGATCCTACCCCAAGCAGTCGGGCGGCCCGCTCACAGTCTTTTCGTCGCTGTGCATATTCGCTACCGCCTAGTTGGTGCTGCACATTGCTGTTGACGATCAGCACCAGTAATTCTTTCCGGTCAAAGGCCACCTGCCTTGCCTCGAGCGACTGGCAGTCGAGTAGCAGCAGATGGTCTTGCTGGCAGAGCGTGCTGGCAAATTGATCCATGATGCCGCAGGGTACGCCGGCAAATTCGTGTTCGGCCCGCTGGCATAAGAGCGCCAGTTCCACAGAAGTGATCGGGTCGCCTGTCATGCCGGCGAGCAATGTCGCCATCGCCACTTCCAAAGCAGCGCTACTCGATAACCCACCCCCCACAGGCACGCTCGAATCGATCAGAGCATCAAAGGCCGGCAGACGCCCACTTCGGGCCTCAAACCCGGCGATCACTCCGCGCACATAATCTGCCCAATCATGCGCCCCCGATTTGCTGTTTGGCCGCAGCGAGCCATCCAGCGGTATGTCGACTCTGTCCTGAAAGGCAGTGCTCGAGATGCGAGCAAAACCGGGCTTCTGGCCCCCTGTTCCAATCGCGGCGGCAATCATCGTGGAGCGATCGATCGCCATGGGCAGGACAAGACCGCCACAATAATCGACATGTTCACCGATCAGATTGACGCGGCCCGGCGCAGCAGAGAGCCACTCCGGCGGCCTGCCAAACTGCTGCACAAAAAGCTCGATGATGCGATGTTGTTGATTCATTCTGGAGCCCGCAGGCACAATCCTAATGATTCTGCTCAACCTCGACACTACCCAAAACCCACGCCTTCAACGAAACGCAGTCGGAATGAAAGATGCTTTAAGCCGTGGCTCAGCTTTTCAGGACTGTCCTGATAGACGCGAGACTGGCTCAGAGAAGTGGGATCGCTGGCACCAGCGGGATATTTTGCCACTCTGGGTGGCGGACATGGATTTTCGCACGCCCGATGTCGTGCTCGACGCCATCCGCGAGAGGGTCGATCATGGAGTGTTTGGTTACACAAATGCTCCGCCTGGTTTTAGTGTGGCGTTGGCCGAACATCTTTCGCGGCTGCATGGATGGAGCGTCAATCCCGATCTGATCACCAGTACGCCGGGAGTTGTCAACGGTCTGGCGATCACCGCGAGGCTATTGGCCCAGAGTGATGACGAGATCATCACATTCACTCCTGTCTATCCGCCGTTTCTCACACTGCCGCCGCTGGCGGGTCGCCGCGTCGTCCCCGTGCCACTGGCTCAATCGGCTTCAGCGTGGACGATCGACTGGGATCTGCTGGCAGCCAGCGTCACGCCCCGCTCAAAACTCTTCTGGCTTTGCCATCCTCACAATCCCACCGGCACGGTGTTTGCGCGTGAGACTTTAGTATCGCTTGCCGACTTTGCCGATCGGCATCGACTGACGGTTGTGAGTGATGAAATCTGGTCGGACCTCAATCTCGACGAGCAGCCGCATATCCCGTTTGCGAGCCTGGACCATCCGGCAGCCCGCCGCGCGATCACGCTGGTGGCTCCTTCAAAGACATGGAATCTGGCAGGCTTGGGCTGTGCGGCGGCAATCGTTCCGGATCAGATGCTCTGTCGCAATTGGCGGGCAGCAGGGGGGGGCCTTGTGCCGATGATCAACCCTATAGGCTATGCCGCAGCCGAGGCGGCATGGCGCTACGGCGATCCATGGCGTCGAGACTTGATCGCACTCTTACGGCAGCACCGTGCCGATGCGATGGCGGCCGTGGCGGCCGTGCCAGGGCTTACCTGTGTAGCACCGCAGGCCACCTACCTGATCTGGATCGATTGCCGTGGCACTGGCGTGGTCGATCCGCAGGCCGCGTGCGAGGCCGCTGGACTGGGGCCTTCCGACGGACGGGAGTTTGGCGCGCCGGGATTCATTCGGCTCAACACGGCCTGCCCAACGCCACTGTTGCAGGAAGCCCTGCGGCGACTATCGAATGCGTTTACGGGCAGTCACGAACCCACGAGCCGTTGATGGATCGCCACGGTTGGCTGTCCGAAGGAGTGTCGCGAAGGCACTCGGGCAGACGCTGCTGCGACCAGCCGTCAAAGCAGATGCGTCGCGCAAATCTTAACAGCGACCAGGGCATTCCTACGGCTGAAAAAAATGGTGGACTGGCCGACGGCCATGGGCCGCCATGCTGCATCGCCGGACTCACTGCCAAGCCAGTCGGCATTCTGTTTTCGATCAGTCGACCCGATCTCGCGACAAGGAGTTGGATGAGGGGTGCGAGCAGTTGATCATCGCAGCCATTTTTTGCAGAGTAGAGACTCGCTCCGAGGGATCCCTGCAGAGGGACAATTGCCCGGGCGAGTTCCTCCAGCGACGCGCACCGCACGAGCATGGTGGCATTTCCAAACGCTTCGACCAGCAGCCTATCGGGTTTGGCAAGAAGGTCTTTGGCAGTGATTTCCAAAAGCGTTCCTACGTAGCTACACGGGCTCTGACCAGGGGTGCCGCCCACGACCACGCGAGCCCCGGCCCCCTGCAGATGATCGACCACTTCTGCCAGTCGCTGGCGACCGGCCAGCCCGAGAAGAACCTGCGCACCGACAGCCCCAAAGCGTTCTGACAGCAATCGCCGAAACGTATCGCCAGCCGAGTCGTCCACAAGAAAAATGACGCCGGGCTTCGTGCAAAATTGCCCGGCCGACCCGGTCACGCTTGCGACGAGTTCGCCCACAATCTCCTCGCCGCGTTCAGCCAGTGCACCCGGCATCAGCACAACTGGATTGAGGCTCCCCATTTCGATCCAGATCACGCGGCCGGTGGTGGCGGCTGCCGCATGCAGACGCTTGCCTGCTGAGTGGCCCCCAGTAAAACCAGTGGCCCCTACGCGGTGATCGGCCACGAGTCGTTCGCCGTCGCTTGGAGCCATGCCGTGCAGCAATTGCACTGTTCCTGCGGGCAAGCCTGTCTCTGCCAAAGCAGCAACCGCTTCAATGGCGGCGAGTCTCGACACGCCCGGATGCCCCGGATGCGCCTTGGCAATCACTGGATTGCCTGCGGCAATGGCCGCTGCAAAGTCGCCGCCAGTGACGGCCCCGTAGGCAAACGGAAAATTAGCCGGCGGGAAAACCACTACCGGGCCGATCGGAAACGCCGCCGAGCGAATGTTGCGGGGGGTATCGAGGATGGCCATCTGCCACGAGCCTTCCCGAGCAGCGCTGGCAGCCTGGCGAAGTTGATCGAGCGTGCGTGGCAGTTCAATGTCTGTCAGTCGAGGCTTCACAGCCAGAGCGGTTTCGGCATGCGCCGTCGCTACCAAGTCATCGCCACGAGCGGCCAGTCGATCGGCATACCGCTCCAGAAAATGCGCAAGTTTTTCTCGCGGCACAGCAGCCATTTCGGCGGCCGCGGCCACCGCTGCATTGAGTGCGGCATCGACATCATTCCACTGGCTTACCGGCCAGACAGCCCTGTGGGGCTTGCCCGTGCTGGGATCGGTGGCCTGAAACGTTTCGGCACTCACGGCGGCCCGCCACTGGCCATTGATGAGAACAGGTTCTACGGTGGCAATATCTACTGGCACTTCTTGGATGGTCGTCATGAGGAGCATGGTACGCTTTTTGGAACCGATGCAGGAGCCGTTGGCCTCAGAACCAGAATAAAGTTACGAAAATCGCCACGCGCCCAAGTCTACTCATTTCAAACCAGAGATTTTCTAACCATGCGACACGTTCCCATCGACTCGGCTCTGTTTGTTTCTAACCGTCAAAATTTACTGGCCCGCTTGCCTCCCCAGGCAATTGCCATTGTGTGCGCCGCCGACATCCTGCCGACAACGGCCGACGGCACCATGCGAATGCACCCGGCCGCCGACCTTTTTCATCTGACGGGAATCGAACAGGAAGAGAGCGTGCTGGTTTTGGCTCCCCATGCAACCGATCCTGCGCAGCGAGAGATGCTTTTTATTCGCCAGCCAAACGAACTCCTCGCCACCTGGGAAGGGGCGAAGCACAGCAAGGAGCAGGCCGCAGACATCTCAGCCGTGGAAAAAGTGCGATGGATTTCTGAGCTCCCCATGGCGCTCCATATCCTCATGTGCGAAAGCGATGTCGTCTTTCTCAACTCTAATGAACACGAGCGGGCCGCAATGGATGTCGAGCCACGCGATATGCGTATGGCAAAACAACTCATGGCGAGGTATCCGCTGCATCGCTACGAGCGATTAGCACCTCTGATGCGAAGCTTGCGAGCTGTGAAAAGCCAGGCTGAGATCGGTCTCACGAGTCAGGCCATCGACATCACAGATGCTGGCCTGCGGCGAGTGCTCGGCATGCTCAAGCCGGGTGTGATGGAATATGAGATCGAGGCCGAACTGCTGGCGGAGTTCACTCGCCGCCGCGCGAAGATGGCCTACGAGCCGATTGTGGCGGCGGGCAAAAATGCCTGCGTGCTGCACTATGGCGTCAACGACCAACCCTGCCGCAGCGGCGATGTTGTGCTGATCGATGTGGGAGCCTGCTATGCCAATTACAACGCTGATGTGACGCGAACCTATCCGATCAACGGTCGCTTCACGCCACGTCAGCGGGCCGTTTATGAAGCAGTGCTGCGGGTGCTGCAAAGCTCGATTGCCAGAGCCACCGTTGGCACTTTGATCCGCGAATGGAAACGAGCAGCACAGGTGGAAATGAATGCAGAACTTCTGAAATTAGGACTCCTGACTGCCGCACAGGTGGCCCAGGATTCACTTGAGGAGCCGGCTTGCAAAAAGTACTACATGCATGGATTGGGCCATTCACTGGGATTGGCTGTACACGACATTGCGCCTGTCAACGGGCCGTTTGAACCAGGTTGGCTGATCACTGTTGAGCCCGGCATTTATATTCAGGAAGAAGGGATTGGAGTGCGGTTAGAAAATGACATTCTGATCACGCAAAGCGGCCCGGTCGATCTTTGCAGCCATGTTCCAATCCTGCCGGACGAAATTGAAAAGCTCATGGCTGACGGCTGACACACAGTCGCGTGCCCGCCTACGGCCGCATGAGACATTCGTATTTCGTGTAAGCCTTTGATTTTCACTCGGGCTTCTCTAAAGAAGATATTTTAGGAAGCACCGCTCAGGTCGGTGGGCACAATATCTGGCTCAGAAGCCTCGATCAGAGTTGAACGGACCCGGCGGGGTTCGGCGTCTGTGCCCGGCACCAACTGCGGGGCGTCGGTCGATGCCTCGATGATGTCGCGCAGTTCGCTGCCATCAATCACCTCTGACTCAAGCAGACGCCGCGTCACAGCCTCAAGCGCCGCTCGTCGCATCTCAATGATTCGCCGCACCGCCTCAATCGCTGTGTTGACAATTTTATTGACTTGCTCATCGATATCCCAGGCAGTTTTTTCGCTGTGGCTTCTGGCTCGGGATAGGTCCGCGCCGGCAGCAGCCAGAAAAGGTGAACGCGGGCTTTCTCGGTAGGTGACGCGACCCAACCGGCTCATGCCGTAGTCCATCACCATCGCGCGGGCGATCTCGCTGGCCCGTTCCAAGTCGTTTTGAGCACCGGTCGAAATGTCGGCAAAAACAATCTCTTCTGCAATCGTGCCAGCCAACAGCACCTGAATCCGGCTTTCCAGTTCGCTCTGCGTGAGGAGATAGCGGTCGTCTAGGGGTCGCTGCATCGTGTAACCAAGGGCGGCCAAGCCCCGGGGAATGATCGACACTTTATGCACAGGATCTGTATTGGGAAGCGAATAGGCCACCAGCGCGTGCGCCGCCTCGTGGTAGGCGACGCGTTTTTTTTCGTCCTCGTGGATCACGCGTTTTTTCTTTTCGAGGCCCGCCGTGACGCGTTCCACTCCTTCATTAAATTCCTCCATGCCAACGGAGGTTTTATTATTACGAGCCGCCAACAGTGCCGCCTCGTTCACGAGGTTGGCCAGATCGGCACCAACAAACCCTGAGGTGATTCGAGCAATCAGTTCCAGCTTCACGGCTGGATTAAGCTTCACGTGGGCGACATGCACCTTGAGAATCGCCTCACGGCCCCGCACATCGGGCCGATCGACCAACACATGTCGGTCAAATCGGCCGGGTCTCAACAGCGCCGGGTCGAGGGTTTCAGGCCGGTTGGTGGCCGCCATCACGATCACGCCGCTATTGGTGCCGAAGCCGTCCATCTCGACAAGCAACGCGTTGAGCGTTTGCTCGCGTTCGTCGTGACCGCCCATGATGCCCGAACCGCGAGTCTTACCGAGAGCGTCGAGCTCGTCGATAAAAATGATGCACGGAGCCTTGGCCTCTGCTTGCTGAAACATATCGCGCACCCGCGCAGCGCCAACACCGACAAACATTTCGACAAAATCGCTGCCGGAGAGACCAAAGAATGGCACACCAGCCTCACCAGCAATCGCCTTGGCCAGCAAGGTCTTGCCTGTGCCCGGCGGGCCCACCAGCAGAACCCCCTTCGGGATATGGCCGCCTAGCACCTGATATTTTTCGGGGCTGCGTAAAAACTCGACCACCTCGCGGAGTTCATCAACCGCCTCGTCGATGCCGGCTACTTCGTCAAATGTGATGCCGAGTTCTTCCTGGGCGTACATCTTGCCGCGACTGCGGCCAAACGCCATCGGACTGCCAGCACCTCCAAGCCGTCGGAGCATCAAAAAAAAGACGATGCCAAAGAGGCTCATGAGGAAGACCATCG
>QWQJ01000013.1 GCA_003670865.1 Planctomycetota bacterium | reverse complement strand
GCCATCTTCAAACAATTTTGCTGCGAGGTGATCGATGTTGTCGCGCCACTGGTGCCGATCGTCAAACCGCAACTGGCCTGTTTTGAAGCGATTGGCCCGCACGGCATGATGGCACTGGCCGATGTGATCGCCCACGCCCACCAGAAAAATCTGCTCGTGCTGGCCGATGGCAAACGCAGCGACATTGGCTCAACCGCCGAATCCTACGCCGAAGGCTGGCTCGCCGGTTGCTGGGGCTGCGACGCACTCACCGTCAACCCTTATCTCGGCCTCGACTCCATCGAACCGTTTGTGAAGGTTGCCACCCAACGACAGGCTGGGCTATTCATTCTTGTGAAAACATCCAACCCCGGCAGCAAAGACTTTCAAGATCTCTCCGCAGACGGTTCCACGATCTACGAACATGTGGCGGCAGGCGTCGAACAACTCGCCATCCGCACCGCCGGCGATGGCAACTACGGCGCTGTCGGAGCTGTCGTCGGCGCAACATGGCCTCGGCAACTCGACACGCTCCGTGCCGCTATGCCTCACACCTGGATTCTCGTGCCCGGATTTGGCAAACAAGGCGGCCGCGCGGCCGATGTGCGGGCTGCCTTTCACCCCGATGGCATGGGGGCGATTGTTGTCAGTGCCCGCGATGTGATCTTTGCGCATTCGCGGGCCGACATGAACGGCGGACTCTCCGCCGAGCAGTGGCAGACCGCAGTCGATCGCGCGTGTCAAGACATGATTGGGCGACTTGCTGCCGAGACTCCGGCCGGTCGACTCAAAACAGATTGACCGACAGACTCTGGATTTAGACTTCGCTGGGCGCCTGAAACCAACAGGCCAGCGACGGATCCCATGCGAGGAGTTCGGCTGGTAGAAAGTAGATGTCGATTTCACGCGTCGCTGACTCGGGGGAATCCGAGGCATGCACGAGATTCATCTGCCGGCTGGAACTGTAATCGCCACGGATCGTGCCGGCCAAAGCCTTCAGCCCACTGGTCGCGCCGAGCATCTCCCGCACCACCCGAATCACCTCGGGGCCTTCCAGCACCGTCGCAACAACGGGCGACGCTGTGATGAACTCCTCCAAGCTGGGATAGAAAGGCTTCGACGCATGTTCGGCGTAGTGCTGCCGGGCGAGCGAAGGCGTGACTCTCAGCATTTTCATCGCCACCAGGCGCAGACCCTTTTCCTCAAACCGGGAGAGTATCCGACCCAACAGCCCGCGTTCCAAACAATCGGGCTTGAACATCACAAACGTCCGCTCCATTGACCGTAACTCCGTTTTGATTTTTGAACGTGCACTCTTCGGACGCTTGCCGAGAGCTCCAGCAGTCTAGGAAAAAGAGCCGTCTTTTCACAACGATCCCTCTTGAACCCGCTGGCCCAGAAGCCTAACCTCCCGCCCTGTCTGCGGCACTACGTAAACCCACACGGCCCGTGAGCCTTTTGATTGCCATGGTAAGAGAGCACCACCGTCTCATGACATTCGCTCCCATACCGATTGCTCACAGGGCTGCTCTTGCCGTCGCCCTCATGCTGGCTCCGACAATCCCGTCGAACCTACTCGCGGCCGATCTACCATCGCCACTTGTGGCCAGTTTTACCAAAACCGTTCAGCCGCTCTTACTGAATAAGTGTGCAACAGGTGCCTGCCATGGCGGCCCCACAGCCCACGCCCCAAAGTTTTGTCGCGGTGATGTCGCCAACCGCATCGATCGAAAAGACACGCTGGATAACATCAGCATTTTTATCCAAGCCGTCGGTACGACCAACGAACCGGCGTCTCTCTTGGCCTTGATCAGTGCGAGGCACCCTGCCTCGGCATCATTGCACGCTCGCACTGCGAGTCCACTCAGTCCGCAAGAACGCCTGATTTTAGAGACGTGGCTCAAGGCCGCTCTGGATCACAATCATTTTGCTCAGCGACACGCTGTCGTCCAAGCGTCGGCCAGCGAGACTCTCATACCCTCTCTCCCGACTCCCAATCGGTTTCGAGCCATGCTCGACGCCGCTGCCAATCCGCTACCGTTACCGCTGCCGCGAGAACCGCAAGGCCTCATTCTGGGAAAACCAGCAGCGATTGACGACGATTGAGTGGCCGCACAAACAGGTGGCAGAAAATTTCAAAGACTGATCTGGCCGCTTTGCAACCCTTCGAGAAACTCGCGGTTGCCTTCCATTAAAGTCGGATCATTGAGCATCTGCTCGATCGACAGCCAAAAAACTTCGTCAACTTCAATCGGATGCGCCACAAGCACTGACTCCGACGAGAGCACAACGGTCCACCACGAAAGCGCGGTGCCCCATGCTGTGACATTCCGCCAGACGCATTGGATCGGTTCGACCACCGCAGCCAATTCCTCGGCGCACTCCCGTACCACCGCTTCATGCTCCTCCTCGCCGGGTTCGATGTGACCGCCCGGAAAACAAACTCGGCCCCCAGCCACCACCGTCTGGCCGCGGCGAATCGCCAAAAAAAGTCCGTCGCGTTTGGCAATCGCGATGACGCCCCGCTTCAGCACAGGAATGCCTGAAGATTCTCGCTCCATAAAAAAGGGTTTCCACTACCTTCGATTGCGACCCTACCGATTGATCCACAGTGATTCTGGCAGCCGAGGTGGTCCGCCGTGGCCGAATACCCGGTATACACTACACTGATAGCCAACGGTGGCGATTAACTGTTTTATAAAAACCCCTTGAGAGCGTGCTGTCGATGGATAATGCTCCTCCTCCCCCTAAGAAGGTTCCCGCAAATTCGTCCCAACCCTACGGCCGCCCCTTCGGCCTGCCTGTGATCATCATGCTGATCTTGGCAGGCTTGGCGATCGTGACCATCCTGGCTCGCGAGCAGAGTGCTGCTCCAGAGACAATCAGCTACGACGCCTTTGTCCGCGAGGTGAAAGCGGGCAATGTGGCGAGCGTGCAGATCATGGGTAACACGCTGCGAGGGGAGTTTCGCGGCTCGCTTGCCTCCGATGCCACTAGCGACAAGAGTTCGGGCAGCGATCGATCTATCATCAGCACGCCGCCCAAGACGTTCTCGCTTGAACTCTCGAGCTACATAGGCGACGGCCTCAACCAACTGCTGCTGGATCATTCCGTTCGCACCGAAGTCAAACAGCCGACCGACGGCACGGGATTTTTACTCGGCCTCTACATGCTCGTGCCGCTGCTGCTCATGGCTGGATTCTGGATCACGCTCAAACGCGCCCGGGATCCGCTCGGTGGCACTGGTTTTCTGGGTAGCTTTAGTAAGTCGCCCGCCAAACGCTATAGCGCTACCGACAAGCAAACTACATTTGCTGATGTGGCCGGGCTCGATCAAGTGAAAGAAGACCTTCTTGAAATTGTCGAGTTTCTCAAGGATCCCAAAAAGTTTCAGCGACTCGGGGGCCGTGTGCCCAAAGGTGTGCTGCTGATGGGTCCACCGGGAACTGGCAAGACGCTGTTGGCACGGGCCGTAGCTGGCGAGGCAGGCGTGCCATTTTTCTCGATCTCAGGCAGTGAGTTTATTCAAATGTTTGTCGGCGTCGGAGCCTCAAGGGTGCGGGATCTCTTCAAGACAGCCAAAGACGCGTCGCCGGCCATCCTGTTTATCGACGAGATCGATGCCGTCGGGCGGGTGCGTGGGGCCGGCTTAGGTGGCGGCCACGACGAACGCGAACAAACTCTCAACCAAATTTTGAGTGAGATGGATGGATTCAGTCCAACCGAATCGGTGATCGTTCTGGCCGCGACAAACCGGCCCGACGTGCTCGATCCAGCCCTCTTGCGACCCGGTCGCTTTGATCGGCATGTCTCCGTCGATCGACCCAATCAAAAGGCGCGGCTGGCCCTCTTCAATGTTCACACTCGCAATGTCCCATTGGCTAAAGATGTCAATCTCCAACGCCAAGCCAGCGGCACTGTCGGCCTGACCGGTGCCGATATTCGAAACCTCGTCAATGAAGCGGCGCTGTGGGCCACGCGGCATAATAAAGAAGCTGTTGAGTCCTCTGACTTCGATTACGCCCGCGACAAAGTGCTGATGGGACCGAAGCGGGAGGATGTTTTGATCGGCCGAGAAAAAACGATGACCGCCTACCACGAGGCCGGGCATGCGCTCGGAGCGTGGCTTTTGCCGGGTGTCGACAAATTGCACAAGGTGACGATCATCCCCCGAGGCCGAGCCTTGGGAGTCACGCAACTGGTGCCGGAGGAGGATCGGCTCAATATCGGTGAGTCTGACTTGCACAACCGTCTGGTTTTTATTCTGGCTGGACGGGCGGCTGAGAAACTTGTTTTTGGTGAATACTCTGCCGGAGCCGAAAACGACCTCGTGCAAGCCACGCGATTGGCTCGGCGAATGGTGGCCCACTGGGGGATGAGCGATAGGGTTGGCCCCGTGGCCTGCCATGGCTCTAACGAACATCCCTTCCTTGGCCGCGATGTTTATGAGCAGCGTGAGTTTGGTGAACACACCACGCAAATTATCGACGAGGAGGTGACGCGTTTGCTGAATGAGGCCGCCGTGCGGTCAACGCATCTGCTGACTGAAAATCGTAAGAAGCTCGATGATCTGGCGAGTGAACTTGAAGAGCGTGAAATGCTCGACGACACAGAAGTAGTCTCGATCATCGGTCCCGCTACCCCACGGCGTTCAAATGAAAACGCATCGCGATCAGAACCTGGGGCGTCTGTGCAAGCCGCTCGCGATTCACAAGCGAGCTAGGGTAGGCCTGCTGCCGCGGTTCGCACTCTCATCTAGTAGGTTTATGTTCATGCTTTCTCACACCGTTTATTTTTTGCTCAAGGACCGTTCGGCCCCAGCGGCGGCAGCTCTCGTGGCGGGTTGCCGCACGCATCTCACCGGTCATCCCGGCACTCTCTGGTTTGCCGTTGGCACCTGTTCGGAGTACGACCGCCACGTCAACGACCGCGACTATGACGTGGCTCTGGAAATCGTTTTTGATTCGCATCAGTCGCACGACAATTACCAGACGGCCGATCGCCACAATCTTTTTATTGCCGAACACTCGCCAACATGGGCAAGGGTGCGAGTCTTTGACACAGACCTTGTAGATTTCCATTCGCAAGCTGTTGCCGGCTCGTCTAAACAATGCACGCCCTAGCTCGCTGCTTTAGACCACCCGGCCCCGCGACAAAGCGATGCCACCTTTGAAGCAAATATCCACATCACAGCCTGCTGTCCGCGGCCGCTTGTGGTAAGGCGAAGCATACTGCCAGCCGTTTTCTGTCGAGCGATACACAAGCTCACACGGAGATGCATCGATCGCACAATGGATGATTGCCGGCTGGTCACTCGGGAAATCGCCTACCGGCAACGCCGGAAAATTGAGATTCCAAAACTCCCCCGGCAGTTGTTTGCTCAAGGGAAACTCCAGCAAAACGCGTTTCAGCCAGACGACACTCCGCTGCCAATCGATGGCCGTCTGGTGGCCGTGGTATTGCGAGACTGCCAGCGCGTGGCGGCCATGCAAGGCCGCTTCGCGAGCGGCCGCAACCGTCCCTGAGTGATGCACGTCAACGCCCAGATTGCCGCCGGCGTTGATCCCAGAGACCACGCACTCTGTTGCCGCTGCGATCTCGGCTAATCCAATCCGCACGCAGTCAGCCGGCGTGCCGTCGACGCAGTAGCGATTGGGCCCCAGACACACAACGCGAAGCGGTCGGTCAGTTGTAACGCGATGGCCGCAGCCAGAGTGGGGCAGCAGCGGAGCCACTACGACTGCCGTCGCCCCCAAACATTCAATCGCCTGCGACAGGGCCACTAGCCCCGGGGCATCGATGCCGTCGTCATTAGTCAGCAGGATGTTCATGGGGCGAGTGACCTAGCCACACCGTTCGCGACACTTGTTGTGTCACTTGTTTGGGTTTCATTTTTTGCAGCCGCCAGCGTAGCAAGAATGCCCCAGACACCCTCAGTAGAATTCCCTGCCATGCGACAGACTTCCTCGGCATCGGTCTGCGTGATCGCGTCGGGCAGGGCCACATTAGTGACCACTGAAACAACCACAACCCGCAGCCCCATGCTCCACGAGGCAACCACTTCTGGCACAGTTGACATGCCCACAACATCAGCGCCACATTGTCGTAAGAGCCGATACTCAGCCCGCGTCTCATAGCTTGGTCCACGAAAATACGCATACACCCCAGAACGGGCCACCGTGCCTGCCCGCCGCGTGGCAGCCATTGCCATGCTGGACAACTCCGCGTCGTAGTAGGCCGACTGGCAATTGCCGGCCTGCTCGGCTGTGGGCAAAAGCGCCTCGCTCCACGGCTGCCGCACAAAATCGATGTGGTCGCTGATCACCACCACTTCACCTGTCTGCATGTCGGCCCGCAGACCCCCAGAGGCATTGGTGAGCAGGATCGTCGTGGCCCCAAGCGCTGCCAAGAGTTCCACGCCGCGAGTCAGGGATTCCGCCGGCAAGCCCTCGTAGCCGTGAACGCGGCCTTGCAGCACGACGAGATTTGTGCCGTTGAGCGTGCCGGTAGCGATCCGACCGGCATGACCTGTGGCCCGCGATTCTGGCAACCACTGAGTCTGCTTCGCCTCCATCGACCACACATTTTCCAGTCG
>QWQJ01000171.1 GCA_003670865.1 Planctomycetota bacterium | reverse complement strand
TTCAGCTCGGTAGGACATTGAGCCTCCGGCTCGGCGGATTTTCCGCCGCCGGAAAGGGCAAGGTGGTCTTGTGTTCGACGGGCAGTTCCTGTTTTCGCAACTCTTGGATTTTCTTCCACGTCGCGACTTCGACGTATGCGTGGAGCGATACGGTGGCAATCGGCGTTGTCGAGAGTTCTCGTGTCGCGATTAGTTTCTCTGCATGAGCTTCGCCCAGTTGACGTATCGGGAAAGCCTCCGCGACATCGAAATCTGTCTGCGTGCCCTCGGGCCCAAGCTCTACCACGCAGGTTTCCGCTCCAAGATTTCTAGGAGCACGTTGGCAGACGCCAATCAGCGCCGCGACTGGCGGATCTTTGCCGACTTCGCACACATCCTGATTCGACGAGCACGCGTGCTCTATGCGTCGGACCCGTTGGCCGTGGATCTCGAGCAGACAGTTTACGCGATGGACTCGACCACGATCGACCTGTGCCTAAGCCTCTTTCCATGGGCGCATTTTCGAACCGCAAAAGCGGCTGTCAAGCTGCACACGCTCTTGGATCTTCGGGGCAACATTCCCTGTTTTGTGCATGTTTCGCCCGGGACAACACACGACTCAACGTCCTCGATCGACTGCTGATCGAGCCTGCAGCGTTCTCTGTGATGGATCGCGCGTACCTCGACTACCGCCGACTGCGACGGTTCACGATTGCCGGCGCTTTCTTTGTGACGCGGGCCAAGCGGAATCTTCGATGTACGATTCGCGACGTGCGCCCGGTGGACCGTACTACAGGGCTTCGCAGCGATCATACGATCGTGCTCAATGGCATCAAAACGGCGACGCTGTACCCGGAGTCTTTGCGGCGGGGGGCCTTCTACGATGTTGAACACAAACGCCGCATCGTTTTTATCACGAACAACTTTGCGATTCCGGCGCTGACGATCGCTGGTCTCTACAAGTGCCGCTGGCAAATCGAGTTATTTTTCAAGTGGATCAAGCAACACCTTCGTATGAAAGCCTTCTTCGGAACGAGCGATAATGCGGTGAAGACACAAATCTGGATCGCGATCAGCGTCTACGTCCTCGTCGCGATCGTGAAGAAGGAACTCGGCGTCCAACGAAGCCTCTACGAAATTCTCCAGGTGCTGAGTCTCACCCTATTCGAGAAAACGCCTCTTTTTCAGGCACTTCAGGCCGAAATCGACGCATCTAAGCAAGACGCGGATCGTAACCAATTGAAATTGTTCGAATTATAACCGGACAGCAGTGAAAAAAGATCTCGTTTTATGTAAAAATGTATTGTGTGGACTGATTATCCCGCGAAAAGGAACTGTCGGATGCCGATTAATCCTTCTTTCCCCGAAAGCCGGCCCGGCCGTAACAAACCGACCGCCAGTGGTTTTATTTTGCCCCTTGTGGGAGTCGCTGGGCTGGCGGCTGCCGCGATCTGGTTTGGTGGCGCACCGTCTGCCCTGCCGACAGCCCAAGGCATCCCGGTTGTTTCACTCCTGCCTGTGTCGGGAGACCCTTTGCCCAGCTGGAATGCTGGCCCGACGAAGCAAGCAATTATCAATTTTATTGCCGCCATCACAGAGCAGGGTTCGGAGACATTTGTGCCTGTGCCCGAACGCGTGGCTGTTTTTGACAACGAGGGCACGCTGATCTGTGAGAAACCAATCGTACACGGCATGTTTCTGCTCGACAGGATTCACGCCATGGCCTTTGAGCGGCCCGAAATGGCAAACGAAGAACCCTATGCAACGTTGCTGACTGGCGACATCGAGGCCGTCCGCAAGCTGGGCAAAAAATATTTTATTGACTTGACGTTTTCAACACTGGCCGGCGTGTCTGAAGATCAACTCGAGAATGATGCCCGAAACTTTTTAGAGACAGCCATTCACCCCGTTTTTGGCGTTTCCTATGCTGAAGTGACTTTTCAGCCCATGCACGAACTGATGGAGTTACTCCGCACCAACCGTTTTTCGATCTGGATTTGCTCTGGAAGTGGCGTTCAGTTTATGCGTCCAGCGGCAGCAGCGTGGTATGGCATCGAACCAGATCGCGTGATCGGCTCTCGAGCCAAGACAGAACTTCGCGAAGGCCAGCAGAGCGGCGCTGGTCCACTGCCACACTCAGCCTCTCGCCAGCAATTGGAGTTGATCCTACTGCCCCAGATGGAGGTTCTCAACGACCGGGAACGCAAGCCCGTCAGCATTGGCGAACAGATTGGCCGCCGACCCATTTTTGCCGCCGGTAATGTGGGTGACGAGGAAGATATAGCCATGTTGCGTTGGTCGCAGTCAAGCCGCCGACCCAGCCTGCAACTTTTAGTACAACACGATGACGCTCTGCGGGAGATGGCTTACGGCGAACCCTTGAATGCCTCGCTGAAGGCAGCAGAGCAGTATGGCTGGCATGTGGTTCAGATGGCGACCGACTGGAATCGGATCTTTGCCAAAAAGCTTGAAAAAATTAGCGCTGCCGCACCCCAAACACAAGCCGCCGTTGCCGAACCTGCTAGCCCTCCGCCCGTACGATGGGAGGCTGAAATCGCCGCCTATGAGGCGATTGACCGTGACCATCCTCCCGAACTAGGAGGCATTTGTTTTATCGGTTCCTCAAATATCCGTCTCTGGGAAACGCTGGGCGATGACTTTCCGGGAATGAATATTATCAATCGTGGCGTGGGGGGCGCAAGGCTCGTGGAACTCGCCGAATCTGCCCCCCGTTTATTGGCGGCTGTTGAACCAGCTCTGATTCTTGTGTCGGCTGGCGGAAACGATATCGCTGACGGGGCAAGCCCGCAGGATGTACGCAGGTCCTTCGAGCGATTTGTGCAAAATGTTCGCGGCGATCTACCCAATACAAAAATTGTTTTTCTAGCGATATCTCCAAGCATCAAGCGGTGGGAACAACGGGTGCGTCAGCAGGCGGCCAACGCAGCAGTGCAAGAGTTTGTTGCCTCCAGCGATGCCGGCCTTGGAATTTTTTCCATCGACGCAAACGCAGCCTTTTTAGGCCCAGACGATCAGCCTGCGGCAGAATGCTTTGTGAAGGATCAACTGCATCCCAGTACCCTCGGTAACTCCCGCCGTGCAGCCATCATCCGGCCTCGCCTCGAAGAGTTGCTGCGGACCGGCAACGAGCCAATCGCCATTCCTTGACGCACCGTCATCCACTCGCGCCTATGAGCGGCGGTGCATGTAGTCTTCTACCTGCTGCAGGGCCACTTCGTAGTTGCTCACGCGATGGGCGTTGATGTCGCCGATTGAAATGAGCCCGACGACGAGGCCGTTCTCGTCCATGACGGGAACATGCCGAATGCGTCGATGGCTCATCAGGTCGGCCACTTCGTCAATGGAGTCGCTCGTTCCGCAGCAGATGACATCGACAGTCATCACATCCCGCACAAGCGTTGTGGTCGCCGATTGCATTTCAGCGACAACCCTCTGAAGCACATCGCGTTCTGTGAAGATGCCCACCAGTTGGTCGCCGTTCATCACGAGCAGTGAACCGATTTTCTGAGCATTCATGACTTGCGTCGCCTCGAGCACGGTGGCATCGGGCCGCGTGATGGCTAGAGGCCGATCGGCTTTGGTGAAAAGAACAGTGCGAACAGTGCCCATTGCATGATCTCCCTTTATGAAAGAACAACAGCCCCTTTTGACAAACAGATCTTGTTTGAATTTCCTGCTCAGCCCCACGTCTTTTATTATAAGCCCTCGAGTTCGCAAAAGCACTAGTGGCTGCCACGGCTCCGCCGGTACAACCAATAAAGTGGCTTAAGCCCGCATTGCGCTCGATACGTACTGAATCGCTCGTAAAGGAACTCTGCTATGAATTCGTCACACGACACCTTTGCCCAATTATGGTCAGGTCATTGGCTACCGTTTCTACCGCAATGGCTCCGGGAAACAGCGGCGAGGGCGCTCATTTTTGGCGGCGTTACGCTCGTTACGATGCTGCTCGTCGGCCCGCTGGCTGATTCTCGCGGCGAGGCGTACCTCGAATCGTCGTTTGCCCGCACGCTGACGGCTTTAGCGGCCACCCGCGGGCTTGACAGTGCCATTTCGCTGGCCCAGAGTTCTGAGGTCAGCTTCAGCTTTGGCCCCGGTGGCAGCCTAGGAATTGGACAGGCACTCGATCCGATCAACGACCTCGTCGAACAGTACGGATCGCTTCTGCTTGCAAGCACAACGGCACTTGGCGTTCAACGACTTCTCATGCAGATTGGCCGATCGCTGGGATGGTGGCTCTTCGTCCCGCCACTGGTAGCCCTGCTGGGCGCTGCGTTTGTCGTCGGAAAATCGAAACTCTCCCTGCTGGGATGGAGCAAACGGCTGTTTGGCATTGCACTCTTTGTGAGATTGGCGATTCCAGGATCGGCATGGATCGATTCGCTTGTTGATAACCACTTTTTGGACGCTGACTACCAACAGGCAGCGGCGGCAGTGACCACCACAACTGAAAAGATTCAGAATGCGGAGGCCGTAGACCCAGACAAGCCGTGGTGGGAGCGATACAACCCTGTGGAATATGTCGGCGACCGGGCCCAACGCATCTTGGAATCGCTTGGCGACATTGGCAGAGCCATCGTTAACCTGGCTATTTACTTCACGATCTCCACGATTCTTTTGCCGCTCGGCACAATCTGGCTGCTGTCGCGACTCTCGGGGGCACTTTTTTCTGGCCGGGGGGGCCCTTGACAAAGAGCCCTTAAAAGTGATTCAAAGCCATTTTTATTCGGTTTTAATGGGTTTTCTTCGTGATTTTGCCCCGCAGTTCAGACTTTTGTCCGTTGGGAAATGCAAAAACAAACGCTCACTTGATTGCCACTTTATTCGGTGTATTCTACCTATCTTACGGCTATCTTGTTCCTGATTTGGTGACGAAATCCGTTTCTTTTTTTAGTTTCCTTTTTACTTTTTCTGGAGGTCTCTGTGATTCGTAAATGTTTTCTCGGCTTTGTGCCGGTGGTCGCGGTCCTAGCTATGTGCGCAAGCGCCTTGGCTGGCGGACGTGGTGGAAATGCTTGTAGTGGTTGTCAAGACGCATCCGCTGCGTGCGGTAGTTGTAGTGATGCCGGTGCTACTTGCGGCACCAAGACAATGTACAAACGCGAGTATGTAACGGAGATGCGTCCAGTCACATGCACCGAATACACAACGGAAACTCGCGAGCGGACCTACACGGTCAACAAGCAAGTGGCTCGTACCGAGGAAAAGACTCGCACGGTCACCGTGCAGGTTCCGGAAACTCGGACGAAGACTGTGAACTACACGGTTAACAAGAACGTGACGGAAACAAAGACCGCCGAATACACGGTCCAAGTTCCCTACACTGAAGCGGTCGAGCAGACTTACACGGTGTGCGTACCGGTGAAGGAGGAGAAGACCTCCACCTACACCGTGATGGTGCCAAAGAGCGAAGAGAAAACGGCAACCTACACAGTGCAGGTTCCTTACACCGAGCAGGTTGAGCAGTCTTATACCGTCTGCGTTCCTGTCAAGGAAGAAAAGACCTCGACCTACATGGTGAAGGTTCCCTACACCGAGGAAGTTGAACAGTCTTACACCGTGAACGTACCGGTTTCGGAAGAGAAAACCGCCACTTACACGGTGATGGTGCCCTACACTGAAGAAAAAGTTTCGACCTACATGGTGAAGGTTCCCTACACCGAGCAGGTTGAGCATAAGTTTTCGGTCAGCGTTCCCTACACCGAACAGATGACCGGAACCCGCACCGTGCAGAAGCGAGTTGCTGTTGAGTCAATGAAGTCGGTCCAAGTTCGCGGCGGCCATTGGGAAACGCAGCAGGTCGAGGTCGCTTCCAGCGGCACCGATGCTGGCGGCTGCCCATGCCCCCCGAAAATGTGCTGTAAGCGAGTTTGGGTTCCGACGTGCGAAACGAAGGAAATCCCTTGCACAACCTACAAGTGCACCAGCGAAGAAGTGCCCTACACCTGCACGGTTAACAAGTGCCGTCAGGAAGAGCGCAGCCGAATGGTGAGCGTTTCGAAGTGCCGTGATGAAGAGCGCACCCGCACCTACACGGTGTCGAAGTGTCGGCCGGAAGAGCGCACCCGCACCTACACTGTCACCAAGTGCGTTCCCGAGACAAAGACTCGCAAGGTCAGTGTCACCAAGTGCCGTGATGAGGAGAAGACTCGCACTTTCACCGTGACAAAGATGGTCAACGAAACGAAGACCCGCATGGTCAACGTTACGAAGTGCCGGCCCGAGGAGCGCACCCGCACCTACACCGTCACGACCTGCGTGCCGGAAGAGCGGACCCGCACTTACACGGTCACCAAGATGGTGAACGAGACGAAGACCCGCACGGTCAACGTCACCAAGTGCAAGGCTGAGACGAAGACCCGGGAGTATCAGGTCACCAAGTGCGTACCGGAGACGATGACCAAGGAAGTGTCCTGCACGGTCATGGTGCCACAGCAAAAGGAAGAGAAGTACTCCGTTACGGCGTACGACTGCGTTCCAGAGACGAAGACCGCGAGCTACACCGTTCGCGTTCCTCATCAGGTGACGAAGGAAGTGGCCGTCAAGGTCTGCAAGATGGTTGCCGTTGAGGTGCCCGCCGAGGGTGGCTGCGGCGACGCGAGTGCCTGCGGTAGTTCTGCTGGCTGTGGCGAAGCCGCTGCCTGCGGCAGTTGTGATGCCAGTAGCAAGGACTGTGGCCGTCGCCATGGTTGCCGTCGCTGCAAGTAAGCACTGAGCTTCTAAGGCACTTGAGCCTTGTCTCAAAGAGTGTTCATGAAGAGCGGGCCGGACGCAAGTCGTTCGGCCCGCTCGCTTTTTACCTGCGTCGCACTTGTTCCGGTCATCCTGCGAGAGCCCTTTGTGCGTCACGGCAACGCCTCGGCCCAGTCCTTCGCGTAGCCCTTGTATCCCCGCGGCTTTCAAGAGCGTGTCTGTCCGCTGCCGCTCGGCCCAATGCGAGTGACCTAGCGGAAATCTTCGATCTCTGCTGAACTCAAGGACATTCTCAAGAGCTATAACTGAAAGTTGTGTTCAGTAGAGGGAAAAGAAAAAGGCGGCGTATCCTGCTGTGACTTGTTCACCAACAGCAGCCCACGACGGGCCGAAAGGATACGCCACCATGCGAGGCTTTACGGTTCGCGGTACGAGTTGTCCATCGGATCGGCAGCGCGTTAGGAGGCGGGCTCGCCAAGAGGCGATCGAGATGGCTCAGGGTGATGCCTTGGGCCAGGCGATCGTCGACGAGAGTCGCAGTGCCCTAGACGGCTACGTCCAAGAGGGAGCCTGGCGGATGCTGCAAAGAGCCTTGGAGTACGAAGTGGAGAACTTCCTCGCAGAGCACGCCGACAGGGCTGACAACAAAGGCAGGAAGCAGGTCGTACACAACGGCTATCTGCCAGCCCGAACCATCATGACAGGGGAGCTGATTCCGTGGCTCTATCTCAAAGGCATCTCTACAGGCGACTACACGGAGGCGCTTGAGGCCCTGCTTGGCCGGGATACCAAGGGGTTCAGCCCCAACGTCATCGTCCGGCTCAAGGAGAAGTGGGGCCCAGAATACGAAGCGTGGAGCCGTCGTGACCTCACGGGCGAGGAGTACGTCTACGTCTGGGCAGACGGTATCCACGTGAACGTGCGGCTGGAAGACGAGGGGAACCAGAAGCAGTGCCTGCTGGTCCTCATGGGAGCCACGGCCGAAGGCCGCAAAGAGCTGATCGCCGTCATCGACGGCGTCCGTGAGAGCAAGCAGAGCTGGCAGGAGCTGCTCCTCGATCTCAAGCAGCGCGGGCTCTCGACGCCCCCCAAGCTGGCCGTCGGTGATGGGGCTCTCGGCTTCTGGGCCGCACTCCGGGAGGTCTACCCGACGACCAGGGAGCAGCGGTGCTGGGTTCACAAGACGGCCAACGTCCTCAACAAGATGCCCAAGGCGCTCCAGTCAAAGGCGAAGAGCGATCTTCACCCGATCTGGCTCGCCGAGACAAGGGGTGCGGCAACCAAGGCCTTCGACCACTTCCTTGAAAAGTACGGCACGAAGTACGAGGCGGCGTGCAATTGCCTCTCGAAGGACCGCGAAGCCCTCTTGGCCTTCTACGACTTCCCGGCCGAGCACTGGAGCCACCTGCGGACGACCAATCCCATCGAGAGCACCTTCGCAACGATCCGCCTCACGTCTAGTCGGACAAAAGGCAGCGGCTCAAGGAAGGCCAGCTTGACCATGATGTTCAAGCTCGCTCAGTCAGCCAGCCGACGTTGGCGACGACTCAATGCGCATCACCAAATCGTTCTTGTTCTCGAAGGCAGAATCTTCACCGACGGAGTCCTGCAGAACGCCGCCTGATTCAAACCCCCAAAACACAACTCTTGACAATAGCTCCATTCTCAAAGGCCCAAACTCTATGCAGACAATCGCTTCTATCGGGACGGTTTTCTCTCAAGAATCGCCCCTTGATACCAGTGGTGCCGGGGAAGAGATCGCACCGCCCCAATGGATCCAGCAGGCAAGGCGATCAATTACTACCGCAGACACTGATTTTTTTCGCGTTTCACCGCTGCGTTATTGGCTCGACTTCATCCTGAGCCTGACGGCTGCCTATGCCTCAGCGACGGTCTATCTGGTTTGGCCAATCGGGTCGTGGCAGCAAATTCTCGCCTTTCCAGTAGCGGCATTCTGGCTTTACAGGTTGGGTTCACTGATCCACGAAGTCTGCCACCTTGGCCAGCACGAGATGCCGCTGTTTAAAGCAGCATGGAATCTGTTGGCTGGCGTGATGACGCTCACCCCCAGTCCTTTCTTTACCCGCCATCATCGCGACCATCACAGCCAGCGACTCTACGGCACGCCCGAGGATCCAGAGTACATGGCCAATTGTATGGTGAGTGGCAATATCCGAAGCATTCTCTGCTATGCCGCTTTTGTGGCAGTCTTTCCGCTCCTTGTATTTTTACGATTCCTGCTGGCTCCGCTTTCATTTCTCAATCCTAGCCTCCGCGAATGGACGCTGCGGCATGCCTCGTCGCTGACATTCAACCGCAACTATGAGCGGAAGCTCACGGCTGCTGATCGGCGATCGATTTTGATCGTCGAAGCACTCTGTTTTGCGCGAGCCATCTTAATTCCACTACTGATTGTATTGGGGCTCAATCACTGGTCGCGTGTGCCGCTTCTCTATGCCTTGGCGATGGCGACTGTGTTTTTAAACCAGATGCGACTGCTTGCCGATCACCATTTACAAAGCGACGGCAATCGGAGCGATCTGGAGTCACACATTATGGACTCCTGTAACTACACGCAAAACGATCCACTGACGCTTCTCTTTTTTCCATTTTCAATTCGCTACCACGCTTTGCACCATCTCTTCCCCTCGCTTCCCTACCATAATCTCAAAAGTGCGCACGCCCATCTGGTGAAATCACTGCCGGCAGATTCTCCCTACCTCACGCTCGACCGACCCGGATGGTGGAGCACCGCCAAGCACACGCTCTACGGCTGATCCTCGGGGGCAGCCCTTCCATAAGAGGCGATGCAGAGTCGCTCCCGTGCCAGGCGTGCCAGTTGCACCGATCACCTTATCGCTGCTTGAGCTGATCGCGAATCTCTATAAGCACATCGAGCGCCTGCCGCTGCTCGGAAACCGGCGGTGGTTCGATTGCCACAGCAGCCTTGGCCTGCATGATCCAGCCCAAAAACTTGACGATAAAAATGAACAACGCCATCGCCAGTATCAGGAAACTGACAACGTCGCCAAGAAAAACGCCGTAAGGGATTTTTTGCTCGCCGATCACCAGTGACCAGTCTTTGTAGCTGCCGTCTCCAGGCATGAAAACGCTCACCAGCGGCATAATCAGATTGTCGACCATGCTTGAAACGATTTTCCCGAAGGCCCCTCCGATAATGACACCCACCGCCAAGTCGATGACATTTCCCTTAAAAGCAAAGTTTTTGAACTCGTCAAATAGGGAAAAAGCCTGCTTGGTTGGAAGGGTCATTGGTGTACTCCTGAATAAAAAGTCCAACTGGTACACTCCCAAAAGTGGAAGTCGAGACGCCGGTTGAATCCACGGCAGAATACGCATTTTGGCCTCGATACACTAAGTACTTCCACCCGCCGACCAGTTTTGGGCCAAATCGGGTCACGGCCGCGCCCGAGTCCCACAATAACAATGCCAAAAAAATTGACGGCCAGCGAACCGCGGGGTAAGCCTGAGCGTTCTGGTGCAGAGCCTAGGAGCGTTTTTACCATGCCTTTCGAATTCCCCAGCCACTTGTTTCAAAGACGTCTTGGTGCGCGTGGCTGCCTCAAAAACCGCACCAAGAGCTGCTTCAGCACCTAGGAAAGGCGGGGACTCAGGGGCGGCGAGGTGCTCGAGTCGCGGAACCCGATGGCTGCCGATCTAGCCGTGTCGTTCAACGACAATTTGGTTCCGGAAATCGAGTGCACCTACTATTCGCCAGGTTCGCAGGTGATCTACACGCTCACCATTGGGAATAACGGGGATGCCCCCGCGGCCAGTGCAGCGGTGACAACATTGTTGTCTTCAGCCATCACTCAGGACACATGGACAGCAGCCTACGCGGGAGGTGCGACGGGGGCATTGGTTGGCGCTGGCAATATCAATACGGCTATCAACCTGCCCGCTGGCGGTAAGGCCACTTTTTCAATCGTTTCCCGGATCAGTCCTTCTGCCACGGGTCCTCTCGTCAGCACAGCCAGCGTGACAACAGTCTCAGGTGAAGTGAATACGGCCAATAACAGTGCCACTGACACCGACCTCTTCGCACCACAATCTATCGCTGTCAGTAGTGGCACGAACTACGGCAGCACATCGCTGGTACGATTAGTCAATCCCACAACGGGGAGTGCAGTCGCGTCGGCCTATGCGTATGAAACGCAATTCAATACTGGCGTGCGAACGGCTCTGGCCCAACTTGATGGCAGCGGCAAGGCCCATCTTGTCTGTGTGCCAAACTACAACCGTGTGGCTGAACTGGTCGTCTTTCGTCAGGATATTTCTGCTGGCGGTCAAGTGACGCTCGTCAAAGATTCTCGCTTTAGCGTGAGTCCGTTTGGGGCAGCGTATCGCAACGGCATGCATGTGGCCGTGGGTGATTTCGACGGCAATGGCCTCGAAGACATTGCCTTTGCCAAATCAAGTGGAGACGGTGCCATTCGCATCTACACATCGACACCCACAAGTTTATCGGGCCCACTGGCCCTCTTCCGCTCGTTCACGCCATTTACCTCGAGCTTTGGCGGAGCAGCGATCGCAGCTGGGGATTTTGGCACGTTCCCCTCTGCGAGTTCGCCAAGCAGGGCTGTCGATGCCCTCCGGCAAGACGGCGTCTCGGAACTAGTCGTAACCAGTGGTGCCGGAATGGCTCCTGTCGCACGGATGTACAACACGGCTCTGGCAACGCCGAGCGTGATCGACACGATCACGCCATTTGGGGGCACTAGAATGCGAGGCGGCATGACGGTGGCCGTGGCGCCCGTGACGGCCGACTCGATCCCAGACATCATTTTCGCGGCCGGTAACGGCGGTGGATCATTCGTCGAGATCTATAACGGCAGCGTCGCTGCAGCGGCCAATGTTCGGCTGGCCCGCTTTGCGGCGTTTGCCGATTTGGCGACCCGCAACTGCAGTGTCTTTGCCGTCGGCGTTGACACTGACGGTGATGGCCGCGTCAACAGTATCGATGTGGTGCAGGGCGTCGCCAGTCAGTCTGCCTTAAGACGCTACTCGACCACGGGTGTCTTGCAGGGCACAACAGCAAGTGCTGTGGGCTCACTGCAACTTGCTGCTTTAGCCATTGCCAACGACGTCTCGCTTGTGGCCACAGGCACCGGTCTTAAGTATAAAGTGCTTGTGGAAGGCACTGGAGCTAAACCCATATCGCCCACAGCCCGCGTGACGGTGGATTACGAGGGGTGGTTGATGAATGGCACGCGATTCGACGGCAATAATGGCAGTGCTTTTAGCCTGAATGGTGTCATTGCCGGATGGACTGAAGGCTTACAGTTGATGACCGTCGGCAGCGTGTATCAGTTTGTGATTCCTGCTGACTTGGCCTACGGTAGTGCTGGCACTTCAGGCATCCCGCCCAATTCACCGCTCGTATTCCGAGTGAAACTCCTGACGGCGACCTAGACGCTGCTGTTCCATCTACCAATGAGCCTCGAGCCCAAGTTGAGCGCCACTTAAAAAGAGACTGCCGTTATTGTTGAGCCGCGTACCGGCACCGGCCGCGTCGACAGCGGAAAAATCCCACTGATCAGGTGCCAAGGCCACGCCAGTCAGCCAAAAAAGGTTGTAGCCGACTCTCAGGCCCCACGTTTCATTAAGACGGTAGATCATACTGGCATTCATGTCGGCGATCAGCCCCATGCCCGCGGTGTGGGCTGAGAAGGCTGGCCGAATTGTTCCCGAGGTCAGGGCGTCGAAAGAAGCTTGGGACTGCCCGACGGATGTGCCAGCCACGCCCACCTTCATCCAACCTTCGACGGCCCAGCGCTCCCACGCCATCCGGCCACGCGTGCCAATCTGGGCAGCAAATAAATTGGAACTGGTCGTCGCCGTGTACGTGCTGGGCTGTGGAGCCGACGCAGTCATTGCTAGAACTGCCGATTCCTCCAGCCCGGCCCAGCGCAAGCCGGCCAACCAATCGATGTGGCCTCCACCATACCCCTGGCAGCGTTGCCACGGATTTCCCGATCGCCTGTTGTAGCCACCGTCAAATCGGTGAAAAACGAGATTGATATCAGCGGAATTGAGCATTGAATTGTAAGCCGCTTGAGCAACAGAAGCATTTTGCAGCGGACTAAGCGGATCGAGTCCAAGATTTCCGGCCGCCTGCAAGGAAGATCCGCCACTTGTTTGAAGCGAGTGGCCATACATGCCATAGAGGCCGATGTAGCCAACCTCCCAGCCGACATTGCCCTCGCCATAGTTGCCATAAAGCAGGCGCGTGCCGGTGCCCACAACGCTCGTAAGATCGTGCGTCTGCATGACCGCCGTCTGAGGCGCACTGCTATTTACAACGATCGGCTGATTAAACGTAGCGTTGTTGCGTTGCAAAAAAAGTGCGTCAAAGACAGCATAACGCTGATCATCCTGCCTGCATGTACTTTGTCGGCCGCGTTCAGCGAGGTCAAACGAACCTAGCTGAGGGTCATCCTCGCCGCCGGCTTCTTCGACAGGCATTGAGTCGAGCACTTGAGACGCTGGTTCATCGAGCGACTCGATCAGGCCAGGTTTTCCGGGTTCGTTCTGCTGTAAAGATTCTGCTACCGGATCAGACTCCCCTGCCGGGGTCTCCTCGGAAAATTCAAATGACACTTCCGTTGCGTCTGGAAAGTCGAGCGACATGCTAGCGGTGGCGTCTTCCTGAGCACTCTCACAAGAAGACGGCAAGAAAAAAATACTGAGCAGGCAGATCCCGGCTGCGCATCCTCCACGCCACAGCGATCTGAGGCAGGGCAGCATCTCAGGGTTAAATGCCGACAAACGTTTCATAACTCTCGTACCATCCGCACGCTCAGTACAATTCCTACAATCTTTTTTTTCGGCAGATTGGGCAGAGAGCATGAGAATCGTTGCAGCTTCAATCTCCGCCTTGGGGGAAGGCAAAGTCTAGGGGCTCTACGGGTCGCCGTCAGTGGGCCTTGTCATTGCGATGGTGAAGGCGAACACTCGTTTACCCATTGGCCCATCTCTGCGTGCTTCATTCTGCGGATTGTTCTATGAAATCATATTTCTTTGCGCCGTTTTGACGAACGGCTCAGACCACCTGCCAATCATTGGCCAAAACCTAATTTCTGCTTGTGTCATTCACGAATTTGTTGACAATGCTGGCTCCTCAAAACCCCGGTGTACCAAAGATCCCGCGAAGCCTTTTCGCGGCACGGCCTGCCGTGGGCCACACCACCTCGGCTCTCAATTTTGATTGCTACCCTAAGGGCTATTTCATGTCGTCGGTTGCCTCCGTAGAGAAGCCATCACAAAGCATTGGATTACACGCCCATCAACTGCACTGGCGGTATGCGTTGCCGATCGCGGCTGTTCATGTGCTGGCCTGCCTAGCTTTTTTGCCTCTTTTTTTTAGCTGGTCGGGAGTTGTGCTGGCTGCTCTTTGCACGCATCTGTTTGGCATGCTGGGCATTAATCTGTGTTATCACCGGTTGCTCACGCACCGCAGCTTGACAACACCACTCTGGTTGGAGCACGTGCTGGCAACGATCGCCTTATGCTCCCTCGAAGACACGCCCGTGCGATGGGTGGCGACCCACCGCCTCCACCATGTCCACTCCGACGAAACCGCCGATCCACATTCGCCTAATGATGGCCTTGGTTGGTCGCACGCTGGCTGGCTGCTGCGGGCTGCTCCAAGCCGTCGTTCGCTGGCGTTCTACGACCGCTACGCCCGTGACGTCATCGCCGATTCCTACTACCGCTGGCTGGAAAAACGACCTTTTACGGTTCTCTATATCTACGCTGCCCAAATCCCTGTTTTCGGAGCCTGCGGATGGATCGTTAGTTGGTGCGTTAACGGCCACACTGCGGCAGCCACACAGTTGGCCTTGAGCTGGATCGTGTGGGGGGTATTTGTGCGCACCGTGCTTGTTTGGCATCAAACCTGGAGCGTCAATTCGCTCTCACACGTCTTTGGCTACCGCACCTATGAGACAAAAGAGAATAGCCGCAATAATTGGCTTGTGGCCCTGATCGCGGCAGGTGAAGGCTGGCATAATAATCATCACCACGATCCAGTCAGCGCCAGCGTGCAGCATCGATGGTGGGAGTTCGATCCCACGTACTACTGCATTTGTCTGCTCGCCAAGCTGGGGCTTGCTCACGACATCGTGCTGCCGCGTCACATTCGCCAAGCCCGTACTGCGGCTGCAACGACCAGTCGTGAGCTCGTGCCGTGAAGCGTGCCTGCACGGCCGCTGCGTGATCGCACCCGTAATTGACCGTGATTTATTGCAGGACGTGAATCGTGCCGTGGAGTCGGCCTTGCAGGCTTGCACCATCAGCAGCGGCGGTATTCCATGTGACTTCATAACTCCATGTCGGCGCAAAGCCTTCGATGTGCAACGTTGCCGTGCGGCCATCGCTGGAAATGTCGACGCTGGTGACACTGTGATCTTTTTCGTCGACGTGGTTGGAACCGTAGTTGGCGGTCCGCTTGAGCCCCCACGACTTGTAATGCCAGGCCCGCGGATCGACGGCTTTCACAGCGTCCAGCGGATCGCTGAATGTGAGTCGTAAGCCAGCCGATGTGGCGGCTAATTCCAGCGGCATCCGCAGCGGCAGAGAGGTTCGCCGAATGCGAAACAATCCGCCTGGCTGGGTACGATTTCCAGCCCACGCAAAGAGACCGCAGGTGTAAAGCTGACCATCGGCTGGGTTAAATCGGCCCCGCATGATGCCGGTCGGCAGGTCGGGCATCGGCAGAGCCACCAGACCGCCTTGCAATCGCGATGGGTTGGAAATGGCCTGCTCCTTTGGTGCTACGGCGAATCGCACTTCTTGCGGAAGCACCAAATGCACGCGGCCTTCGCCGTAGGATAGTTCCAGGAGCGAGCCGTCGAGTGGCTGCCATGCCTGGCTCTTGACCCGTAATAATTCCGCGGGTGAGCGATCAAACGCATTAGTGATCCACGCCAGCGGCGGGTCCATCGCAGCATCGCTTGCATCAGTGACGTCGTGGTAGCCAAACATGTTTCCATAAAAACCACCGGGGCGAACATGATTGATTCTATTTTTTGGATTCCAGTGCCCTTCCTGATCCGTCACATAGAAGGTGCCGTCAGCCTCCACGCATACCCCATTGGCCGCCCGAAAGCCATTCGCCACAATCTCGGTCGTGGAGCCATCGCGCGTTACTTTGAGCAGCGTGCCATGGTGTGGCACGAGGGCCGGCAAGGCATGGCGAGCACTTTTTGCGTAGTAAAAATTCCCCTCGGCATCGGTCTCTAAGCCCATGGCAAACTCATGAAAGTGTTCGGTCACCTGCTGGTCGGTGTTAAAGGTGTCGTAGCGGTCGGTGAGGCCGTCGCCATCCAGATCGTGGAGCGTCACAATTCTGTCGCGGCACGTGATGTAGATCACGCCTTTGATCACCTTCACTCCCAGGGGTTGGTAGAGGCCGGTGGCAATGCGTCGCCATTTTAGAAAACCCTTGCTTTGCGACAGTCCCGAAACCGTCCAGACATCTCCGTCCCATGTGCAAAGGGCGGCTGTATCGGGCCCGAGAAAGTCGATGCCTCCTAATCGCAACTGCGCGTTCCACGGGTTGACTGTGGGAGGGGCGAGCACATCAATCGCAAATGTCCCCGTGTCGGCCCCTTGAGTCAACTGCGTTTGGATCGTTGCATCCCAGAGTTTTCGGGCGGGTGTGCCCACGAGTGCTTGCGGATCGAGCGGCTCAGGCAGCGTCGCAGCAAAGGCTGCAAAGGTCGCCTGATCAAGATCCCGTTCTCCAACGGCAAGGGCAATTGCAACAACGAGAGGCTCGCTGCATGGCGGAAGCACAAGCGTATAAAAGCCGTCCCGTTCTTCCAGTCGAGCTGCTGAGTCTGTCGGTTTGCTGGCCTGCTGGCCGACAATGGCCGCCACTGTCTGTCTCGTTTTTTCATCGCCCTTGGCCTCCTCACCCACGCTGGCCACGCGCACGAAAAGTTCACTCGTGTGGGGCTTGACCGACCAGACTCTGGTGACCACTGGCGACGACTGCTCTCCCTCAGGCCGGCCTGCTTCCAGCTTCGCCATCTCCAGCACGCGTGTACCATGCAGATCGTATTCCAAAAGAATGGCGTCGCCGGCGTGATGCAAGGCCTTGAAGCGGGCGTGCGACGCTGGCAGTGGACCGTATGGCTTTTGGTCGCGGCCCAGCGGGCGCGGATCTTCGAACGAGCCGGTGGCGGGATCGGCCCAGCCCGGCATCGTATCGAGTGAGGCGATCACGCGGCCGTCAATGTGGGGATGAGTGTTGTGGCTGCCATTAAAATTGATGCCCTGCCAATCGATGAAGTTTTCTCCGTCCCAGATGGCAGCCGCTCTCAGCGTGTCAAGTTCGTACAGAATCCACATATGACCTCGACCGATGCCGTCGGCACCTGGGTCGAGCCGAACGGCCAGACCCTTTCTCGCAACATTCAAGCCCTTCTTCCCTTTTCCAACCTCTATACTCCCCGACAAAAACGGCCCGTAATCGTGAATTCTCCAGAGTTCGATGGTTGATGGCTGGGGCCCGCGACTGGTTCCGACTGGCAGATTTTTCAGGTATTCGGGGGTCACTTCCACATACTCTGAAGGGTTTTTCTCCTTTAAAAAAGTCTCGCGAATATAGTGGACGACATCGTATTTCTGGCTCGGGACCATCCACCCCTGCGCCACCATCTGTCCTCCGCCCACGGTGAGCGTGCGGTACATCGCATGGGGATCAGCCCCCAATTTGGATTTTCCTTCCGCAAATCGCAGCGCCGTAGGCAGCGAGCCGGGGGCGGAAAGTGTGCCGTGACAATTTGCGCAGACGCGGTTGTAAATCTTTTCACCGCTCTCAAAGGCGGCTTTCGCTTTGCCACTGTCTGCCCAATCGCTGATCAAGCCTGCATGATCGATCTCGCGTTCGTAAGCAGCAGGCACTGGCGGAGCCAGCAGTGACGCAGAGGGTAGTAGAGCCGCCGCCCGTTGCGGCCCGCCTCGGGCAATCTCGTCGAGATAACGCACCAGATCCAAAAATTGCTGCCGATCTGCCAGCAGATTGACAAGACCTGCGGGCATCAGTGACACAGACGATGTGCTGCGTTCGTCGATTTCAGAGGCTACAATCTCGGTCTCGCGACCGTTGGCAAGAGCATCACGCAAAACCACTCCCTGCGGAGATTCGCGAGAAATGATTCCTGAAATACTCTGGCCGTCGCTTTTGAGAATCGTAGTCGTGCGATAGTCGGGGCGAATGATCTGGGACGGTGCCAGAAGAGACTCCACAAGATGAGCGGTCAACGCATTCCCCGTCAGCGGTCCAGCAGCACCGACAGGTGGAGCCGTCAGGTTTGGACCCAGCGGCGATAATCCCTCATCGGCTGCATGGCACTTCGTGCAGGTCAAATAAGCCGTATGAAAAGCCACAGCGCCGCGAATCGGATCGCCTCTTTGCAGAGCTTCGGCAGCCAGTGTGGCCATGCCTTCGGCAGCCAAAAGATCGGCCAGCGTTTGTGGAGTACGCCCAGCCTCAACGGCATAAACTTTCCCCTGCATGTACCAATTGCCAAGCAGGCTGGCGGTCCAACCTAAAAGAAGGGTTGCCGCCAAACACATGCCACCGTGCCGTGAAATATACATTAATCGCATATTCAAAATCCTTGTGACAGAGTTTTCAGAGCCGTTGGATCAAGGGGAAGGTACCTGCTTGCGAAGATCGGCGAGGAACGCTTCAGTTTCATGTTCGGTGGTAGCCCATGAGCACATAAAGCGACAGCCACCCGAGCCGATAAAATCATAGAATCTCCAGCCTCGTTCGCGCATGGCTGCCGCCAGTGCAGCAGGCAGTTTGGCAAAAACAGCGTTGGCGTCTCTGCTCCCAAGCACTTCGATCCCTGGAATTGTTCGCAGACCTGCCTCAAGTCGGGCGGCGGCACAGTTGGCTCGCTGGGCGTTGGCCAGCCAGGCACCATTTTCAAGTAGCCCCACCCAGGCCGCAGTCAAGTAGCGCATTTTGGAAGCCAACTGCCCAGCCTGCTTGCAGCGGTAGGCAAACTCGTCTGCTAATTCTTTTCGGAAAAACACGACGGCTTCGCCGATCCCCATGCCATTTTTTGTGCCTCCAAAGCAGAGCACGTCGACGCCCACTTGCCATGTGATCTGCTTGGGTGCCACGCCGAGCGCTGCCACAGCATTGGCAAACCTGGCTCCGTCCATGTGCAGTCGCAAGGCGTGGCGATGACAGACTTCTTTAATCGCAGTGAGTTCTGCTATCGAATACACGGTCGAAAGTTCTGTAGCTTGAGTGATGCTTGCGACACGGGGCTTGGGATAGTGGATGTCGCGGCGGCGTTCCACGGCGTGGGCAATGCCCTCGGGCGTCAACTTACCCCGCTCACCCGGGAGGAGCAGAAGTTTGGTGCCGTTGGAAAAAAATTCCGGTGCTCCACATTCGTCCGTTTCAACGTGCGCCATCTCATGGCAAAGAATGGCGTGGTACGATTGACACATCGACGCAAGCGCCAGCGAGTTTGCGGCAGTGCCATTAAAAATGAAAAATACCTCTGCCGGACATTCGAAAAGCTCGCGAATAAGTTCGCAGGCTCGTGTCGTCCAAGGGTCATCACCGTAGCTGGCGACGGAGTTTGCGTTGGCTTGCGAGATCGCAGCCCACGCGTCCGGGCAGATGCCGGAAGTGTTGTCGCTGGCAAATTGGTAGCTGGGCACGACAGTGCTCACTGGCGGCGCCGTCAAGAGCATGAAACGGAGATCCTCGTGGATTGAGCCGACACGTTATTCAAGAGTCCTTGTATTCTACCAAGGCAAGATCGAGAGCCCAACAAGACCCACGTGAGCTATTATGATTCAAGCCGATGTGGCACTTTTAACCGACATTCGCTACACCGCCGCAGTGGCCGCAAAAGACGACTGGTATCTGGCGAACATTCTGGCCGACGATCGTTTGCTGCAAAACTCGCTTCGATTACTCAACCTGTCTTCGCGCCGTGTCGATTGGGCCGATCCAGCGATCGATTTCTCGGCATTCCGCTGCGCTGTCTTTCGCACCACATGGGACTACTTCGAGCGACTCACAGAGTTTACCGAATGGCTGCAAGTGGTTCGCCAGCAAACGCAACTCTGCAACGAGTACGCCACCGTTGCGTGGAATATCGACAAACACTATCTGGCTGATCTGGCAGCAGTCGGCATTCCGATTGTGCAATCGCAGTTTATTGAACGCGGCACCTCTCTTTCTCTCCACGAACTGCTCGATGCCTCGGGCTGGGACGAGGCGATCATCAAGCCCTGCGTCTCGGGAGGGGCCCGCCATACCTATCGCGTTCACAGAACAACGGCCAGCCAGATTGATCGCATTGTGCAACCGTTGCTCTTAACAGAGGCGTTTGTATTTCAACCTTTCCAACAGAACGTCATCGACAGCGGCGAGGACGCCCTGGTTCTTTTCAACGGCCGATATTCGCATGCTGTGCGAAAAATCGCGAAAGCGGGCGACTTTCGCGTGCAGGATGATCACGGCGGCACCGTGCACTCCTGCCAGCCAACGCCCGCACAGATTGAATTGGCAGAACGGACGATGGCCGCCTGTCAGTGTCGACCCGCGTATGGCCGCGTCGATATGATTCGCGATAATTCCGGAGCCTGGGCGGTGATGGAATTAGAGTTGATTGAACCGGAGCTATGGTTACGCAGGCATCCTTCGGCCGCTGCAGCATTTGCCGCTGCTATTGATGGAATGATCCGCGCGCTCTATGAGTCGCATGCTTAGCGTTTTGGACTTGAATCGCTCAAGTCTTTTTACTCGTGGGGGACCAGCCAGACTTTAGTCAAAACAGCGTGCATCTGCGGATCGTGGCCCTTGAGCTGCGCATCATTGAATGGGAAAAAATCATTCCGCGAGAAAAATGCTTCCGTTGTTTCAGCAAAATATTCGGCTGGGTTTGTCATCGCGTAGGCACGTTCGGTCGTGTTGGGTTTACCGTTGCCATGCCAACGATCGACACTCTCGTAAAGATTGGCCGCCTTAGCGTGTTGGTAGGCAGCAACCACCGCCGGTTCTTCGAATGAGAGGCGTCGATCGTGATACGCGTGGGCCAATTCGTGGAGCGCAAAGTTTGGCATGCGATTAGTCTCCCGCTCAAAGGTTGATGTGTTGGTGAACTCCACACACTTTTCCATAGCTGGATTGCGGCGATTTTCCCGCAGCCAGCCTGCCTCAGGATGGTATTCCGCCTTACCACTCACGCCGGGATATTCAGGTGAAAACCAGAGCGGCACTGCCTGCAAATCAGCTACGGCTGCTGCTGGCACCACCCGGACGATTTCTGAAAGTTGCCTCTGCAACAGTGACATGGCCACCTCTACGGCCCTCCTGTCCTGGGCAAGCAGCGTATGGCTGATATGAATCTGCCAGCCCTCAATCGTTCGAGTCTGATACCCCACGCCGAGGAATGCCTGCGGCTCCAGCGGCAGGTCGCAGAATGTCAAAGCGGCCACGCCATTGGTTCCAAAGATGAGGTTGCCGGTCTTGCCGTCCCAATCCTTACCCGCAAGGTAGGCAATCGTTTTAGCGCTCGTCGGGGCCGTTAGTGTCAACGTGATGACATTTCCAGTAACCGATCCATTGGCGATCGTTGCTGGCACGCCGTCGAGGTAGATATTTTTTCGACTTGCTTCGTTCCATGCCATGGGTTGGCCAAACTCGAGTGCGATTTCGTCATGCGCAGCCGTCGTAAAATAGGCTCGCTCAATCTGGGACGCTGTCACTGGTTGCTTTGGCTGGAAGCCGTAATTGTCTTGTTCCAACAGCGGACTCATCAGCCTGGCCATCTGCGCATAACCCTCTAGGTCAAAATGACACAATCCGCGGCCAGTATCTTTCGTTGAAATGCCCACGGTGGACATAACTCGCAGATTGGAATAGCGGGTCGCAAGAGTCCGCTGCGCCTCGCGCACCTGATCGTCTTTTGGCCCCATGCTGCAGGGCAAAGGCCAGACTTGAAACACATAAAAGTGCTGAATGTTTGGAAAATCTTCTTTCCAGGCTGCAGACATATCGACAAAGTCTTGCTGATACGACTTGTAATTCCAGTCGCCGGTGGGTGCTCCCGAGCCACTATCATTTTCCCCCTGATGCCAGATCACGCCGCGAATGCCGTGGGTCAACTTGGCAGCCGTCACTCGCGTCAGCAAGCTGCCATAAATT
>QWQJ01000046.1 GCA_003670865.1 Planctomycetota bacterium | reverse complement strand
CAAGCCGAGAGTTTTCCCGCACGCTGCTCGACGGCGATGGGTTCTCGTTGATTGAGGCCCTTGAAGCGACCGGCCTGGCCGCCAATCGCTCGGTCGCTCGTCGGACGATCGAGCAAGGGGGCGCTTCGGTCAACAACCGTAAGATTTTAGATTCGGCCCATCGGCTCACTCCCCGCGATCTGGCCGGTGCCTCCACGCTTGTGCTCCGCATGGGTAAAAAATCATATGCTCTGGCCCGATTTGTCGGGGCCGCAAACGTCCGCCCATAGCTGCCTTTGCCTCGTCAGGCCTGCCTTCTGCCCTTGACTTTGCATCGTCTCTTTTTCTATTGCTTTTGTAGAGGAGACTTTCCATGCGCGCGCTATCCTTTCTCTTAGCCCCACTTGCGCTGCTTGCTGGCCTGTGCGTTGGACAGGCGGCAGAGCCTATGACTGCTTTAGGAAACGGTTCGCGAGTGACATCGCTTGAGAATCGGCTCTCCAAGGGGCTCAAGGCCCGCCAGCCGCAAGAGTTTCAATTTCTTAAGTCGGTCGTTGCATCCGTTCACGGAGGTCGACTGCCTCAAAAACTGGTCGACTCTACATTCCTCTGGGCGGTTAACCGCACGCAGAAATATCCATTTCCAGTCTTTGAACGGGCACTCCGTCTGCAAGCCAGCCGCCTGGGTGTCACTTTCTAGGCCAGGCACTCCCTCGCAATTGAAGGGAAGGGTCACTTCACTGGGCCTCGCGCGTCAAGTGAATCACTGCATAATGGCTATTGGTATGCAGCACAGGGAACGGTAGCGGCAGGGGTTCCTTCGCGTTCGCTGCCAGCCCATGCACGGCAGGTATGGCCAGCGCATCGAGCGGCACAACGGCGTAGGCTGCCTCATAGCGGTCGGCCACTAATCGCAAGCGATCCTCACCGAGCGTTGCTGTGCTGCGTTCCAGATCGACAAGCGTGCCGGTGCGAGAAAAACAGTCGACTATTCTGGCCCGCCACATGACCAGCGAACGTGCATCTTGCGGTATATTTTTCCACGCTACAACTTCGCTTCGGCCTGTTCGCCACGTAAAGCTCGCAGCCCCACGGGGCGTGATGAAGCAGGCATCGGCGGGCGTATTGTCGCGGATCCATTCACAAATCTCTCGCCACGGCTGAGCCTGCACTTTGGTATCACTGCGAGCCGCGAGGTCTGTTCGCCCAAGCAGCGGCCAGTGGCGGCTTTCATTGGCACTATCGATCGCCAGCAGACAGACAAGACTTGCCAGAGCCAGTCGCCGCCAGCCTACCTGTGCGGCATCTCCTTGAGAGTTTGTCGCAACGGCCGCTGCTGTCGTGGCCAGTGCCAACGGCACGAGTCCATCAGCCAAGCGAAACCAGTAAAATTGCAGCAGTCCATACACCGTGGTCGGCGCGAGCGGTTCTGCCAGTGAAACGAGGCATCCGACAAGCGAAATGACCAGTGACGCAGCAACAAACCCCATCCAGCGGGCCCATGCCGGATCGGTTTTGGTACTCGACTCCTTTACTGAAGGCATGTGCGATTTTTGCGTGAGCGATAAAACAGCCAAAAGCGAGATCCATAAAAGGATCGCCAACACATGCCTAGCCACAAATCCATCGGCAAACGTCCGTAAGAGTAAGTGGTGCGGTAACCGCTCGACAACATAAATCACTGTCGCAGCCGCGCGGGTTTCGGCATCAGCCCCAGCCGAGAGCAGCAAAGCCGGCACAACGCCAACAGCGGCCAGTGCCGTCCCAGCCACAAGCATGGCCCTCTCTCCCAGCAACGATCGCCGGTGGTCCACACTGCCAGATCGCCGCGACAAGGGAATCGCGCTGGCTTCCAGCAGCAGGGCAATCCCACCCCAGCCACCCACAATCGGATGCACTGCCGTGGCAGCCCCCAGTGATAGCCACGCGCTCGAGAGTCGTCCCATCGCAATCTCACCGAGAGCCCAAAAGAGCAAGGCCCAGGCAAAGACTTTTGCTTCGCAGCCGCCAATCACCCACTCGCCAGCAGCGGTTGAATGTCGTAGCGCCAGTGAAAAGAGCGCTGCCGCCAACAGACGTGCAGTCGTGTGAGTCAACAGCGGCCGCACAGCATGGCAAAATCCGATTGCCAGTGAGAGCCAGCCGATCCAGCGGCCTAGCCAGGCGGCCATGTCTAGTGGGAGTCTCGCAGCCAACGGCCCAATCAGCCCGTAGAAGACGCCGTGTGCGTCTGGTGTTTCCAGAAAAAAATCGCCAACGCACCAAGTGGGATCAAAAAAATGCCTCGCTTTGGTGAGATAGTGGGCTTCGTTTGAGTCGGGCGTCGGCCACGCGCCCGCAGCGGCAAAGATCAGCATCACGCAACCGACTTCGGCAGCAGCCCGCCCGATACTTACCACAGCCTTCATTTCGTTCTCACTCTTGTTTTGAACCGGCATGGCGAACATCTATGTAGAACCTGAGGTTTTCTCTATTCTGCTTCTCACCGTTTAGAACTCTTGTCACTTGCCACGCTTCACGACTAGCGGGCGTCAAGCGAAATTCCGTCGGCACTCACTTGAGAAGGATACCTGAAAAAATGACCTCTCACGCACCACCTCCGTCGACCGGCCAAGCACCCTCTCGCAGCACCTTGCTGCGGCAATGCCTGGCCGGGGGCACGATTGCGATTCCCGGCACCCCGATTGCACTGGTCGCAAAGCTGGCCGAGCAGCAGGGCTTCGAGGCAATTTATCTTTCCGGGGCCGCACTCTCCGCCGGCCTGCTCGGCGTGCCAGACATCGGCATCGTGACGCTCGAGCAACTCATTGAACACACCCGCGTATTAGCGGGTGCTGTTCAGATTCCATTGATTGTCGATGCCGACACAGGCTTCGGTGGCCCGCGTGAAGTGAGTGACTGCGTACGGGCGCTCGAGGAGGCGGGTGCGGCGGGCATTCAGCTCGAGGATCAGCGTCGAGACAAACGCTGCGGCCACCTGCCGGGCAAAGAGATTATTGACTCGTCGAGCATGTGTGAAAAAATTGCCGCTGCCGTGGCCGCCCGCCGCGATCCTGCCACCGTCATTATCGCCAGGAGCGACTCCCGTGGCGTGAGCAATCTTGACGACTGCCTGCAGAGATTGCATGCCTACCGAGCAGCCGGTGCCGACTGGCTCTTTCCCGAAGCACTCGTCACTCGGGATGAGTTTGCTCTTGTTGGTCGCGAGTTTTCCACTCCCGTGGCAACGCCCCTGATCGCCAACATGACGGAGTTTGGTGTCAGTCCGCTCTTACGACTCGACGATCTGGCCGATATGGGATTTGCTGCAGTGCTTTATCCGGTCACATTACTGCGAATCGCCATGAAGGCTCTTGAGGCTGGATTGGCCGTGATTGCCGACGAGGGTTCGCAGGAGAGTTTGCTCGATTTGATGCAGTCGCGCGAGGAGCTTTACGATCTTCTCGGCTACGATCCGCAGCATCCAGAAGCCCGCCGTCCACCCAGTTTTGAGCGTTCCCGCTGATGCCACCTCCATGAGAGACACGCATGAATTGCGCGTGTTGAATCTACCTACTCATTCGCCTCTCCATTTTTTCCGACACCCTGGCAGACTCATTTCCCATGCACTCCTCATCTGAAAAGTCTGCGGCTTCGGTGACTGCCGCCGGAAAAGACATTCCCGATTTTTCCAAAGGGCTGGCTGGCATTGTGGCTGGTCGCACAGCAATCTGTTCGCTCGACGGCAATCTGCGTTACCGTGGCTATTCAATCGAATCGCTAGCAACGAATGGCGACTTTGAGGAGGTGGCCTATCTGCTGCTGTATGGGGAATTGCCATCAACGACTGAGCACCGGGGATTTTGCCAACGGATTGCTGCGGCGGCGTCATCCCTCGACCCTGCTGTCACCGCTGCCCTTGCAGAGTTGGCTCGTCGGTCGCCCTCGGCCTCCCCAATGGATGCCCTGCGCACGGGCGTCAGCATACTGGGGCAGATCGAACTTGATCAGACGCCCGGCTCACGAGAATCGCTGCTGGCTCAAGCGGAATGCTTGCTCGGTCAGGTGCCGGCAATGCTGGTGGCCTGGATCGATCTCTCGGCTGGTCGCGCGATCGCCCCCTGGCCTGCTGGAACCATTGCCTCGTCCCTTCTGGAAAGACTCACCGGCCGCGTGCCTTCTGCCAATGGAGTGGCGGCCTTCGGATCGACGCTCGTATTTTATGCCGAGCATGAATTCAATGCCTCGACATTTGCGGCCCGCACGGTGGTTTCTACTGGCTCCGACATGCACTCCGGAATCACTGCCGCTATCGGCGCGCTGAAGGGCCCACTGCACGGCGGCGCTAACGAACAGGTGCTTGAGCAACTGACGCAGATCGCCTCGACGGACAGGGCCGAGGCCTGGGTCAGCGAGCAATTGGCCGCCAAGCACGTCGTGATGGGATTTGGGCATCGCGTCTATAAAGATGGCGATGTGCGTGCGACCTTACTGGGGAAAATGTGCCGCACGATGGTGCGAGGCACTTCTGGCGAAGAACTGGAGCGACTTGCCGAGCGCGTCGAGCAGATTATGCTGGAACGCAAAAAACTCAAGCCCAATCTGGATTGGCCCGCCGCTCGGGTCTACCACGCCCTGGGCCTCCCTGTTCGCGTTTTCACGCCCATCTTTGTCGTGGCCAGAATGAGCGGTTGGGCGGCCCACATCATCGAGCAGATAGGCGATAATCGGCTGATTCGGCCGATGTCGCTCTATTGCGGCCCGGCTCCACGGGAGTATCGGCGGCCTTAGCGTCCGGAGTTAGAGGCCACCGAATCGCAGCTACACTCACTGGCCTGCGGGCCTAGGGGATACTGACGGCCTGGTCCACAGCGGTCGCAGACGGTGTCACAGGCACTTTACCGCTGGCCTGTGAACTCTCAGCGGATTCTTTTTTTGCCGCCTCGACAATTGCCTGCACGGTGATGCTAGGCACAGCGCCCTCTCCTAAGTCGGTCGTGATCTTAAGCTGTCGTTCGACTTTGCCTAGGGCGTCACTTGCTTGAAAGGTCACCGGCAGAATGTGCACTGCCGCAGAGGTCTCCTTGGTGACGCATGTAAAGCACTCGTCCGAGCACACCACGCCCGTGACGCAAAATGGTCGGTTGGCTCGCACGACGATATTTTTTGTCGCTCTGCCGCCCGGTTGCACCGTACCCAAAGCCAGCAACTGCGGACTGACGGTCACCTCTGCCACGATGCGGCCTTCGACATCCATGGGGATTTGCGCAGCCCGGGGATCGTCGGTGACAAGAATTAATTGTCCTTTGACATAACCTGCTGGTGTTTCTGGCCGCAGTTTAAGAGTCAGATCATAGGCCGACTGGGTTGCAGAGTGCGTAGGCTTTGAAAGTTGTACTTCGAAGTTTGCATTGGCACTGCGCACATCTTTAATCTCCCACGGAGTGCTGCCGACATGCGTGATCCGCACGCTCCGCTCGGTCCCCTTGCCGAGATCCACATTGCCCAGATCTACAAACGGTGGATCAAATGTCACATCACCGCGAATATTACCCGCCACTCGAAGTTGGACTTCTGCATAGTAGGGCTTGTCGATCGTTACGGTCAGCGTGGCACCGTGCTGCCCCAGAAATGTGCGCGTATTAAATGTGGCAACGACCTCACCTGTCTCGTGTGTCTTAAGATTGTTTTTGGTCACTACAGGCGAGGTGCAACCACAACTGGTGCGGACGCCGACGACATGGAGTTCTTCTTTGTAGATGTTCCGAAAAGTAAAGTGGAACTCCGTCTTTGAGCCACGGGCCACCGTGCCAAAGTTATGGCTCGTCACCGAAAACATCTTGGTGGCCCACTCCTGCGCGACAACTTCATGGGGCGACAACGCGTTGCCAAGAGTCGCTAGAAGAAAAATTCCCAGCAAAGACTTTTTCAGTCCGCAGAGAAGCACCTCTATAGAGGAGATGGAGTGCATGGGAGCAACACCCGAGGGGAGTTGATCGGCCAAGGGAACATCTTGAACAGATCGCGACAACCTAAAGAATACGGGTGGCATAGATATAGCGTCAACTGTTGAGAAAAGTGCGAATCGGAATCGGGAACCATTCCCGTCTTCTAGCAAGTATCTCACTCCGCTTCGGGCCGGGCCGAGCTTTAACCAGTTTTTTTGGCTTTCATTCCGGTTGTATTCCGGCACGACCGACACAAGCCGTGAGGTTTTCTGGACTGGCAAGATCTACCGAAAACGCCATTTTAAGATGCCGTTTGGCTTTGTCCGCTGGACGGCGTAGACTTAATAGCTTCAAGGATGACGAGTGAAAGCCTGACGCCCAATCAGGTTTTTGCCATTTTCAGCGTTTTTATTGCGGAGTTTTCTCGAATTGGGGGCGTACCGGTTTCGACCGGATGGCTAGAGGTTCAGATTGCGTGTCGTGGTTGGTCGGCTGGCCACGTTAAAAGTCGACCAAGCTTCAATTGCCGAAGCTCGTTTCTCCCTGGCTGCTTAACTAAGCAACCCCGAGCGATGGCCCCAGTCGGAAGGGCCTCCCAATCGGTCGCCAAATCCGACTCGCCCCGTTCCACCGCCGAGTACGGGCGGGGCTAAAAAAGTTCTTGGCTGGTTGGCGACGAACCCTGACGGCCGGGGTCGCGTCTACGAGATTTAAATTGACCGAATACACACGTAGACGTTTGTGCTGAAACATCACGGGACGCGGGTTCGACTCCCGCCGCCTCCATTTGACTCAATCTATT
>QWQJ01000142.1 GCA_003670865.1 Planctomycetota bacterium | reverse complement strand
ATTGGAATGACGAGGTCTGCCACGTGGTAGGACAGGCTGTAAACCTCGCCTTTTACAAGCCGGGGGCTGGTGACCTTGAGCACCTCATCCTGCACGACAGAGTCTAGGTGCAATGGTCCGAGTAGAAGCTTCAGCGCACTTTTGAGTGAGATCGATTGATCCAGATTCATTGTCACCGGGGTGTCGCTGCGGACGCCTTCGCTTTCGAGGCCGACCATATCGATGTGGAGAGGCACATCGGCCTGCTTTGCAAGCGAGTCAAGCACGAGGGAAAGCGGCTGGTTTTGGAAGGAGGCTTTGACTTGCGTTGTCAGCTTCTTTTGGATGATTGCCTCGGCAGGAGCGGTGGGCGATCGGCCCTGCCCTTCTTGTCGCAGGCGATTTTTACTGAGTTCTTCCCACTGCTTTGTGGCGGGAAACTCAATCGGGCCGACAAAAGGTGAGCCCGAGCGCTCCGTATCTTGGGCGACATCAACAAAGCCCGCTTGAGTGTCTTCAACGATCGATTTCTGGGCGTCGAGCCGGCGGATCATCCGGCTTTGCGCTAGGAGTTGCCGAACAACAGCGTTGTCGGGGGCGAGTTGGCCAGCTTTCTTAGCAATGACCTCAGCTTCGGCAAAGCGTCGGCCATCAACCAACACATTGTATTCCTCGACAAGCAGAGCCAGTCGCTGGTCAACCTCGACTTTCTTGGTGCGCTCCCTGTCGATCTGTCCCTCAATCAGGGCATTTTTTTTGTCGAGCGCAATTTCACCTCGGCGTTTTCCAGTCGTCTCTTCGATCTCGCGTCGGGTTCGCTCGATCCGCCGCAACAACTGAGCTTTGGCGTCTGCGGAAATCTCCTGCCCGGCAACCTCAGCAGTAATATCCTCCAAGAGGGTGAGTGCATCGGAAGGAGATCGCTGGGCCAGTCGCTTCGCTTCGAGTTGCCTGGCAGCAACTTCAGCAGAAAGCTTGGCAATGACTAGTTCCTTTGGAATCGCAGGGATCGTGGCTGCGCTGCTCCCTGGCTGGGCGGCCGGGGGAGGGAGCACTGCCGCTGATTTTTCTGGTGATGCTCCTGCGGCCAGCGGATCGGTGGACAGCGGCTTTGCTGGGGCCGCCGAACGGTTGATCGCCTCTTCTATGATTCTGCGGGCATCGCCTGCTTGTGGGTCAACGGAATTCAAATGGGAGTCTGCGACCTCAGATTCGGGCTGAGTTGAGAGCGTGGCCGGGGCCGGTAGTTCCTCTGCGTTGCAGGTCGATCTACTCGGCAAAGAGGAGTCAGTCCCATCAGCCCAATCACTGAAACCCGCATTCAATCCGGCAGCAAAAAGCGCTAGGGTCTTGAATGTGAAATGCATTGGGAAGCGCAATAAGCGACGGGGTTTTGCTGCGGAAGGACATGCAATCGTGGGTGTTGTCGCGAGATATGAGCAGTGATGTGCCATGAACGGCTTTTCCTGAGCGCAAAAAATCAACTTGGACCGCGGAAAGGAGAAATAGGGCCTGCCACTGCCGCAGGTCAAGGCCACATGGAGCAAAAAAATGGGGATTGTCGCTGCAAAACAGCAAGAACGCGGCTCGTCGGAGGGGGTGCGACTGCCTGTCTCGCCTGGGCGAGGCCGGTTGTTTAGTTCTCAACCGGCTTGGGGCCAGCCACAGCGCGTTCAACCGTTTCGAGCAGTTGATCAATTCGGAACGGTTTGAAGAGAACCAGATCCACGCCCGCATGGCGGGCCTTGACGATGGAATGCCCGGGGTCATAGCCAAATCCAGTCATCAGCACCAGCGGCACTCGATCCAGCAGATCCTGCAACGCCAACAGCAGTTCGTAGCCACTCATATCGGGGAGTCGTATGTCGGCAATGATGACATCGTAGGCTTCGTGCTCGCAGGCTCTCACCATCGAGGCTGCTTCTGCCCCATCGCGAGCGGTTTCCACTGTGCAGCCAAAGCGTTCGAGCAGTGAGTGGGCCGCCGCCCGGACTTGCTCGTCAGAATCGACGACGAGAATCCGTCGGCCCACCAGCGAATGCCGCCGTTCTCCCTGCCGTAGTTGTGCATGCGCCGAGCTCGGCGTCATTTTTTCACCGACCTTTTGGATCACCTGCTTGATGTCGCGAGCATTTCTCAAAATGCGCTGCAGCCGTTCGACAACATCGGCGTCGTGGCCTATGTATCGCTGCATGACACTGACGGCATCGTTGAGAATATCATCGACCGGCAGTGCCACCGCGCCGTGAATGGCTTCGATACTCTCTGCTGCAGCAGACGCTTTTTCAGCCACGAGCAACTCCAGCGTGTTGAGCGCCGCGGCCACGTCGCAGGCAAAAATTTCCAGAAACTGTAGGTCTATGTCGGCGAATCCCCCCGGTTCTGGACTCTCAACATTGAATGTGCCAATCACCTGCTCATGCAAGATAAGCGGCACAGTCAGTGAACTTTTGGCCCCTTTACAGCCCTCCAGATAGAGCAGATCCTTCGTCGTATCGTTACAAAAATAGCTCGTTCCGGTGGCGGCAACATAGCCTGTGACGCCATTGTTTTCCGGTCGGGCGTAGAGCGTGCGAGCCTCTGCCTCGGGTTGCATCCCTTCGGCTAGCAGTGGTTCAAGTCGACCGGTCTGTTGGTCAAGTAGTCGAATTTCAACGACATCAAATTGCAGCAAGTCCTTGGAGTAGTGGAGGATATTACTCTTCAACAATTCGATGCGTTCTTCGATCGTCATGTCGGCAAGTTCAGCCGGGGAGAGATCGGCGAGGGTTTGCCCCGCCTGATGGATCGCAGCGCGTTTCTGCTGTTCCAGAATCGTGAGCGTCACATTCCGCACCGCGACCACCACCTGCCCGGCCTCGGCAGAGATTTGTGAGGATGGCAAGGGATTGAATGCGGATGAGGCGTGGATGTGAAAGTAGCGGTTGTCGGATGTTCGCAGAGTCGAACTCATCGCTTGACTGCCGAGGGGATTGCTGCTGGCCACAGCTCTATAAAATAGACTGAAGTCGGGCCCAAGAATTTCTGGCGATCCGAGAGCCTCAAAAAAAGTGAGACCCCCGAGTTGCGTTTTCCCGCACCACTCGGTCAAGCGAGTGTTAGCCCAGAGGATCCGGTTCTCAGCGTCGAGAAGCGCTACACCATCGGGCATATTTTCGAGGATGCGGGCGGCGTTGGCCATCGGCACGGCTGACGCCTCAGCGAGTTCTTGATCACCGGCAACAAAAAATGAATGTGGTTCAGCCGCCAACGATCATTCCTTCCGTGCCGATGCTCACCATCGGTCGCTGTAATCGTCAATTGTTTTTTCAGTGGTCTATTCAGTATAAATTCTTCGGCGTGAGTCGCCAAATCGGCTCCTGCCGTTGTCGCCTACCGCCTTCAATCTATACTGCAGATGGATCAAAAGACGGTTGGAATGTCGATGAAGCGACACGGATTTCAAATAGCAACGAGGCAGCTTGTGAGCCAGATGGTGCAGTCCCAATCATTTTTTTCCCGGAATCAATTTTTGATCTACCGGCTTTTCTCGCTCTCCGGCCTCGTACCGGTGGGAGCATTCCTAGTCGTCCACCTGCTTACCAACGCGTCGGTGCTGGCCGGTGCAGGCACCTTTCAGTCAAGAGTTGACACTATTCATTCTCTCGGGCCCCTACTCGTGCCGATTGAATGGGCCTTTATTTTTCTGCCCATGCTGTTTCATGCTTCGGTAGGATTTGTGATCATCGCCGGAGGTTTGCCCAATGTCAGTTCATATTCGTACGTGGGCAACGTGCGCTACACGCTGCAGCGAGCAAGTGCAATGATCGCCTTCGCCTTTATTGTTTGGCATTTGATTCAATTGCATTCGCTGGGAGCTCCACTGGGCGGTGGCGCGTTTGATCCCCACCGCGCGACGAGCTCGGCTGCGGTTGCGCTCCAGCCAACGCTTGTGGTCATTTTTTACGCCATTGGAATTTTATCGGTTGTCTTTCATTTTTCCAACGGTCTGTGGACGCTGGGAATCACCTGGGGTATCTGGACGAGTCCGGCGGCTATGCGGCGAGCTAATTGGGTGAGCATTGCGATCGGCATCGTGCTCGGTGGAGCCGGTCTCGGAGCCCTTGGAGGCATGCGTACAATCGATATTGAGCAAGCGAAGGCAATTGAAAATCGCATGGAAGAAGTCAAGCGAATGTTGGATTCACAGCAACCCCCGGCCTCAGAAATTTCTCCGGTGTCAACAACAGGAATCTAAAAAGCGATGTCAGAACCAAGAGTCCTTGTGATTGGTGGTGGCTTAGCTGGTCTGTCCGCTACGATGCGACTTGCAGAGCTGGGTATTGGCGTCGATCTGGTCAGCCTTGTGCCAGTCAAGCGGTCGCATAGTGTTTGCGCACAGGGTGGCATCAACTGCGTCAACGCATCGACTCGCCAGCAGGGGGATAGCGAATGGAAACACTTTGACGACACCGTTTACGGTGGCGATTTTCTTCAGCATCAACCGCCGGTCAAGGAAATGGCCGACTGGGCTCCGCGGATCGTCGACCTGATGGACCGCTTGGGGGTGCCCTTTAATCGCACTCCCGAAGGTTTTCGGGATCAGCGACGGTTTGGCGGCACGCTCTACAAGCGCACCGCCTTTGCCGGAGCGACGACGGGCCAGCAGTTGCTCTATGCCCTCGACGAACAGGTGCGTCGCTTCGAAGTGGAGGGTAGGGTCAAAAAATGGGAGTTTTGGGACTTCCTTGAACCCGTTCTCGATGACACGGGCCGCTGCCGTGGGGCAGTTTGCCAGGATCTAGTCACGATGCAGTTTCGCTCATTTCCAGCCGATGCGGTCATCATTGCAACGGGTGGCTGTGGGCTAGTCTATGGACGCTCGACGATGTCGATGGTCTGCACGGGCAGTGCTGCCAGTCGCGTCTATCAAGCCGGCGCGTGCTATGGTAACGGGGAATTTATTCAGGTCCACCCGACAGCCATTCCTGGCGCAGACAAATTGAGATTGATGAGCGAGAGCGCCCGGGGCGAGGGGGGCAGGGTGTGGGTGCCACGCACACCCCACGACCCCCGTGATCCACGCGATATCATCGAGTCGGAGCGTTATTATTTTCTTGAGGACCGCTATCCAAAGTATGGCAATCTTGTGCCGCGCGACATTGCCACGCGTGAAATATTTGACATCTGCACAACGGATGGCCTGTCGGTGGAAAAAGATCGTCTCTGCGTATACCTCGATCTCACGCACATTCCGCGAGAAACGCTCGACCACAAACTCGCAGGCATCCTTGAGATTTATGAAAAGTTTCAGGGTGTTGATCCGCGGTCGGTGCCGATGAAAATTTTCCCGGCGGTCCACTACTCGATGGGCGGTCTGTGGGTCGATTACGAAAAGAGTGCTGCCGGCGGCCTCGAAGAGGGCTCCCCACGAAACCAACAGACAACGATCCCGGGACTCTACGCTATTGGTGAATGCGATTATCAGTATCACGGTGCGAATCGCTTAGGAGCTAACTCGCTGCTCTCCTGCATCTTCAGCGGACTTTTTTCGGCCTCGGGCATTGTGTCCTCGGCACGTGCCGGGAAAAAAACAGCGGCCGAGGAACCAGCCGGCCTCTTTTCTACTGCCATGCGTCGGCAGGAAGAGCGGCATGCAGCGTTGCTGGGCCGCCGAAGTGGCAGCGAAAACCCGTACCAACTTCATGCAGAACTCGGCAACCTCATGACCCGTGTGGCGACTGTGGTGAGACGCAATGAACAACTCACCGCCGCCTACGGAGAAGTCTGCACGCTGGAAGATCGTTGGAGTCGCTGTTCTCTCTCTGACAGCGGCAACTGGACGAATCAAAACGTCGTTTTTACGAAGGCTCTGGGAGACATGTTTCCGTTGGCGAAACTGATCCTCAAGGGCGCACTGGAACGCGACGAGTGTCGCGGAGCCCACTACAAGCCCGCCACGGCGATGCCCGGCATTGCTGCCACCGATCCGGCAGGGCAACGACGAGAGGCGGAGCAGTGGTGTGATCGCTTTGAAGCCAACACCCGTCGCTGGCTCAAGAGCACGATTGCCACGCACGGTGCTGATGGCGACACGCACATTCGTCACGAAGAGATCGACACGTCGCTGATGCCACCCCGGCCCAGGCTGTACGGCTTGGTCGGCGGAGAATTGATCGAGGAAGTCTGGAAAGAGCGGCAGAAAAAGCTGACACAACCTGAGGAAGTTACGCCGCCGATGACCCCTGCTTCACTCCAACACGCTTAGAACTTTTTGCAAAACCAATCGCCACAGGAGTTTTTGAATGATCCGACGAGCAGAACCACACCCGCCGTCAGGCAGTGCTCAGGAGAGCGAACATGCAGCGAGTGGTCATCAAGATCGAGCAGTCGAAAAGGTGGTTCATGTGCGCGTGTTGCGGCAGGATGCGCCAGGTCAAGAGAGCTACTGGGAGCGACACGCTGTGCCCTACGAACTCAACATGAATGTGATCAGTCTTTTGCAGCGGATTGCTGCTGCGTCCAAGTCGCAAGATGGCCGTCAGGTGGCCCCAGTGGCGTGGGACTGTAATTGCCTTGAGGAGGTGTGCGGGTCCTGCACGATGCTCGTCAACGGCCGCACGCGGATGGCGTGTACGGCGCTTGTCGACACGTTAATGAAAGACAATGCTGAGGAAATCGAACTACGGCCTATGTCAAAATTTCCAGTGGTTCGCGATTTAGTGGTCGATCGCAAACGGTTGTTTCAGTCGCTGGAGCGGGTGCATGCATGGGTTCCTGT
>QWQJ01000095.1 GCA_003670865.1 Planctomycetota bacterium | reverse complement strand
GCTGAATTACTGGAGCGACAAAGCTCGCAGTTTCGCCGAGTGACCCGTCTCCTGCGGCCCACAGTGGTGCACATAGACACAAAGAAGCCCGCTCTCCGCCCAAAAAATGGCAAAGCCAGCGAGGACGAGGCTGGCTCTGGAGTGATTGCCAAAGTGGCCGGTCGCTGGGTCGTGATCACCAATCGCCATGTGATCAACCGAGCCGAACTGGATAACATCACAATCCGTCTAGACGACGGTCGTGAAGTGAAACCGTTACGAGCGTGGTCGGACGCGGGCACTGATATCGGAGTGATGGAGATCGACGGTAAAGATGTCGGCGAAGATCTCGAACCAGCTCGTCTGGCGGAGAAAGACAATGTGCAAATTGGGGACATGGTGCTAGCGATTGGTAGTCCATTTGGTCTTTCGCACTCTGTTACGCTTGGTATTGTCTCGGCGAAGGGCCGACGCGATTTAGAACTTGGTGAGGGAGGGGTCAAATTTCAAGACTTTATTCAGACCGATGCCGCGATCAATCCCGGAAACAGCGGTGGACCGCTGGTGAATCTTCGCGGCGAAGTGATTGGCCTCAATACGGCCATTGCCAGTAATTCTGGGGGCAGTGAGGGAATCGGCTTTGCAATTCCGATCCCGATGGTGTTGTTTGTCACGCAGCAACTCGTTGAAACAGGTACCGTCGCTCGGGCTTATTTGGGGGTGACGCTTGACAAGGGATTCTCGCAAAAGATGGCACAGCGACTCGGTATGGTCCGTGCCGTGGGGGCTCGTGTGTCAGGAGTCACAAAAGGATCGCCGGCCGATATCGCGGGGATTGTGCCGGATGATGTGCTGCTCGAATTCGACGGTAATCCCATCGACGACGACGACCACTTAGTCAGCCTTGTCAGTGTGACTCCGACAGATCGCACCGTGTCGCTAATCGTTTTTCGAAAACGCAAGCAAATTGTTTTGCAGATGCCTGTTGCCAGCCGCGAGCATTTTGAGGCGCCGTAATCTGTTCGGTGATCGATTTGGCAAAGCCGCCTCGCGTCCGTGCCGTTCTCCTCAAGGGTTTCAAGGGTCTCTAGGTGCCAGCGGCGGCAGCAGCAAGCAGCCGCAAAATACAGTCCTGCACCCCTGCGGCATCGCACGCCACGAGGAGATCCACTTTGGGCTGCCATTGCCCAGCGTTGTGTCTGAGGTGCCGACGGTCAGCCACCAGCATGCCGGCTGTGAGTTCGCCGGTTGTCTCCACATCGGCAAAGACCGCTGTGCTGTCAAAGAGTTCGGGGTTAGTTAAAGCCACCAACGCGACGGCATCGTGCAGGCAAATACCCTCACTGCCGAGCCATTGGCGGTGTGCGCGAAAGGCGTGCGAAAGCATTGGTCGGAGAATCTTACCGGCCCGGGAAGACATCTCGTTGGGCAATTGATCGAGCAGATCGAATCCCAGCATGACTTGGCTGGTGGTTTCCAGTGGGACTAGGGTTTTTGCCAGCGGCTCACGCACAATATTTCGTGCTGCCAACGGATCAGCGTAAAAGTTACCGTCGGCGACAGCAGTCGCATTGCCAAGGCCCTGCACTGTGCCACCGGAAATGATCAGGCCGCCGATCATTTCCGCGATCAATGGATCCCTGGCCAAGACTCGCGAGATATTGGTGAGTGGACCCAGCGCGATGATCGTAATTTCGCGGGGATGGGCCCGCAGGGTTTCCGAGATCACCTTTTCAGAAATGTGTCCGCCATGCAGTTTTGCCCTCGGTAGATCAATCCCACCAAGGCCATCGCCGCCGTGAAGATTGTACTGCTGCGATGGTAGAACAGTGTCTGTGGGAGCCACTCCCAGCCGCGGTAGCCGTGGTGGATCAAGAAATGCGACGAGCGCCTGCAGGTTGGCAGTCGCCTGCTCTGGGCTGACGCTGCCGCCGGTTGCGGTTACGGCAAGCACCTCTAGGCGGGGATCGAAAAGGGCCATGGCAAGTGCCACTGCGTCGTCGATCCCCGGGTCTACGTCAATGATTACTTTGCGGGGTTGGAGCGACATGGCTTTGATCGTAGCAGGCAGAGAGTCCGAAGAAAATAAAGATTTTCGCCAGACGCAATCAACGACCGCTAGGACAAGTGGGTCGGGCTCTGGCACAATCAGCGGTCAGAGTCTCGAGCCCCCTCAGCCCGTGGCAAGCAACTCAAAGTGATGTATGACCCGATTCAGTCCATCTGATGTCACAACTGGCTCGGCCTTTGAGGCAAATAAAAATGCCGCCGATCTCCTGAGCCAGGCGCTGCAAAAAGAAACAGCTGGCGAGGGCATCGACCGAGCCATGGCTTGCGGATTGGTGGAAGCCGTTTTGGCCGGTCGACTCGAGCCGGATCGTTTCGGCATCTGGCTGGAGCAATCAGCAGTCGCCTCGCCATCAGCGGCACTGATTGCCGGTGTGGCCGACGCCCTGCGGCACCACATGAGCCCCCTTCCCTTCAGGGGCCGAGGCTTCTGGGCATCTCCTCACGCAGTGGTCGCAGATACCTGCGGCACTGGTGGCGACCACTCGGGCTCATTTAATATCAGCACGGCCGCGGCGATCGTTGTGGCAGCGGCGGGGTTGCCTGTTGCCAAGCACGGAAACCGCGCCGTGTCGAGTCGCACAGGCAGCGCTGATGTGCTTGAGGCTCTTGGAGTCCGCATCGAGATTTCTGCAGACGCGACAGCCGAATGCCTCGGCGAGGTTGGCCTCTGCTTCTGTTATGCGCCGCTTTATCATCCAGCGCTAGCAACGCTTGGACCCTTGCGTCGGCGGTTGGGAAAGCCGACGGTATTCAACTTGGTGGGACCACTTTGCAATCCGGCTGGGGCGAGCGTTCAGGTGATCGGAGTTGGCAGACACGATGCACAGGATTCGTTGGCCGAGGCGGCGATGCTGTTGGGCCTCTCTCGCGCTTTGATTGTTGCCTGCGAAGATGGCGTTGATGAGATTGGGCTTTTTGCACCGACGCGCGTGGTTGATGTCTCAGCAGCAGGCTTGCGTCGGGTCGTTTGGTCACCGGAAGATTTTGGTATTCCAACGGCGCTCACGTCTCAGCGGGATCAGCTTTCGGCCGCGAATCCTGCGGAGAGTGCGGCTTTGATTCGACGCGTGCTAGCAGGCGAGCGCGGGCCGTGCCGCGATATTGTGGTGCTCAACGCTGCGGCCCTCCTCTGGGCAGCAGAAAAAGCTGCGACCCTTCCCGAGGCAGCGGCACAAGCAGCAGCAGCGATTGATTCTGGTCTCGCCCAGAAGTCGCTCGAATGCTTGGTCGCTGCCACGCACACACCACGAAGGCCGCCGACGTAGTTTCCGGGATGATGCAGATTGCTCGATGTGATGGGCCAGCGCCATAGGGTTGCCGGTCGCCGGTCACAGGCTGAGTGGCAGACTCAGCCCATCGTAGGCGAGTTCCACTCCGGCAGGCAGTTGAGCAGAGATCGCCGCATGCTCGATGTCGTGTGACATATGCACAAAGAGCGTTCGCCGCGCGGCGATTCGACGAGCCACGGCCAATGACTCCTGTAGTGAAAAATGTGTCGGATGGGGGGCAGGCCGCAGGCAGTCAAGTACAAGCACATCGAGCCCCTCTAAGAGTGGCCATGTCTCCTCAGGAATGTGATTGGTGTCGGTGCAGTAGGCCAGAGTGCCAAATCGAAACCCCAGCACGTCAAAAACACCATGCTTGAGACGCAGCGGAGTCACGCGGGCACCGAGCAGGTCAAATGGTTCTGTTGAGAGGCGCTGGAAAAAAATCTTCGGCAGGCCACCACCTGGCACGGCTACCGTTTCAAACGCGTAGTCGAATGCCTTGCGAATGCGAGATTCCACGCGTTCTTCGCAGTAGGCAGGCAGCGACTTTCCGGAGGAGAAGCATAACGGCCTGACATCATCAAGACCATATACATGGTCGACGTGATCGTGTGTGTAGAGCAGCGCATCGACACGGCCGACGCGCTCTCGCAAAAGCTGGGACCGCAAATCGGGCGTTGTGTCGATTACGAGCGTGCCGTTGGGGAGTCCAATCGCCACGCTTGTGCGCGTGCGGTTGTTGCGAGGATCGCTGCTCTGGCATGTTGCGCAGGCGCATCCCACCACCGGCACACCGATGCTGGTACCAGTGCCCAAAAAAAGAAACTCTCCCTTGAGCTGCCGAAACGGTTGTGGTTGGGGCACGAAGAGCATTAGTGTGGCGCGGGATGGATGCGATCGCCAGTCGCCGGTGGGCCAGATTGAATGTCGGCCAGCAAGGCCTTGAGCTCCGCGACTTTTCCGGGCTCTTCGGCATAACGATTTCGTGTTTGGGCAAGATCTTCGCGGAGGTTATAGAGTTCGCCTGGCTGCGTGTTGGTGGTGTAGCCGTGGGCTTGATCAAACCAAGGCGGTACGGCACTCACGCCTCCTGTTTGTGCGGCGATGAGCACCCAGTCACCGTGCCGCATCGCATAGCTCTTGGGGTTGGTATTGTGCACCAGCGACTGGCGGGCCGTGGCCCCCTGCCCTTTCCAAAGCCTTAGCTGATTGAGGCTATCTTCGGCCGAGTCTTTCGCGGGAACTTCACCGACGACTGCGGCAAGGGTCGCAAAAATATCGATCTGACCCATCAGGCCTTCGCAGACACGATCGGCTGGCACAACGCCCGGCCAGCGGACGATAAATGGCACCCTGTGCCCGCCTTCCCAGAGATCGCGTTTGAGTCCTCGCAGGGGGCCCATGCTGCGGTGGCCAAATCGCTTCAGCCGCTCATAGGCGTACATTTCCGGGCCGTTGTCAGCCGTCATAATCACCAGCGTGTTGTCGGCAAAGCCGTGTTCCTTCAAGGCGTCGAGCACTCGGCCAACGGTTGCATCTGTCTGCACCATAAAGTCGCCGTAGCCGTTGGCCTGCGAACTGCCAAGAAATGGAGCAGTCGGCACGATTGGGGCATGGGGAGACGTAAACGGAAAGTAAAGAAAAAAGGGTTTGTCGGCGTGCTGGCTGGCAATCCACTGCTCTGCCTTGTCAGTCAGTGTCGGCATCACCGCCGTAAAATCCCAATCTTTGACCGCTGGCCCCGGCCGGGCCTCCCACTGGCCCTCCGCCGTTTTATGCTGAATGTTCAGGTGGGTTGTCGGTGCTGTGAGCAAGCGGTCGTCTTGAATCCACGCGTAGGGTGGAAAGTTGGGCACATCATCGCCAAAGTAGGAATCGAAGCCATGGGCTAGTGGTCCACCTTTGATTGATTGCGACCAGTCAAAGGCGTTTGCAGGGTAACCCTTGTTGCCGTCCGGCTCGGCCCCAGCGCGGCGGATCGCGGCCCAGTCCCAGCCCAGATGCCATTTTCCAAGACAAGCGGTGCGATAGCCTTCGGCCGCGAGCATCTCAGCCAGCGTGATGCGATGGTCGTCCATGACGGGCTGGTCAAACGAGTTGACGATGCCGTGAAATTTACGCCAGTGGTAACGGCCGTGGAGCAGTGCGTAGCGACTCGGCGTGCAGATGCCGGAAGAACTATGGGCGTCAGTAAATCGCGTGCCTTGACGAGCCAGACGGTCAATGTGTGGTGTGAGAATCTTGGAGTCGGGATTCTGGGCGGAAAAATCTCCATAGCCCATGTCGTCTGCGTAGAGGATGACGATATTGGGTCGCTGCGGCGGAGAGTTCTCAGCCGGTGGAGGGATGGCAGGCAGAGCGTGTGCGCAAAGGCCAAAGACCCCCAGCCAGACCAGCCAGCGAGGGCCTTGATTGTGCTTCCAGCCAGTCGCCCAAAAGCCCATCGGAGAGGAAAAAAGACCGACTTGCTGGTCTTTGGAATCGTTCATACCACAGAGTATCCCATGGATGGGTCAAAGAATCCAACGCAGAAGCGCACCCAAAGTGTCGGCTTGACCCATTCCATGCTTCACAGCGACAATGAGGGTTTCGTATGCCGCTTCCGGTGATTGCCGGTAGCGGAGCGTCCCTGTACGTCCCTCCGGACTTCTTTAGATAGATTTCACTCGAATGGAACAACTCGAACGCCTCTGGGATTTTGTGTCGAACGCTCTAGCCGCAATCGGTTCTCGACTGGAGCGTTTTCTCACGGGACTATTTGGGTCTTCCAATGCCCGCTACCTGCGTCGACTCGATCCTAGAATTGAGGCAATCAATTCGCTCGAGCCAAAGTATGCGGCGATGAACGAGGCCGAACTGCGTGGACAAACGGCTGAATTCCGTCGGCGGCTGACCGCGGGCGAAACGGTTGACGACCTGCTTGTCGAGGCCTTTGCCGTCTGTCGTGAGGCAGGCAAGCGTTTTTTGAACATGCGGCATTATGACGTGCAGTTAATCGGCGGTATGGTGCTGCATTCAGGGTCCATTGCCGAGATGATCACAGGCGAAGGTAAGACGCTTGTTGCCACACTGCCGGCCTATCTCAATGCGCTCGAAGGCAAGGGCGTGCATGTCGTCACGGTCAATGACTATCTTGCTCGCCGCGATATGGAGTGGATGGGCCCTCTGTACATCGGTTTAGGTCTCACCGTGGGGGCGATTCAGTCAGGCATGGACTCGGGCGAGCGGCAGGAGTCGTATGCCTGCAACATCACCTACGGCACCAACAACGAGTTTGGCTTTGACTACTTGCGAGACAACATGCGGATGGCCGCACGAGACGACGATCGCTTTGCGAAACACATGCAGCAGAGCCAAGGCTTTCTTAACTACGCCATTGTTGACGAGGTCGATAATATTTTGATTGACGAGGCCCGCACGCCGCTGATCATTTCTGGCCCAGCCCACGACGACATC
>QWQJ01000051.1 GCA_003670865.1 Planctomycetota bacterium | reverse complement strand
AGGCGAGATTTCCTGTAGCACCCTCCACGTTTCAATTTGAACAGCGGGGGCAGTGCGGCCGCTGGTTGAATACACAGTTGCTGCCGTACACCGCCGAGATCGTTGACGACATTGCGCTGGTAAAAACGCTCCATACCAATGCCATCAATCATGACCCGGCCTGCACCTTTGTGATGACCGGCAGCGAGATTCCAGGCAAGGCGAGCCTTGGCAGTTGGTTGGCGTATGGACTCGGCAGCGAAAACGACGACCTGCCATCATTTGTAGTCTTTACACCGCTCCCAGACATCAATCCCAATCAGGCGATTTTTACGCGCATGTGGTCGAGCGGCTTTTTGCCAACACGCTATACGGGCGTGGCGCTACGCGGATCGGGCGACCCGGTGCTCTACCTGCCAAACCCAGAGGGCATTACAGCACCCGACCGCAGGAGAATGCTGGATGGTCTTGGAAAGCTCAACGCCCGAGGCTTTGAACGCTACCACGACCCCGAAATTCAGACGCGGATCGCGCAGTATGAGATGGCCTTTCGAATGCAGTCGAGCGTGCCGAGCTTAGTCGATCTCTCAGATGAAACCGTGCACACTTTGGCGATGTACGGAGACGACGTAAACAAGTCGGGCTCATTCACGCACAGTTTATTATTGGCTCGCAGGCTCGTGGAACGCGGCGTGCGGGCAATCCAAATTCTTCATCGGGGCTGGGACCAACACGGAAATCTGCCCAATGATCTGGCAGCCCAGTGCCGCGACACCGATCAAGCAACAGCAGCACTCGTCAAAGATCTGAAGGCTCGCGGAATGCTTGACAATACGCTCGTGGTGTGGGGCGGTGAGTTTGGCCGCACGGTGTATTCGCAAGGCGCGCTGACAAAAGACACTTACGGTCGCGATCACCATCCCAGAAATTTTTGCATGTGGATGGCGGGGGGTGGATCAAAGGCTGGAACAACGTATGGCGAAACGGATGATTTTAGTTACAATATCAGTGACAATCCCGTTCATATCAACGACTTTAACGCCACCATTCTCCATCTGATGGGTATCGACCACTCGCGATTCTCATTTAAATCCCAGGGACTCGATCAGCGACTCACCGGCGTGGAGAAGCAGCGCGTCGTACACGAAATGATTGCCTGAGGCAAAGGGTGGCTCCCGTGTTCTTACTGGGATTTTTTGGCTGACGTAAGGAAGTGCTGAGCGATGCCCGCTACTACGATCGTTTGGTTTCGTCACGATCTGCGACTCGACGACAACCCTGTGATCGCTGCTGCCGCCGCCCGTGGGAGTGTTGTACCGGTGTTCATCTGGGCGCCGCAGGAAGAAACCCCGTGGGAACCGGGGGCGGCATCGCGGTGGTGGCTGCAACAGTCACTTTTAAGCCTAGCCGCGTCGCTTGAAAAAGCTGGCGCACCGCTGATCGTATGCCACGGACCGACGCTGGCAACGCTGCGACAGCTCATCGAAACATTTTCGGCAACACATGTCGGATGGAATAGGCGTTACGAGCCAGCAGTCGTCGCTCGCGACACGGTCATTAAAAAGGCCCTGATCGACGATGGCTTGGCCGTCGAGAGCTTCAACGGCTCACTTCTCTTTGACCCGCTCAAAGTCGCCAGTAAAGAAAGCCGTCCCTATCAGGTGTTTACGCCGTTTTGGCGATCGCTCTTGGCTCGGGATGAACCAGCCGAACCACTAGCAGCTCCAAAAAAACTTCTGCCTGCCAAGCCAGCGGTAAAAAACTCGGCGCGGAATAAAACCACCGGTGTCACCATCGAGTCCCTTGACCTTTTGCCGGCGATCGACTGGGCCACAACGATGCGTGGTATCTGGGCCCCAGGCGCGGCCAGTGCAAACAAAAAGCTGCAATCGTTTCTCGCTAAAGGCGTGCATTCCTACGGCACCCAGCGAGACAGGCCCGACCAGGACGGCACCAGTTCCTTAAGCCCGCATTTACACTTTGGTGAAATCTCGCCACGGCGTGTCTGGCACTCCGTGCGTGCTGCGACCGGTGGCCGACCAGTTGCTACCCTGAGCGGCGATGCTGAGGTCTTTCTGCGAGAAATTGGCTGGCGGGAGTTTGCCTCGCACCTGCTCTATCACTTTCCTCATACGGCCAATGCTCCACTCCGGGCCGATTATGCCAAATTTCCCTGGGCCGATGATCCGATTGGTCTACGGGCCTGGCAGCGCGGACGATTAGGATTTCCCATCGTCGATGCAGGCATGCGACAACTCTGGGCCACGGGTTGGATGCACAACCGCGTACGCATGGTCGTGGCCAGTTTTTTAGTGAAGGATTTACGAATTTCGTGGCTGGAGGGAGCCCGCTGGTTTTGGGAGACGCTGGTGGATGCCGACCTAGCTGCCAACACGCTCGGCTGGCAGTGGGCGGCTGGCTGCGGCGCCGATGCCGCCCCCTATTTCCGAATTTTTAATCCCACGAGTCAGGGCAACAGATTCGATCCCAACGGCGATTACGTTCGCACGTGGGTGCCAGAACTCAGCACGCTTTCCGCCAAAGACATTCACGAACCAGTCGAGGTTGATCGGCAGCGATTATTGAATGCGGGCATCACGCTTGGCCGGGAGTATCCCCAACCGATTGTGGATCATGCCCAAGCGAGGCAGCGGGCGCTTGCGGCGCTCAAAGTCGTAACCGCATCCAAAAGCCCGTGATCGACTTACTTCTTTTTTTCAAGCTCAGCCATCTTTGTTCGCACTTTTTCCACAATCTTCTTTTGCGAATCTGGGTCGGATACCTTGTCGGCGGCTTTATCAGCTTCCTTGAGCAGAGAAAGTGCCTTTTTGGTGTCACCTATATCGTCGAGCGTGATGGCCACAGCCAGCAACGCATAACCGCGATTTTCCGACCGTTCAATGCCCTTGGCCACAACGGAGGCCTCCGTTAAGAGTTTTATTGCTTCGGTCTTATTGCCGAGATCAAATCGAACCTTAGCGGCAGCAGCCAGGGCCTCTGCTTTTTTACGCGGTTCTTCCAAGGCGCGCGCACCCTCCTCAAGAATTGAAATCATTTCCTTTGCGTCTTCATTCTGGCCTGCCTTCGTATACCCCAAGGCGACGGCAGCCAGGGCTACGGTGCGAAACTTGGGTTCGATACTCTCGGCCACTTCGGCTGCCTTTGCTAGCGTTTCTTTAGCTGCCTTTGGATCAGCGAGCCCCCCGTCCTTGCTACCATAGACGCCGCCGGCCTCAGCTAAAACCTCTGTTTTTCTTGTCGGGTCTGTAATGGTCTCTGCCAAAGAGATCGCTCGCTTCAGAGCTTCGCGAGCCATTTTTTTATCGGCAATCTTGGCTCCAGCACAGAGATGCGCTAAAGCGATGAGCTGTGGAGCCAGACGGCTGGCATCACCATCGCCTTGCAATTTTGCAAAGGCAGCCTTCGTCGACTCCTTTGCTCCCGTTGTGTCTGCCGCTGTGAGTTGAATTTTGGCTACTTTGATCAGCGCGTTGGCCTGCAGATCCGGCGTCGATTCCGACTCGGCTTTCTCCAGTTGCTGCTTGATTGTCAGTCCCCCCTTTTTAGCCTTCTTTTTTTGACCGCAGCCAGAGCTTGTGAGCAAAGAAAAGCTCCCAAGAACGACCAACACCATTCTTACAGCAGGAGAAAAACGCATCGCTCAAACTCCACAGGGGTAGTGCCGCAGCATGAGGCCAGACTCAGGAACAGGCTCAGGAATGAAAGAGAGTGGAAAGCCTAAAACTTTAGGCGGGCACGCAACAGTCGGGCGTGTGTTTCGGCCATCAGGTCGTCTTCGCCAGCCTCATCCTCTGCCTCGTACGTTACAGAAAATCGAAGGTAGGCTCCGCAGTCGTCCCACGGAACCGTTGAAATTGAGAGTTCGTGAATGAGAAACTGGCCAGCTTCCTGGGCGTTGGAAAAGACTCTGTCGCCAGCACCCGTGGGACTTTTGGTGTAAAGAAAGTAGGTTCCTCCCGGCATCTCACACGCAAAGTCACACGCTCGCAATACGCTGACGAGTTTTTCGAGGCGACGGCGGTATTTCTCGCGGACACGCTTGGGTATCTCTGAATCAGCCAGTGCCGCGGCACCTGCTTTTTGAATCGCCATAAATTGGCCTGAATCGCAGTTGTCTTTCACATCGGCAAAGGCTTGAACCAATTTTTCGTGGCCGCAGACCCATCCCAGTCGCCAACCGATCATGTGAAAACCCTTCGAGAGCGAATGCACCTCGACACCCACCTCCTTCGCGCCGTCGATCGAAAGAAATGAGAGCGGGGCTTCATCGTAGGAAAGCATGATGTGGGCAGCATCTTGCACGATCAGGATTCTATTTGTGACTGCAAAGGCCACGACTCTTTCGTAAAACTCACGAGTGGCGGTCTTGCCTGTCGGGCTGTTTGGGTAGCAAAGAACCATCATCTTGGTGCGGGCGAGCACCTCGGTCGAAATGCCATCGAGGTCGGGAAAAAAGTCGTTCTCTGGAAGCAGCGGAAGTTTGTGGACTGTGCCCCCAAACCAGCGAGTGGCGGTGCCGGCAACCGGATAGCCTGGCACCGTCATCAGGGTTATGTCACCGGGATCGATGAAGGCTGCGGGTAGCATGGCGTAGGCTGTCTTTGAACCAATGCAGTGGTTGATCTCCTTTTCAGGGTTGAGTTGCACCCCAAACTCACGGTGCATAAATACTGCTGCCGCCTCCTTAAAAGCCGTAATGCCATTATCGGCATAGCCTCGATTTTCTACGCGGTCGATTTCGCGGTGCATGACCGCCCGCACACTCTGCGGAGCCATCTCATCGTTTTCACCAATACCAAAGTCGAGCATCCGTCGGTCAGGGTGGTCAGCGATGGCCTTGCGCTTGGCCCGCTTGATCAATTCGAACTTATAAATCTCGTTGCCCTTGCCGTAGTGCGAGCCGCCAATTCGAGCGGCGAAGCGATCCTGAAACCATGGATCTGTGGAAGACTCGGGGGTTTGGCTGGTCATAAACAATCCTTGGCTTTTTAGGGTAGAAATGAGTGAGAACGCAATCGTGGCCGTGAGGGGAAAGGGGGCATCGATGAGCCTCAAGGCCACAGTCTAAAACCTCGAGAGATATGCCCCCTAATAGTGGGGGTAGTGCGTTTTATGTTTTGCAAAAATGAGGAGGGGCAATAAGGCGTGTTTACCGCCATTATATGCCCTATTTGATTCGTGTGCCGCAAGAGGGTGCACTAGGGGGTACAAGGAACTAGCCATGCACTTGATCTCCCTCCGCCACTCTATCCACGCCCGTCACGCCTTGCTGGGTGTCTTTGGTCCCTTCGACGGCGACTTCGATCCATTCGAGGACGACGAAGGGGTCGATGTGCTGATTCCACTCGACTAATCCCCCTGCGGGTCCATCAGACGGATTGAGGCCACTCAATGCCGGTAACAGTTGAGCACTCGCCGGGGAAAGATCCCCTTTGCCTCGGCTTGCAACACCGGTTTCCCTAAAAAGGTTGCAAGCGGGACTCTTTTGACAGTCCCTTTCTCCCGAAAAAAGGGTCTGTCAGACTTTGTGTATAAACAATCGTCCTACCAGTAGCTCTATCCATTTTTTTGCCCATCCTTTGTGGAGATTCATTCGTGCTTGACCGTCGTTTTGTGGCCGACAATGTCGATTTAGTGGCTACAAATTGTCGCAATCGCGGATCGATCGCCGATGTCTCAAGATTTGCCGAACTCGATCGCCTTCGTCGACAGATGCAGACCGATGTCGATCGGCTCAATCACGAGGCCGGGCAGGTGAGCAAGTCGATCGCCACTGCCGCCGACGCAGCCCAGCGGGAGGTCCGCAAGGCCGACGGCCGACGCCTACGGGAGGAGGTGGCTACACTCGATTCACGGTTGGCTGAAATCGTCAAGGAATCCGACGATATTCTCCGAACCATACCCAATCTCACTCATCCCTCCGCGCCGATTGGCGGCGAGGCTGCAGCCGTTGAAGTTCGTCAAGGGCAGACACCCCTTCCTTGGTTTGATTGGAAGCCCCTTGATCATGTGGAGCTTGGGAAACAGCTCAAGCTTTTTGACTTTGATGCCGGCGCTCGCGTGGCTGGCCACGGTTTTTATTTTCTTACCAATGATGCGGTACTCCTCGAACTCGCCTTGCAGAAATATGCCGTCGACCTCTTGATGCGAGAGCGATTCACCGTGATGACCACTCCCGATGTGGCCCGCGACACAATTCTCGAAGGCACCGGCTTCATGCCGCGCGGCCCCGAGACGCAAATATACTCCCTGACAGGCACCGACTTGTCGCTTGTGGCAACCGCTGAAATCACGCTGGGAGGAGCGATGGCGGAGCGAATCTTTGAGCCCGATGAACTGCCTTTAAAAATATGCGGCATCAGCCATTGCTTCCGCACCGAGGCCGGGGCCCACGGTCGAGCCACCCGCGGCCTCTACCGAGTGCATCAATTTACAAAAGTTGAGATGTTTGCCTTCACACTGCCTGAGCAGAGCGAGGCGATGCACAGCTATCTGCTCGATCTGGAATGCGAACTCTTTGATGGTCTTGGCATCCCCTACCGCGTCGTTGACACGGCCAGCGGCGATCTTGGCGGCCCGGCCTACCGCAAGTTTGACCTAGAAGCGTGGATGCCCGGGCGGGGAGAGGCTGGCGAATGGGGAGAGGTGACAAGCACCTCCAATTGCACCGATTACCAAGCGAGGCGATTGGCTATTCGCTCCCGCAAGGGCAGCGAGAAAGGCACGTCGTTTGTGCACACGCTCAACGGCACCGCCATTGCAATAAGCCGTGCGATCATCGCAATTTTAGAAAACAACCAGTGCGCCGATGGATCCGTTACCGTTCCGCCCGCGCTCGTCCCTTGGGTTGGCAAGAAAAAAATTGCCTACTCATAACGGTTGCCGCCGAGACCGCCAAGACCGCGGTGACCGCCGAAGTTACCGAGTCCCCCGAGGCCACCTTTCAGGGGTTGCGATCGACGCTCTCTCGCGTGAGTCGCTTGGGCGTCGGATGCCTCTTGGTCGTCTTCTGGCGTGACTGCCGTGGAAGCCAATGCCTTGATCGAGAGAGACATGCGTTGTTCATCTGGATCAACCGCAAGCACGCGGCATTCGATCACTTCTCCTTCTTTCACAACGTCGCCCACGCTACGAACATGCCTTGAAGCGATTTCTGAAACATGTACGAGCCCCTCAATGCCTGGCTCAAGTTTTACAAAGGCTCCAAATTGGGCGATCCGACTCACCGTGCCACGCACCGTGGAGCCGAGATGATATTTTTCTGCCGCATGCTTCCAAGGGCTCTCGATGAGATCGCGAGCAGAGAGAGCGATCTTGCCCGTCTCTCGATCAATCCTTTTGACGACAACGCTCACCTTCTGGCCCGGCGTGAGGATGTCGGCCGGATTGTCGACCCGATCCCACGACAACTGACTGACGTGCACAAGTCCCTCAACGCCGCCGCCAATATCGACAAACGCGCCAAAATCTCGCACTGATCGCACAATGCCTTCGAGCGTGGCACCTACCTCCAGTGTCTCCAGCATCTTGGTGCGGGCCTCAGCCGTCTGCCTCTCAATCACTGCGCGGCGGGAGAGCACCAGTCGCCGCGCCTCTGGTACGACATCTGTGACTAAGCATTCCAGTGTCTGCCCGACCATTTCTGCAAAGTTTTCTATTCTCCACGGACTGATCAGGCTGGCTGGCATGAAGCCGCTCAAGCCAGCCACCTCACACTCGATTCCACCCTTGTTGGCGCCCGTGACACGGGCTTCCACAATCATTCCGGCCTGGAGCTGTGACCAATTTTCGACTTTAACGGCCCGATTGGCAAATGCTACATCGTAAAGGCCATCTTCCTCGCTGCGACTTCCCACGGAGAGTTCCAGCGATTGACCAACCACCGGCATTTCTGCCTCGTCGGCAATCAGACCAGCCAATTTCATCGCTCCTTGGCGACGGCCCCCCAGATCCACGAATGCAGTGTCGGAGCCGATCGAAAGAACGATGCCTGTGACGCGTGCGCCTGGCTCCAGCGGGGCTTCGGAGTGGGCCGTTGCGTTGCTTGAAAGCAGGTCATCCATCGACACCCCTGCCAGAGCCGCCTGAAAATCAGACTCCAAGTCGTCCTCGAGCGCTTCTCGAAGGTTGGGAATGGCGACCCGTTTCTGCTGCGGCAGGACATCCATGAACGAGGACTTGCTGCCACCACCACGCTTATCGCGTTTGCGATCTCGATCCCGCGATCCGCCGCCTTCGTTATCGCTGGGCCGGGTCATGCCCGCCTGGGTTGCACTCTTAGGCGTTACATTCGCCGGCGTTGCTCCTGTTGGGAGCGAGGTGCTCGTAGGCAGCGACAAATTGGCTGGCATTGAAAAGCCCACTACTGGATCGCTCAAAGCCGCCGGTGCGGACTCCGCCTCTGTGGACGACCCTGCCGCGGTATGCGGTGTGTACTGATAACGCGGCGGCAGTTTCGGCGGTTTGACGCCGGCCCGCTGTGTTCCGATCGGAATCCGCCGTGTTTGCTCAGCACCTACCTGCATCGAATCTTGGCCGCCATCTGGCGTGGAACCCGACATGAAAATGATCTCGCTCTCAGGTTTTGTGCGTTGCATGGTACCTCACTCGCGGCACACAAACACGCAATGCACGACCAACTTTGAACCGCAGACAACTCGACGGCCCGCACCCTCGCGGCCGCCATCCAACTCCACCCATCAATCACAAGTGCGGGAAACAGGACTTGAACCTGCACGGTATTACTACCACCAGGCCCTCAACCTGGCGCGTCTGCCAATTCCGCCATTCCCGCAGCAATCCACATACTCGCAATCTTTCGCCAACTTTTTTACACCCTATTTTACTACATTGCACATCTAGGCCAATCTCTCTGGGCCAGGCCAGAACCCGATTCGGACTTTGTCGTGCACCATTCGGCTCACAGAGGCACCACCGCCAAACAGAAAGAGGCTCCAAACAAGATCTCCAACCGGCATCCACCGGTAAAAAGGCAGCGCTGCCAAATAGCAGGCAACGAGGCCGCCCAGCGTATGTGGATAGTCAGTCGAAAGACACCAGTAAGCAAAATTGGTAGAAAGATAAAATGCCAGCGAACTGGCCAGTGCTCCGCCGACAACGGCAATCAATCGCCCACCGCGCACTACGCTGCCAAGGAAAACAGGCCACGCCGTCGCCGCAAAGACGACCGTGGCCATCACCCAACTCTCGTAGGGAGGTAAGAAAATATTGCTCAGCGCAAGGGCCGCCACAGGAACGCTGGCCGCCACCAGCGGATGAGAAAAAATAGCGCCAGCGGCCAGTGCGACCCCCGCCATCGGTGTGACATTCAAGGCGGGTTGCCAGATACGACCGGCGATCGCCACAGCCACGAGCAAAAGCCAAAGGCCGCAGAGTTTAAAGGTATTGTTCATCCGCCAGCCCAGACTCCTTTCAAAGACGCTCCGGGCACAAAGCACCGGTCAACGAGACCGATACCGACCACAGATCTCTCGATACACTAACGGTTTTTGCATTCTAGGCAAGCGAACCAGTCAGAGACCGAAATCGACGGAAAGTAGAGCCATGCCAGCCAGTGTCCCCCTCCGCCGCACGCAGACACTCACCTGGCTGGAAAATGGCGTAGCGATGCTCTCGTTTCGGGTGCCCGATCAGAGTCACAATGTGCTCACAGCAGAAGTGCTGAGCGACTTAGCGGCAACGCTGCAAGACCTCTTGGCCGGTCCTGTTCTCCAAGGTCTTGTGCTCGTATCGGCTCGAGAAGGATCATTTTTTGCAGGTGCTGATATCTCACAGCTCGAGCAATTACCAGATCAGCCAGCTGCCGAAATCGAACGCCTCTGTGCCGCAGGCCGCTCTTTGTTTGGACAACTTTCCAGCCAACCGTGGCCAACGATCGCAATCATCGATGGGGGCTGCTTGGGAGGCGGATTGGAATTGGCGATCAGTTGTGATTTTCGGATCGCAACAACTCGCGAGCAGACAATGTTGGGATTTCCCGAGGTCAAGCTCGGCCTCTTGCCGGGCTGGGGAGGCACCGTACGGCTGGCTCGGCTGATTGGGCTGGGGCCGGCAGTGGAACTGGCTGTCTCAGGCGAAACCGTTGACGGTCAAACCGCTGTAAGGATGGGACTTGTCGATGCCTGCGTCGTACCCGAGCGGGCGATCGAATCGGCACAGCGACTGATTGCGATCGAGGGAGCGACTCGCGGTTTTCTCAAACGCCGTCAGCAGCAGGCAGCCGCCATCGATCTGGATCCTCATGAACGCGATTTTCTTTTTGCGACCTCAGCCGCTGTGATCATGGGACGTACCGGCGGCCACTATCCGGCTCCAATGATGATCCTCGAAACGATTCTCGCTGGCGCATCGCAAACGGCCGAGGCTGCCGGTCCTGGCGAAGGCGAGGCCTTTGCAAAACTGGCCAGCGGGCCTATCGCTGCACAGTTGTTGCGAGTCTTTCGGCTGGGTGAAAGAAATCGTCGCGACATCGGCATCGACAGCAGGAACGCCCAAACACCCATCCCCAGAGCCCCTGGTCAGGCCGAATCGCAGGGTTACTCTGCGCGAGCCGTCATGCCGCTGACGCGATCGGTTATAGCCCCAGCAGTGATCGGTGCGGGGATCATGGGAGCGGGTATTACCGCCAGCCACTTACGAGCCGGTTTTTCGGTCATGCTTATTGACCTTGATCCGATTACGCTGGCCAAGAGTGTTGGGGGGATTCTCGACGAGGCTGCTTGGAGCAGGGCCACCAAACAAACAGATTCTGCCCGAGCCTTAACCCTCGCGGGAAAATTACAGACTTCAACTCAACTCGCTGCCATCGCCGGCTCTGACCTCGTGATCGAGAGCGTGCTTGAACGCCGCGACATCAAGCGACAGGTGCTAGCGGCTATCGAGCAAGTGGTACGACCGGAAACCGTGATTGCCACCAACACTTCTACCAACCCGATCACTCGACTGGCCGAAGCGTTGGTCGATCCGTCACGGTTTTGCGGTATACACTTTTTTAATCCAGTTCGTCGCATGACGCTCGTAGAGGTGGTCTGCGGGCCAGACACCAGCGATGCGACCATTGCCATTGCCGTGGCTCATGCCAAACGGCTGGGAAAGTGTCCGATCGTCGTTCGCGACAGCCCAGGATTTCTCGTCAACCGTTTGTTGATGCCCTATCTGCACGAGTCGGTTGAAATGCTGCGCGGGGGAATCGAAGCCAAACGCATCGATCGCGTGGCACGCGCCTTCGGCATGCCAATGGGGCCGATAGAGCTCTACGACATGATTGGCCTCGATACGGCCTTCTATGCGGGAGCTGTCTTGAGTGAGGCCTATGGCGATCGGATTGAAGCGTCGCCGGTGATTCCGGCTCTGGTGCGATCAGGCCGCCTAGGCCGAAAGAGCGGCACTGGTTTTTATCAATACAGTCCTTCCGGTGGCCAGCGAGCCCGTATCGAACGGCCCGATGAAGGCGTTGCCGAGTTGATCGCGCCCTATGCACTGCCAGTTCGACCGATGACCGACGAGGCAATTAGCAATCGACTGTTTTTACCCATCGTGCTTGAAGCAGTCCGTGTGCTCGAGGAAGGAATCGTGCGTGACGGCCGCGACATTGATCTGGCCGTGATTCATGGGCTGGGATTCCCGGCCTTTCGCGGCGGCGTGCTGGCGTGGGCTGATTCACTCGGGGTCGCTGAGATCGTCAAGCGTTTGGAGCCGCTCGCTGATCTCGGTGCGCGCATGCATCCCACAGAGGGATTGCAGGCAATGGCTCGCACGGCCGCGAAGTTCACTCAATTATAATACAAAAGACACCAAAATCATGCATCACACTTCTGCCCGCTCGCCGATACAAACCCCAGTTGTTGTCGCCTGCTGCCGAACGGCAATCGGTCGATCGCATCCCGAGCGAGGATTGTTTCGGCAGGTGCGCGGAGATGAACTAGCAGCTGCGGTCGTCAAGGAAGTCGTGAACCGCAGTGGCGTCGATCCAGACACGATCGAAGATCTCGTGCTAGGTGCAACGCAGCAACGTGGCGAACTGGGTGGCAATGTTGCCCGCGCAGTCGTTCTGCTGGCAGGCTTGCCATTTTCTGTAGCGGGTACAACCGTCAACAGGCTTTGTGGTTCATCGCTACAGGCTTTTTCCCAGGCCTGCCATGCGATTGCCGCTGGTGCTGAAAATGTCCATGTGGTTGGCGGTGTTGAACACATGCACCACTTACCGATGGATTCCGCGATCGCTATTCACCCTCAGGCGTTTGCCCGTTCCAGCCGAGGAATACTTTCGATGGGGATGACGGCCGAGCATCTGGCTGCTGTGAACGGCATTTCGCGACGCACTCAAGAAACATACGCGGTTGAGAGCCACCGGAAAGCTGCTTTGGCTTTCGATCATGGGCTTTTCGAAGATGAGATCGTGTCGGTGCTCGGGCACGACGAAGGGGGCGCCATCGTCGAGGTGCTAGAAGATCAGTCGGTTCGAAACGATACCAGTCTTGCGGCGATGGCGGTATTAGAGCCCGTATTTCTGCCGAAGCTCGGCACAATCACTGCGGCCACTGCCGCGCCCTTAAGCGATGGTGCGGCGGCGATTGTCGTGATGTCGCTGGCGGAGGCACAGCGGCAGGGTCTCGAGCCTTTGGTGAGGGTTGTGGGCACGGCAGTCGTGGGAGTGCCACCGGCGATGATGGGCACAGGACCGGTTGCAGCGGTCCGCAAACTTCTGACCCGAACGGGAATCGCGATCGGCGACATCGACTGCATCGAACTCAACGAAGCATTCGCTGCGCAGGCACTCTATTGCATTGATGAACTGCGACTCGATCCCGCCCGCGTGAATACTCGCGGTGGATCGCTGGCAATCGGCCATCCCTTGGGCGCGAGCGGAGCCCGGATTTTAACGACACTGATCCACGCCATGCGCGACGGCGAATTATCGCTGGGACTGGCGACGATGTGCATCGGCTTCGGCCAAGGCATCGCCGTGCTCGTAGAAAGGATCAAGGCGTGATGCACCGGGCCACAAGCTCTCCGACTGCCCCCATCCAGACGCTGACCGACCAGCCAGCCATCGTCTGCGCACTCGTTGAATGGTTTCTCAAGCGTTTGGACGATTCCTTCCTCAAGCAGGCGATTGTCGACCCGCTGCCCAGCTTACCATTTCAGGAGCCGCAGATATGGACATGGGGCGAGGTGATTGCCGCAGCGGTCGAGTTCGCCGCACACTGTTCGGCAGCCGGGCTCAAACGAGGCGATCGACTGGCTCACTTGGAGCAGCACAGCGTCGACTGGATCATTGTCGATCTGGCCTGCCTGCTCTCTGGCATCGTGCACGTCGCCCTTCACTCCGATGCACTCCCAGCCGAACAGATCTCACAAGTTGATTGGCTTGGAGCGCAGGGGATCCTCTTACGTGGCAGCGGTCTGCGGGTGCGACCACGAGATTTTTCCAAGCGTTTGATCGTGATGGATATGCGGCAGCAAGGCCTGTCGCGTCCACAGGGTTTGTGTGATTCACTTTTATCATTGCGATTGGGCAGTTCTCTGGCCGCTGACAAGCCGCGTTTGCGGGCAGAGGTCGAGCGACTTGCCAGAGAGTGTGATCCCGATGCCTGTGCCACGATCCTGCTCTCTTCGGGCACCTCAGGACGGCCGCATGGAGTGCTGCACTGCCAGCGAGCAATGGCTTTGAACGCGCAGGCAGCGGCCGATGTCTTTTTGGATGCCCCCAGCGACGTGCGGCTTTCGTGGCTGCCGATGAGCCACAGTCTGGCGCGCACAGGCGATCTCTACACGGCCCTTCTGCGGGGTGGCTGCTTGAGCGTTGTCAGCGATCGTCGCCGCGTGCTGGAGGCATGCCAGGCATTTCCGCCGACGGTTGTGCTGGGAGTGCCAGCCTTTTTTGAACGGCTGGAGGGGGGCGTCAACTCTGCTGCGATTGCTGCCCTCGGGCCAGCTCTCGGAGGGCAGGTTCGCGTTTGTGTGTCGGGGGGGGCTGCCTTGCGGCAACGCACAATCGCCGTATTTGAATCACAGGGCGTGCCGCTGGTGCAGGGATACGGTTTAGCCGAGGCGGGACCGGTTGTAACGCTGGCGAATCCACGCACCGCACGAGTCGGGACGGTTGGGCCAAGTCTGGCTGGCGTGGAAATCAAAATCGATTCGCGGCCTCAGTCGAGGGGCCAGTTGCTTGTGCGCACTCCGAGTCGTGCGCTCGGGATTCTTTGGCCTGGAGATCCTCTTGCCAAACGGCGGCCCGCACAAACCGATCCCGCTACCGGCACGGCAAAAGAGGCGCGTCTCGAACAGGAACATCTGGCTGACTGGATTGAGACTGGGGACATGGCTGTGATCCATGATGGGCACCTCTCAATCACAGGCCGATTGGTCGACACACTGGTGCTGAGCAGTGGCCTCAAACTTCCTCCGGCAGAAATCGAGCGTGTGTTGGCCGAAGACTCGGCTGTAGCGCAAGTCTGCGTTATCGGAGCAGGCTTGGCGTGGCCAGTGGCGCTGGTTGTACCGGAACCATTTATTCTGCGCGCGGCCCTCAAGAGCATGGGTGTGCGTGTGTTGAGCCGGCGGGCAGCGCTTGTTCATCCGGCAGTGCTGGCCTGGGTCTCGCGGCGGATCGCCCGACGCCAGCAGGGGCTGCCACGCGCGTGGCAGGTGCGACGCATGGTGCTCATCGATCGGCCCTTCACTGCTGCCCAAGGCGAAGCCACTGAATCGCTGAAACTCAAACGCAGCGTCATCACCGATCATTTTCAGTGGGTGCTCGATGCAGCCCACGCCGAACATCCGCCGGCATGGATGGCGGTTGTGGGAAGTGGACAACACCATCAGCCTGCCAACCAGCAACGGCAGGTAGACACAACAAGGCCGCTACAGTCGGCAGACAGTTTTGCTGCTATGAGTCTCTGGCAGGATGGCACAGAGCAGGCAATCGGCCCAAAAAAGGACCGCCAGAAGCGTGGTTGGGCTGGCGGCGGATTTACTCTGAGCGGCCAACGCGCCGCCCAACCGCTACGAGATAAAGTGGCCTCTGTCGTGGAGCAGGCCCAACGCGTCATCGAGCAATTGCGGGCCGACGGCGATCTCTACGAGGCCAGCCTTGGATCGACTGCCGGCCACGAGCCGGCCTTATCGCCGAGTAACGCTGGGAAATTCTCGCAGCTTGCCGAGGAAGCGTTAGCGGAGACTGGTTTCTGGGGTCTGGGTGTGCCGGAGCAATTTGGTGGCTCTGGCTGCACACTGCTTGAACTATCGCAAGTAATCACCCGTATTGCCGCTATTCAGCCAACGGCTGCTGGCATGCTGAGCGTGCATTCTTCGATCGGTGCGGTATCCGCTCTCACGGCTTTTGGTTCGCCGTCGCAACAAGCGCGGCATCTTCCAGCTCTTGCCGAGGGTCGGCCGCTCTCCATTTTCGGGGCCACAGAGCCGGGGGCCGGGTGCGATCTGAATGCCATTCGAACCCGACTGGAACGCTGCGAAAACCGCTGGTTGCTGACGGGCACAAAGATATTTATCACTGGCGCCACATACGGCCGACTTGTCAAAGTGCTGGCCCGTTACGAAGGCCAAGCGGTTGTAGTGCTGGTGCGTCTGCCCGATGCTGACAGCGATACATTTTGCCTGCGGGGCTATGGACTGCATCCACTCAAGCACGCTCACAACAACGCTTTGGAGTTTAAATCGCTGGAAGTAGACGAGGCCGATCTCTTGTCTTCCAGCGATGCAACTGACCGGCAGAATGGTATGCACATTATCTGGCACGGGCTCAATCGCGGCCGCGTGACCCTTGCGGCACAGGCCGCCGGAACGCTCCGCATCTTGCTTGCTGGAGCCTGCGACTATGCGAACAAGCGACAGACTTTTGGACAGCCCATCGCCATGCGACAGCTCGTGCAAGGCCGGTTGGCCCGCATGGCGGCCGGTGGGCTGGCGTGCGAGAGCCTGGCTGCATGGGCTGCCACGGCGATCGACTGCGGCACGAGCGGTGAAAACGAAGCAATCGTGGCAAAAATAATTGCCAGCCAGTGCGTGCGAGAGGGAGCGATTGATGCGCTGGGCATCCACGGGGGACAAGCCTTTTTAATTGGCCATTCCCTCGGTGATTCGTTCCACGACCACCTGGCCGTGACGGTCTATGAGGGTGAAAGCGACTTGCTGGGATTGGCTCTCTTCAAAGGTCTTGGCAAACACCATCCTTTGGCGAACTTTCGTGGGACCGGTCTCGTGCAGCGTGCAGCGGCATGGTTGGCGTGGAGAGCAGGCCGGTTGACGGCCCGGCACAACAGCCGCGATGCAACAATTCTGGATCGTTGCTTACGGGATCACGCTGCCGTAGCTCGCCGACAGTTGGCTGGAGTGGCCGTGCGGATCGATCGAGTCATTCGCCAACACGGCAAGGAGCTGGCCGTGCGGCAGCTTGAAATTGGCGCGCTCTCCACTGAGGTGCAGCACTTACTGAGCGTGCTGGCAGTGGCCCACTACGCCGATGCGCTTGGCGATAGCCAACACGACATTGGCGATAGCCAACACGACATTGGCGATAGCCAACACGACATTGGCGATAGCCGACAAGAGCAGGGCCACTGGCGACTGGCTGCTGCCGATTGCTGGTGCCGGCTGGCCCTTGCCCGGGCCCGAGGAGTGAAGCTCTCCGCGGCAGACCATGCGGCCTATGCCCAGTTGGGCCAGTCGATCGTCAAGGTAAGATCGGCTGACTAACGCGACAGCTTATTGGCTGGAAATCAGTGACGGCCACCAACTGCAAAGATACCAAGCACGCGGCGTTGTCCATTCGGCAAACGCTTCGAGCGTACCCCGGCCACGGGCCGAAGAATTTCCCCCAATCACCTCATCCAGCAGGCTGCGCGGCCGCGAATAGCTGACCACCCGAGCCGTATCGGCCGTCAGACCAGCCAATTCCACAGCGCGAGTCACGGCATCTTCAAGGAATCCAATCCGATCCACGAGCCCGGCATCGAGGGCCTGCTGGGCTGTGAAAATCTGGCCCGTGGCTACTGCCGAGAGCTTGTCTTCGTCCAGCTTCGGACGGCCATCTTTGACGATCTGCTTAAAGCGGCCAAACATCTCGTCCACCAGCGTCTGCAAAATTTCTCGCTCGCGCTGAGCTAGCTCCGGCGTGCGGTCCTTGGTGGGGCTGAGCATCTCCTTGAGTGGACCGCTGGCGATCGAGTCGTCAGTGATATCGAATTTTTGTATCAGCTTGGAGAGGTCAAAGTGCGGAATGATCACACCGATCGAACCAGTCAGCGTGGCCGGTTCGGCAAAGATGACATCCTCACGACCGCCGTTGGCCATAGCGATGTAGTAGCCGCCGCTGGCTGCAATGCCACCCATGCTGACAACCACAGGCAGATTGCGTTTTTTTCCAATCCGCGCCAGTCTGTAATGGATTTCATCACTGCCACTGACGGTGCCCCCGGGAGAGTCAACTCTCAGAACAATCGCCTTGACGGTCTCGTCTTTTTCTATCTGGTCGAGCTGCCAACGGGTAAAACCACTCCCGCCCATGATCGCGCCGGAAACATCGACGATTGCCACCTTGGCAGATGCCACGCGTGAGAGGGAGTCGTATTTTTCTACGACCTTGGCATCGGTTTGGAAATATTGCTGATTGGCCCCAAAACTTGCCATCGCTACGAGCAACGAGATGCTGGCGATCGCCCAAGCCAGCCTGGTGCCCCAGCGACCCCAGAGGGTTCCCTGCTCAAGGATGACGCGCGTTGGCGGCAGCGGCGTGTCTAGAGTCTGCATCGATTGTTCTCCTCTATTCGGACGGGTGGTCGGAACGGTTTTGCTCAAAGGTTCAGTGTAGGGGATGAAAAATATGTTTGTGGCCGTGTTGCTAGTTTATGACTCGTGACGCTACCTTTGGCAGACATTCTGCGAGTCCGTCAGCTCTGATGGGCCGGGTACGCTCGTTCGAGGCGTAAAGAAACCGCAGAATCATAAGTATAGAAGCATTGAAAGAGGAGTCTCGAAACGTGTTTGTATGTGTTAGCACTGAGTGTTTTCCCGACCAGCCCCTAGGCCAGGCGATGGAGCGGTTAGCGGAACTTGAGTTTATGGCCGTCGAGATTGATGTTCACGAGCAGGGGGGGCATTTGCATCCTGGCAAAGTGGCTGCTAATCCAGAAGCCGCCATCGCCGAGTGCAGCGACCTGCAGCGACTTCGGCCAGTGGCGATCTCATTCTCCTCGCCGGAAACCCCAGAACTGTACGACCGTTTCACGGCCTGCTGTCGGCTGGCCAAGTCACTCGGAGTAGTGACGATGGTTGTTGATGCCTCCGAGCTAGGCACGCCATTTAATGGCGAGATCGAACGCCTGCGACGGCTCGTGGCGATTGCCTCGAGCCTAGGAGTGCTGGTAGGGGTCAAGACCACTGCCGGTCGGATGACGCAAGACGCAGAGACAACGGCGTCGCTGTGTCGCAATGTGCCAGGCTTGGGCGTCACTCTCGATCCCAGTCACTTTATCTTTGGTCAGAAGAAAATGGCCTCATGGGAATCGATTCTCAAGTATGTCTGCCATGTGCATCTGCGCGACACCAAGCCAGACATCTTTCAGGTTCGCGTCGGCCAAGGAGGCGTTGAATATGGCAAGCTCGTCAACCAACTTGAGCGGATTGGTTACAAGCGAGCGCTGTGTGCCCACTTGCCCCCCTTGGAAGGCATCGACTCTGTTGCCGAACTGCGAAAAATGCGACTGCTGCTCGAAAGCCTACTTTAGCCAATCAGTTTTACGCGTTCCTTTTGAAACGCGAGAATTTTTAGCCGGGCTGCAATCGAGTTTTACCGCTGCAGCTTACCGCTGGCAGTGCCTGTGGCTTCGGCACGACTGGCCATTTCGGCGTACGTCTGTGACTTCTCTTCGTCGCCCTCTTCGGCGTACATCGTTGCCAGATTACCGTAGGCGACCGAAAGCGACCGTTCTTCAAGTTGATTGTTGTCGATTGCTTTGACCATCAGATCGACTCCCTTGCGGCTAATCGAGACGGCATCTTCACGACGGTCCATCTGCCAGTATGAAATTGCCATGCTCACAAATGACTCTCCGAGACGGCCTGATTGACCATCTGTTTCAAAGCTAAGATTTTTTTCCCAGAGTGGGACGGCCTTATCGAACCAAATGACGGCAGTCGCATGGTCACCCTTTTGCAGGCTGTGAAGGATACCCACGCGAAACATCAAGTCACCGATGTTTCGTTTTTCATTGGCCGATAATTCCCGCTGTTCGGCACCGCGTTCCAGATAGGCCGCCGTGAGCGTGGCATTGTCGAGCATGTCGGCTGAGTCGCCTCGCTTCTGTGCCGCCACGAGTGCGTCGGCAAGGCCTTGGCCAACCTCCCAGTCAATCTGTCGACGCCGCAGCGGATCGACGACCTTCTCGTCCATACGATCGCGCGACATGAGGAGGCGTTTTACCCACGGCAATGCGTCGATTGAATCGGCCGAGCCAGCGCTTGCAGCCAAAGCTCCACGACAGAGTTGGAGTTCGAGTTTTTCTTTATCGGCATAGTTGGGGGGAAGATCGCTGATAAACGCCTCGCTGCGGGCAATCCACTTGGGGATCACGCGGCTCTTCTGCTGCCAGGTGCCCTTGGCGATCGCCAACGCTGTGCCGAGATGGGCGTCGAGAAGAACATCCAGAGCAGCTTTCTGCACCGATTCCGAACGCGCTGCGATCAGCGGCATCGCCTTGCGAATCGCCTCGCCAAAGTGCTCTACCGATGTGTGGTAGTTAGGCGAATTGATTGCCAGATCGATGCGTCCAAGCATTCGTTCGACTTGGGCCACGACTAACGGCGCAAGATGCTCTTGTCCTTTGACAAGATTGACTTGCTCGCGGGCCTCTTCGCCGCGATCCAGAGCCAAGAGCACACCTGCCATTTTGAGTCGTGTCCAGATATCGACTGGGTCGATTTTCGTCGCGGTTTGGGCTAATTGAAGTGCCTGCAGCCAGCGGCCCTGTTCGCACATCAACACCAGCAGTAGGCGATGAGCGCGGAGGTGCTGAGGATCTATTTCAATGGCATACTCCAGATCGGCGATGGCGTAGAGACTGCTGGTATCGATCTCGCCTTCGGCCCGGAGCACAAACGACTCCGGATCGAGTGGTTCAAGCATGACGGCTGTAGCTGAACGCGTGCCTGGATTCAGACTGAAGACGACTCCCCGTTCTGGAAAAACCTCACCGACCGAGACGCCCTCTTCATTTAAAATCGATACCGTCCGCAGGTCGGCGATCTCGAGTTGTGCCGCGAGGTCTGAGATGGCCACTGGATTGGCTAACTGTATGCGAATCGACTCCACCGTGTCACCCTCGAGCATCACTTCGACGCGTTCAAACGGCTCGATCTTCCAAAAAAATCCCTTGCTGCCGTCTTCGCGAGTAAAAGCCTCTCCAGCTTCCCAGCTTTTTTCCAACTCATTTCGTGAAGTCTTTCCGGGATAGACACCGCGAAAACTGGCTGGGTCAATCGAGAGGGTCGGCGTTTCGCTGGGGGCTGCTGGGATTGCGTTAGCGGCCGGCGAAGGTGTGGCTACTTCCTGCTCTGATACTTCCTGCTCTGATACTTCCTGCTCTGATACTTCCTGCTCAGGTGCTTCCTGCTCAGGTGCTTCCTGCTCAGGTGCTTCCTGCTCAGGTGCTTCCTGCTCAGGTGCTTCCTGCTCGATTACTGACGGCTCGGACAGTTGGGGAGTTTGTGTGAGGGGGATCGTGGCAGGCGTTTGTGCAGCCGTGGCTGGTTTGGGCGTGGCGGCCGGCAGTGGCTGAGGAACTTCTGCTAGGCGTTGGGCGGGCTGAAGCTTGAGAACGCTTGCCTCTGGGCCGAGCGTTTGTCGGGGGGGTGCTCGTTCACTTATGTCTGCCGGAATGGCCGGTGCTATCGGGGTGATGGGTGCCGACGCTTGGAAGTCATCCGCTGCTTGCGAGACCAAGTCGTTCCAACCGCCCGTCAGCGTTGCACGATCCTCAAGCGGTTTCCTCGGTACCGCAGGAGCCCACGGATCGCTTACGGGATGCAACGCGACAGCTGCCGGAAGATCCGGCGCGACAGCGGGCAATGGACGCAGCGGTTTCCGTGTTGCCTGCTCGCTGAGTGATTCAATCCAGCGTGGCAGACGCATCAGCGTACGAGGCGGTGCCGATTGTTCGGGTTCGGCAGCCTTCGCAAAACAATTGAGTCCAACACACCCTGCAATGCAAAGAAGTGCCGACAAAAAAATAGGTACTGAGCGTCGCAGCATGGCCACGATGGTTTCTCCTTTGAAGCTGGGCAGACTCGATCGGAAGCGCCCTACCTCGAGGACGCTTGCGGAATCCGCCGGAAAGTAGGCTTTCACTCCCCCCAAAGTCCAGACCATATCTGCTGGGCCAGGGTGGCCAAAAATTTTCGTTACTGATGCCAAAGGCACTTTGCCTAAACTACCATGTCCCCATTCGCGACTGTGACTCTCGCAGGGCCACAGTCAATCGATCCCGTCATGTGACGAATAGCCCGATTCCGTCTGAAGAGAAACGTTCGCATGCCCCCGACGTCAGTTGTGCCTGCCTCACCCGGCTCGACTCTCGAGCATCAGCATGTGATCGTCGTTGGCGGCGGACTCGCCGGCCTAGCCGCCGCAGAAGCTTTGGTGTTAAACGCCTCACCTCCCACAGGCTCTGTGAAAGCAAAGGCTTGGAGCGTAACGCTGATTGAGCCAACCGGCCGTCTGGGTGGCGTACTGGCAACAGTGCGGCAGGGTGGCTGGTTGGTCGAGCGATCCGCCGATAGTTTTCTCACGGCCAGGCCCGAGGCCATTGCGATGGTTGAGCGACTGGGAATTTCTAGCGAACTGATTTCTATTAATCCTCAGGTGCGTCGAGCGCTGATCTATCAGGCAGGCCGCACACTGCCCGTACCGGCAGGCTTTCGTCTCCTCGCACCAGGTCGCATCGATAGCATTGTCGCTTCTGACTTACTTTCGTCGCTGGGAAAACTCCGACTCCTGGTGGAGCGATTTGTCCCAGCCAGAGCGATCGTACAAGAGCTTCCGTTCGGTGGCGATGACGAAAGCCTCGAGCACTTTGCCGTGCGGCGCTTGGGCCGGGAAGCGTTTGAACGAATCGTACAGCCACTTGTTTCAGGTATCTGGACCGCTGATCCCCAGCGATTGAGCATGGCCGCGGCCTGCCCCGAGTTTTTTGAAATGGAACGCCAATCGGGCAGCCTATCGGCTGGCGAACGAAAGCGACTGAGAAAGGTGCGGCATAATGAGGAGGCTAGCGGCGCCCGCTACGGTCAGTTTGTCTCATTCGCTTCTGGCATGGAGAGACTGCCGACTGTCTTGGGTGAGTATCTGGAGCAAGCGGGTGT
>QWQJ01000001.1 GCA_003670865.1 Planctomycetota bacterium | reverse complement strand
CTGCTTCGATAAGGCATTGATACAGCCAATCAATTTGGAGGCATCGTCGGTGTTGATCTCTTCCTTGTCTTTGATTATTTTTTGCACGGCCAGCGGCACATCCGTGTCACTCAAAGTCAGGATCAACACTTTGTAATCAGTCAGCAGTCCGCGCTCCACCGCTTCGCCAAACCCAATGCGATATATTTCTTCTCCGTACAATTTCGGGTCATCCATCGAACACAAAACCGCATCCGCTTGCGCGGCTTTGCTCTTGCTGTCATCGTTATACAAACGCGGGGTAGCGGTCATATACAAGCGCTTCTTGGCTTGAATGAATTTGCCGTCATGCACTTTGGTAAACGCCGCCTCGTCTTCATCTGCCAGCGTTACGCCCGTGGTGCGGTGCGCTTCATCGCAAATGATCAAATCAAATTCCTTGAAGCCGTTCTTCATCAATTTCTTCTGCGCCTTGGCGATCACTTCAATGGATTGATACGTCGAGAAAACCACCGTCATGCCCGGCAGTTTTTTCGCTTTAATCTGCTCGAACTGAACCAGAATCTGATTGGCGTCCGTGGAGGCAGGCAAAGCCAAATCCACGACACTAAAATTGTCCGCGTCTTCGTTCTTGGTTCGCTTACTTGAAATCTTCGGGTCCGAGCAAATACAAATGGCGTTGATCGGTTCTGTTGCATCCGCGCTCCATTCACGCAAGGTTTGACCCAACAGCGCAATGCTCGGCACAAGGAACAGAATCGTCCCTTTGCCTTTGGTTTCATTTTCAGCAATCCGCAGAGAATTAAAAGTTTTTCCCGTTCCGCAAGCCATGATCAACTTGCCGCGTTCATTCTTTTTAAAATACTCATGCACTTTTTCAAGTGCATCTTTTTGATGGGGAAACAACGTCTTCTTCTGTGTGCGCGATGCTTCCCCATGAATTCCCTTCTCTAATTTGTCCCAATCCACTGGGGCTTCGATCAGATCAAAGAGGTTGATTCTTGTTACTGGTGGGTTTTGATTCGTTATCGCTTCGGTGGCATTTGAGCCCCACTTGTTGGTTGTGGAAATCCAAAGCCGATGGGCAAAGCGCGTGGTTTGCATTTGCTCATTCTTGAACTCCCTGCTCGAAGTGGCAAGAAAACTATCTACCGCAGGTTTATCTATAGCCGCTTCCGCTTGGTAGCATTTGCATTGGATTGCCCAGTAGTCGCCTTCATGCGTCACGGCAACCAGATCTATGCCGGTGTCGCTGCCGCCAAAGTCTGTTCGGCCGGGGAATTCGTTCCATAGCCAAACCTTCTTAAGTTTATAAGCGTACTTGGGGTCAGTTTGCAGGTACATCTGCATCAGCCGCTCAAAGCGATCCCCTTTGTCGCGCTCTGAGAAGGAGATTTTTCTGTACTTGTCTAGGTTAGTTTGAAAGCTCATTTGATGCCCCAATAATTTTTATGTAAAGAATTTTTAAGAGCTGCTCAGGCGATGGGTCATGCCTTTTTCCGTCCGTTTAGCCACACTCCACGATTACCCCGCACTTCCCGAAGCCTTTTTGATTTCATCTCCGCCCACCCAGTGCCATAGGCTCACACTCTGTTTTTGTCCTGCATCGCGCCAAGTTGTTGGTTCGTCATGGCCGCAGCTATCAGCAATCGATTTTGCCTGGCACCTTAGTAGTTCTTAGCAGTCAGTCACTTCTGTTATCGCAGACATGGGCTGCTGCGTTGCACACTTTCCTACAGCTTTCAGATCAGATCACATTCTGCGTTATTATACAAACTCGTATCTCGTTGGCGCTTGCTACCACTAACCTTTGCACTATTTACAGTCCCATGCCCCCGCCCACCTTCGTCGCCATCGATTTTGAAACCGCGGACTACGGGCGTGACAGTGCTTGTGCGCTGGCGCTGGTGCGCGTGGAAGCCGGCGTGATTGTGCAGCGCGCCTTTCATTACATCCGCCCGCCGCGCGCGCGCATGGTCTTCACCTACCTGCACGGCATCAGCTGGGAGCAGGTGGCTAATCAAACATAATCTGGCTCGCTGTTATACTCGAATTTTAATAGGGGCAAGAATTGCATGGAAAACTGGCACTTTCTAACAAAGCGGCCCGGAGATACAGCTCGCAACCCAGTCACCGGTGAGTATTTTGATGAGGAGGCGATTGAGCTGCCTGCGCAAGCATTGGTGCGTGAAGCGATACAGAACAGCCTAGATGCACACTCCAGTACCGACCCTGTACGCGTGCGGTTCTATGTTTCAGGACAAGCGCACCCGCTGACCGCAAATCGCGCTAATTCTTGGTTCAAAGATGCTTGGCCTCATTTCAAATCGCCAGATAGCGGGTTGAGATCTGACCAAGTGTCCGCCCAGCCAGGCGATTGTGCCTTTATTGTGGTTGAAGATTTTGGCACCAAGGGTCTTGAAGGCGACCCCGCGGCTTCGGACCTAGGCATCGGCACTGCGGAACGAAACCACTTCTATGCATTTTTTCGTGCCGAGGGAATCTCAGAAAACATTGGGGGGCGCGGAAAATGGGGGGTTGGAAAAACCGTCTACCCTCGCTCCAGCTTTATAAACACATGCTTTGGCTTCACCATCCGGAGCAGCGACCGCAAAAACCTGCTGATGGGCCGCACTATTCTGCGGTATCACCATATTGGACAGGCGAGATTTGTGCCGGACGGCTATTGGGGTTTGAATGATAGCGGTTTTGTGTCCCCAGTCGCTGGTCCAGCCACTCTCGATAAATTCCGGAGGGATTTCCGCATCTCGCGAAGCAATGAGTCTGGCCTATCGGTAGTCGTACCCTATGCGGACCCTGAAGTTACTACAGCAGCAATCTTTGAAGCAGTGGTGCGCGAGTACTTCTACCCAATCATTGCGGGCCGCCTCAGTGTGGACATTGAAGGGCCAGGGGCTGGCGAAAAGCTGCGCACGCTTAACGGCAATAATTTGCTGGCTTCGATGGCTTCGAGAGGGAATGACTTGAGCGGTGATCTGAGTGCGGTAGTAAAGCTTGCGACATGGGCACATGCCTTGCCCGAGAGCGACCGCTCAACGCTTGCGCCTCGGACTGAGGAGCAGGCGCCAGATTGGACAGGCACTGCTTTGCCAGAATTGGAAGCCGAATCAATAGTTGCGCGCTTTCAGCGCGGCGAAAAACTCGCCTTTAGAATTCCGTTGAAAGTGCCATCGACGGGCGGCGATTGGAGCACATCCTATTTTGATATATATATTCAACAAGACCTTGCGGGAAAAGGCTACCCGCCAGTCTTCATCCGCGAAGGCATAATCATTTCCAAAGCGGCGGAACGGCGCGTGCGCGGCCACAAACTGCTCACGCTGGTGATCATCGATGACAAGCCCCTGGCTACCCTGCTGGCAAACGCCGAGACCCCTGCGCATACTCAGTGGTCGCATCAAACTCAGAATTTCCGCGGCAGATACCTGCATGGCACTGCATTCATAAAGTTTGTGCGCTCTGCCCCCCGCCAACTTGCGGAACTTTTGAGCGCGTCTCAGCAGCAGCGTGACAATCTAACCCTCTCGGAATTTTTTCCGCGCCCCCCTATACAGGCTGGGCTTGATGAGCCTACCAAGCGCCGTCCCAACACTCCAACTGGTCCGCGCCCGCCAGTACAGCCCCAGCCAGTCACGGTTGAGCGGCTCGCGGGCGGCTTTTGCGTGCGACGCGGAAATACCTCTGTGCCGCTGCCTAACGGCCTCTCTATCACCGTCGCGTATGACCGCAGCAGAGGCAATCCGCTTGCCAAGTATGACAAGGCGGATTTTGACTTGGAGCTGTTGTCCAAAAATCTTACGGGCGTACGCAACTCGCGTTGCGCGAACAACCAAATGCTAGTGCAGCTGACCGGAGAAGACTTCGAGATTGTTGTCACAGGCTTTGACCCAAATCGCGACATCTTCGTTCAGGTCACAGCAGATGAGGCGCCCGGTGATTAAGCGATTCAACTACACTGGCCGAAAGACTATTCTGCCCGTCGATGTACAAATTGTTGTGGCAAACAATGCTGCTGCGGAGCCATCAGTGGACGCCGAAATTAATCTAGAGCGTTATGGGTTGCCGCCGGATTCGCTCATATATCTCGAAGCCTACCGCCAATCAACACTGATGAGATTTGACTGGGGCACCATTGCCCGGCAAAAGGCGCCTGCAAATTGCACCCTGGCCGATTTTGGCAGCCTAGCTGGAGTTCGCTTTCGCGTAAAGGTTGTGGAATTTAGCGCAGCCCGCACCGCACAACCAGCGCGTTTGCTTGCCATAGCCGACCAGATTGCCGCGATCATGCCGCATCTGCCGCCCGGCGCGCCGGCATCCCTCCTGGACCTGGTGCCAGCAGACATTCATGAAGTATGGCGGCTGGAATTTGAAGATGGAAGCGAGCCTTACCTTGCCGTAAACCAGGAATTAGTTAGCAACCTGGCCAGTTTCGGGCGCTCGGACCAATTTGTGTCAATGATCTTGCCGCAAGTGCTCCGCTCCATTCTGGAGCGAATTCTAGTCGTTGAACGCTTTGAAAGCAGCGCAGACAGCAGTGATTGGCAACAACTGTGGCTGGATATGGCGCATTTAAGCCTCGGAGCTGGCTCCGCTCCACGGCCAATAAGTAGTAGCGGCGGTGAATTGGAAAACTTGCTCGAAGTTGATGAATGGATTGACGAAGTCGCCGATAGATTTGTGGATCAGTGCCATTTGCGAACGCGGTTTTCGCAATGGTGGGATGACGGAGATAACCCATGAAACTGAGAAGCTTAAATAATTCTGGAGTCGATGCGTTTGGCGCTTACATAAGCTCGCACTTGGAAGGCATGTCGCTGGACTACCCACACGCGCTCCTGCAAGACCCTGCCCACTCAACCGAGCTCCCCGTCAGCATTGACATCAAACCTGCCGGCAATTTTGCGCAGCGCTTTGATGCAGCCGAATATTTATTCGCCCAACTTGCACCGCTGCGCACGCAGCGCTATCACGAGCTTGAAAGAGAACGCGGAGTGTGGGCATGGCTCTCGCTATTGTGGCTGCCACAGATTTGCACCACCGATGAGAACGGCCGTCCGAAACTCGGCGCCCGCGCCCTTTATATTCCTGAAATTCATGAAGCCCGCCGTTACTATCGGCACCTGTTGCTCGGCCCCTACATGGTTTACCGCACGCATTCCAGTCGCGCCAGCATTGTCGAGCCGGTGCTTTGTGACCCAATGCATGTAAGCACCAGTGAGCATTTCAAATTAGCAATCGAGTCGCCCCAGTTTATTAATTCGCGGGCAGTGCTGGGCGTCATACGGCCTCTTTACTACGACCCCGAAAAACGGGCGTTGGTACGGGGGGCGGGCATTAAGGGCCCGGGTGGGTTGCGGCGCCTCGGCGCTGTCCTAGGCCAATTAGAGAAGACATTTGACCTGCATACCATTGAAACAAATGCGCTGCTGAAATTGCTGCCTGCGGAATTCGATCGCTTTGCAAACCGCGCCCAGCCACTGCCGGCGGACCGCACCATCCGCACCCAACCCATTGCCACTAGCACCGATCGATTTCGCATCGGAGACTACGAGTTGCGCGATCCTGACAATCGCCAAATACTGCTCTGGGCAAAAGCGCTTTCAATCAAGCCCCCGGAGCTGCTCAGGCGACTAGCGAGTACAGTGCTCGAAAAAGTCCAAGCACGACCTTTTGAGTCCGAAGGCGCGCGGCAAGAAATTTCATTTGAGATTAGGGATGGCGCGCTGGTTTCCCTCGCATGGGATTTTGACGAATTGCCGCTTGTGAATTTTCAGTGGGTTGAAGGCCTCAGAGTTGAGAAACTAGGATTTAAGGGCACGCCCCCGCGCACGCCTGAGCTTGCGCTGAATCTGCCCTGCTTGTCTATATTGCGATTGCACCAAACGGATCTGGCCAAACTTGACCTCTCGAAGGTGCCCCAACTAACAAATTTATCGTGTGACAACAATAACCTCAAGCAACTAGATCTAAGCGATGTTGGCGGCCTCACTTTTTTAAGTTGTGACAACAATCAAATATCTGAGCTCGACCTCTCAGATGTGCGAGGGCTTGTGGAGCTCGATTGTTCTGAAAACCAAATCACCATGCTCGACCTGTCGCATGTGCCTGCGCTGACAAGCCTAAATTGTTACAAAAACCAACTAACCGAGCTAGACCTCTCAGATGTACCCGCGCTGACACACCTTCATTGTGACGTTAACCAACTAACCGAGCTAGACCTCTCGGATGTACCCGGGCTGACACACCTTTATTGTGACGATAACCAACTAACTGAGCTAGACCTATCAAATGTGCCCGAGCTTGCAGTACTCGTATGCTGGGGGAATCAGTTGTCAGCACTTGATTTGTCTGATGTTGCTGGGCTAGAACACCTTAATTGTAACGGTAACCAACTGACTGAGCTCAACCTCTCGCTTGTGCCCGGGCTGACAAACCTAATGTGCTCGAAAAACCAACTAACTGAGCTAGACCTATCAAATGTGCCCGGGCTGACGGAGCTTCTATGCTGGGGAAACCAGTTGTCAGAGCTCGACTTGTCTCATGTCGCTGAGCTCACGGATCTCGACTGTGACAAGAATCAACTAACCGAGCTTGACCTCTCATCTGTACCTGGGCTGACAGAACTTAGATGCACGGGAAACCAGTTGTCGGCGCTTGATTTGTCTGATGTTGCTGGGCTAAAGGTTCTTGGCTGCGGCGACAACCAACTAACCGAGCTCGACCTCTCAGATGTGCCCGGGCTGACACACCTTTCTTGTGACCATAACGAACTGACTGAGCTCGACTTGTCTCATGTCGCTGAGCTGACGAAGCTCTACTGTGAGCAGAACCAGCTAACCGAGCTTGACCTCTCAGATGTGCCCGGGCTGACAGAACTTAGATGCTGGGGAAACCAGTTGTCAGAGCTCGGCTTGTCTAATGTCGCTGAGCTGACGGAGCTCAACTGCGGCGATAACCAACTAACCGAGCTTGACCTCTCAGATGTGCCTGGGCTGACGAGCCTCCTGTGCGGG
>QWQJ01000023.1 GCA_003670865.1 Planctomycetota bacterium | reverse complement strand
TAACGCAGCAGCCACATGGCCCGGAGGCGTTGACCTTCATGTCGGTCGTTGGCTGGGACCAGAGCAGCATCATGCGATCGAATTGATTTACTGGGGCGTCTACAACATCGGCTCCAGCGACTCTGTAACGAGTGGTTCCAGTGCGATCCAAGCGATACCCACAACAGGACCGGGTGTCACGATCTCTGGAACGTCAGCCTCCACCATTCTCAATAACGCCAGTGCTCAGCAGATCAGTCGCTCGGATCTCGTCAATGATATTGAGATCAACTGGCTCTATTCACTCTGGGAACGGCCAGAGTTTTTACCCAAGGATCGACCCATCAGCCTGATGTGGCTGGCTGGTTTTCGGTTTTTCGAAGTGCAGGATGTTTTGACGCAGACGACCACTTCGAGCGTAACGTCTCTCAATTTCAATACAGCGACGAACAATAATCTTTACGGCGGTCAAGTGGGGGGTAAGTTTGACTGGCGTTTTGCACCGCGGCTGCGATTTTCAACCGTCCCGAAGATAATGGTCGCCGGCAATGCCATCACCAACACAGAAAAACTGACCAACACCAGCGGCACAGCCGCGAAATTTGCCGGGGGATCGCCAGTCAATGTCCATTCAACGCTGGGCGTCGTTTCGTGGTTAGGATCGGTTGACACGTCTGTTGCCTGGGATGTGACCGACCGCTGGAGTTTGTCGATGGGCTACCGTGTGGTTGGTGTGGGAAATATTGCACAGGCCGACGGGCAGTGGCCGGCCTTGATTACAAATGCTTCCTCGCTTTCCGGCATCAACGCCGGCAGCAGCACGATCATTCATGGCGGGTTTGCCGGTTTTGAAGGCCGCTACTAACCGATTGAGTCTGCGGATATCAGATGGGGAAATCCCGGATTGCAGCCGATCACCCGCCGCAGTAGTCGATCGCGCGGGCCAATTCACTTTTCAAATCCTTGCGAGAGACAATGCGATCGATGAAGCCGTGCTCCATGAGAAACTCGCTCGTTTGAAAGCCCTTCGGCAGATCGATGCGAATGGTCGCTTTGATCGTGCGAGGTCCGGCAAAACCAATGAGGGCGCGAGGCTCGGCAAAAACGAGGTCGCCGAGGGAAGCAAAGCTCGCAGCCACGCCTCCCATCGTGGGATTGGTGAGGACAGAGATAAAAAGGCCGCCAGCAAATGAGTAGCGAGCCAGTGCCGCCGATACTTTTGCCATCTGCATCAGCGATAAAATCCCCTCGTGCATCCGTGCCCCGCCGCCTGAGGCGCTGATGATGATGAGCGGTAGCTTGTCGGCTGTGGCTCGTTCAACAAGCCGAGTAAGACGCTCGCCAACCACGCTGCCCATGCTCCCCATGATGAATGATGAATCGGTGACGCCGCAGGCGACACGGCGGGCTCTGATCATGCCGGTGCCTGTCAGTGCTGCATCGGAGAGACCGGTGCGTTTTTGTTCCGAGAGGATCCGATCGGCGTAGGGTTTTTTATCGCGAAATCCTAGCGGGTCGGTCGGGCGCAAATTTGCATCCCATTCCTCAAATGTGCCAGCATCAAAAAGTTGTACGATGCGTTGGGCCGCCGACACATACCAGTGGAAGCCGCACTGCGGACAAACATTGAGCATCTCTTCCGCTTCTTTGCGGTAGATGGTTGCCTGGCAACCCTCGCATTTCTGCCAGAGTCCTTCAGGCACGCCCCGTTTCACGCGTGGAGTAACTTTGTGAGCCACGCCATGGTTAGCAGGCATAGAGTCAATAGGTGCATTCTGCTGGAGTGCCGCCGTATCAGGGCCTGCTGCAGCAGAATCTTTCTGCAGAGAATTCTCGTTTGTGGATTGACGGCGTTTCATACTGCGATCCAGCAGGCCAGAGAGAGTCGATGAATCAATTAGAGCGTTAGCACGGGTGGGTCGAAGAACGAGTGTTCGGCTTACTGTCACAGGCAAGGAAGCTATTTCAATCGTTGTCGGTGAGCATCGGCGCTGTGGCAGTCTAGCCCGAAGAGGGCTGGCTATGCTGCGCCGTTACGGTCGGATCTAAGGCCGGATCTTTGCCAGGCTGCCGCCCTTGTGGGGGAGCAGGGATGAGTGTGCAAATGGCTGCTGGAGAACCGTAGGATAACGAGCGTCTAAAGCGCGTTCGGCCCCGCTGAGCCACTGCGATGCCAGCGGAATTTCTACAAACACGGGTTGCAGCGGATCACGCGACCAAAGATCCTCGAGGGATTCGCCGGCGATCAGCCAACGCACGATGCGACCGAGTGGCTCCGGTACAACCAAAGCGAGTCTTCCAGAGGGATGGCGTCGGAGGAGTTTTTCGAGCACCGGCTCAACCCGTTCGCACGCCTCCGAAAGCAACTCTCCGTCGGGCGGTGCAATCGACCAAGGGTTTTCTTGCCACTGTCGATAAAGTCGTGGTTGTCTGCGGCGAATTTCGTCAACGAGCATGCCTTGCCAGAGTCCCTGATTGAGATTTTCAAGATTCGCAATGCGTCGTGGACGCAGGCCCAGCGTGCGGCCGATGAGGCGACTGGTTTCTAACGCACAGCCAGCCGTTGCTGTGTAAAGAGCAACAGGCAGCATGGTAGCCATGGCTGCGGCAGCAAGATTTGTTTCGGCTATGCCTGCGGCACAGAGCGGAATACTGAGCGAGCCACAAATGCGATCCTGCAGGTCAAAGTCAGTTGTTCCAGAACGGATCAGAATCAAAAAATCAGCCATCAGTTGAGTGGACTCAAGGGTTCAAAAAAATAAAACGTACGTTACGGTTGAATTCAAAAGTTAGTTTTGTTCACGCTGTCACACATGCCGCCAGAGCCATTCGTTCGAGGTCACAAATGGCCTCCGTATAATTCTTTGAGCGGATCACAGCACTACCGGCCACAATCATTTCAGCACCCGCTGCTGCGACAGAGGCAACTGTTTGTGTCGATATTCCGCCATCGACGGCCAGGCAAAAAGATAACTCTCGCTGGCTGCGAATCGCCCGCAATGCAGAGAGTTTTTCGAGCGCCAAAGGATTGAATGCTTGGCCACCGAATCCCGGCTCTACACTCATGACAAGAACTCCAGCGCAGGCGTCGAGGAAGGGAAATACCTTTTCAACAGGCGTCGTGGGACTGATTGCCAGATGGGCCCTCGAGCCAAGGGAGGCAATCCGTTGGAGCGTGCGACGGGGATCAGGCAAAGCTTCGAAGTGAACGGTGAGGATGTCGGCACCGACGCGAGCATAATCGGCCACGGTCTGGTCTGGTTCTTCCACCATCAAGTGCACTTCAATCGGCACGCTAGCAGTCCGTCTGACGGCTTCAACAACGACCATTCCGTAGGTGAGTTGAGGCACAAATCGGCCGTCCATGATGTCCAAGTGCAGGGCCACTGCCCCCGCCTCCTCCAACCGTTCGATTTCGCGGGCCAAGTGGCCAAAATCGCAGAGCAATAGGGCCGGCAGAACGACCGGAATGTGTGCCTGCAGCCGCTCGTGTAAGCGGTCAACGCGGTGTTTTGCCGAAGGCTTCGCGAGCGGTTGCAAACTCGAATGTCCTGCAGGGTATTTCCGGCCTTGCGGTTACAAGCCGGTGGTATGCCAGACAGATTGTACCACGCCGAAGTATTTACCGTTTGAGCAGCGAGAATGCCCTTTTTAAGCAATAAAAAGAGAAATGCGTGCGGTTAAACTGGCTCTTTATCCTTCGGCAGAGGCCCGGGAAGTTCAGCTGAGCCAGACCTTGGAGGGCTCTCCGGGAACCTCCCGCACAAGCCTTGGCACAGCGTAGCCCGGCAGCAGGCCCCGCAGGCCGTCGTAAAGTCCAGCGGCGCGTTCCTCCGGCACTTCAAAGTGAGCCGTCCCCTGCACTCGGTCCAGAAGGTGCAGGTAGTAAGGCACAATGCCTAGGTCGATCAGTCGTTCCGAGAGTGCCTTGAGTATATCCAGCGAGTCATTCACCCCAGCCAGCAGCACGGCTTGATTGAGAAGGATTGCTCGTGCGTCGACCAGTCGGGCCACGGCCGCAGCTACCGATTCGTCGAGTTCGGCAGGATGATTGGCGTGCACTACCACTACGCAAGCCAGCCGCGTGTCTGCCAGCAGCGATACCAAACCGTCAGTCACTCGCGATGGCAGCACGATCGGCAGCCGCGAATGAATCCGTAGTCGCCGCAAGTGCGGAATGGACTCAAGCCGCCCAACCAGTCGCCCTAAGCGAGCGTCGTCCAGCAGAAGTGGATCGCCGCCCGAAAGAATCACTTCGTGAATGGTTGGATCGGCGGCTAGCGTGTCGATGGCCGCTTCGATGCCGGCAGCATTCGCGCCAGCCTGTGCATAGGGAAACTCACGACGAAAGCAGTAGCGACAGTTAATTGCGCAGGCGCCGGTTACCAGTAGGAGTGCGCGGCCAGCGTATTTTTGCACGAGGCCAGGTGCCCTCAGCGACCCTAATTCGTGGAGTGGATCGGCAGCATAGCCCGGAGAAGGCAGGCGTTCGGAGATTCGCGGCAGAACCTGCAGGAGAAGCGGATCGAGAAGTGTGTTGGGTTGCATTCTGGAGACAAAGCCCCGTGGCACCAGCAGCGGAAAATCTCCAGCTGCCTGCCGGATAGTAGCGGCTACCGCTGAGTCCAGCCCCAGCAATTGGCAGAGTTCTTCCGGATCCCGCACGGCATCAGCCAAATCTCGCTGCCAGGAATTTCCGGCGGTAGTTGACCGGCAGAGTGAGTTGCCGAGATGTCCCTTGGCTGGATTGGGATCACAAGAGTCCGCCTGCGGTTTCGCGATCGCGAGCTTCTGCGACAAAAGAGAGGCTGCGTGCAGCGGTAACAATGGCGGGATTGATCCGGCAGACATCAGTACGGGTCGTCAGCAGGGTGACTTTTAAGGGTGTTTGCCGGGGCGCTCGTTGACATGCAGACTGCCTGCGGCAACGCTGGAGGACTTATTCGGGAGCGAGTGCCGTCTCAATCAGCATACGGCCAGACGAGTCGAAAAGAAAATGTACCTTCAAAAGTCATAGCGAAAAGGAAAACCGTTGGCATCCTACAACACAAGTGAATTCAAGAAGGGGTTGAAAGTCCAGATCGATGGCGACCCCTACATCTTGATTGAGTGCAACTTCGTCAAGCCCGGCAAAGGCCAGTCGCTCTACAAGTGCAAGTTGCGAAACCTACTTCGTGGCACGGTCCTCGACCGCACGTATAAAAGTGGCGACTCGCTGGAGATGGCTGATATTGCCACGATCGACGCGCAATTCCTGTACAAGCAGGCAGAACTGTTTGTGTTCATGGACAACGAATCGTACGAGCAGTACGAACTCTCCAAGGAGCAGATCAACGACGCCTGGAAGTGGATCAAAGAGGGCACGATCTGCTCGATGCTGCTTTACAACGGCAATCCGATTTCAATGGAGCCACCGAATCACATGGTTCTTAGAGTCGAGTACGGAGAGCCAGCCGTTCGAGGCAACACCGCGACGAATCTGACAAAGCCCGTAAAACTTGAAACAGGCGCTGAAGTGGTCGTTCCCGCATTTATCGAACAGGGCGATCTACTGAAAATTGACACCCGCACAGGAGAATATCTGGAACGCGTCCGAGGCTAACGGGCAGATCGCTAGCGATCCTTTGGCTCCAGATGGATGGATGCAGAATTGATGCAGTAGCGGAGTCCCGTTGGAGGGGGTCCATCATTAAAAACATGGCCTAGGTGTGCCCCGCAGCGACGGCACGTGACTTCGGTGCGTTGCATGAAGTGCGTGTTGTCTGCATGTTCCTCAATCGCGGTGCCCTTGGCCCCGTCAATCGGGGCAAAAAAACTGGGCCACCCGCAGCCGCTGTCAAACTTTTCGCCCGACTTAAAAAGTGGTTCGCCGCAGCAGATGCAGCGATACGTGCCAGCCGTTTTCGTGTCCCAGTACTTCCCACTAAACGCCCGCTCGGTGCCCTTCATTCGCGCGATTGCAAACTGCTCAGGAGTCAGTCGCTTTTTCCATTCGCTATTTGTTTTTGGTAACGACTCGTCAGGAACGCGACCTTCCTTGGCGGGGTCATTGTCGGCGGGAAGTTTTCCAGCGGAACTGTTCTGATTTGCTTCTGTATGTGTCGACACGGGGCCCGTTCCTTTCTGAGGAGACTCAGCGCTAGCAGATTGCTCGATCACATCGCCGGAACAACCAGCGAGGGCTACAAGAAGTGTGGCAACCAGCACAGAATAAACCGGGCAAACTGGCAAACAGCAACTATTTCTTACCCGATATTTTTGGTTCATAGGGATGGTTCCGTTTTCGTAGGACTTCCAGTTTGAGCATAGCATCGGGAGGCCCCCCAGCGGCCAGTGGGCCTTCGGTGCGTGCCAATTTGGGCAGCACGTCAAAGCCCTCAATCACTCGGCCAAAGACGGTGTGTTTGCCATCGAGGTGTTCCGTCGGCCGAAAAGTCAGGAAAAACTGCGAACCGCCGGTGTTTTTTCCGGCGTGAGCCATGGAAAGCGATCCCAGGAAATGCTTTCTGGCGCCGGGGGCGTCGACTTCGCAGTCAATGACATAGCCCGGGCCACCTTTGCCCGAGCCTGTCGGATCGCCGCCCTGTGCCATAAAGCCACCGATTACACGATGAAACGGCGTGCCGTTGTAAAAGCCCTTTTCCACCAAGCTGATAAAATTAGCGACTGTATTGGGGGCGACATTTTCAAATAGCTCAATCACAATCACGCCCTTTGAAGTTGTGATCTTCACGCGGGGCAGATCGTCAGCTGTCGCATCAGCTTGACGAGCGGCCATTTCGCTGACCACTTTGGGACGCTCGGCCTTGATGGCCTGCGCGAGTTCTGCCACCTTGGCCTTTTCGGTACCAGCGGCGTCGGCCTTGTCGAGCCAGGCAGTCGCTTCGTCTATTCGTGAGAGCAGCATCGCGGCGGACGCCCCCATCATCATCACGCTGCCGCTGGCCGCACCGGCCATGTCGAGCATTCCTGCCGTGGTAAGAGCTTGGACAGGATCGTCGCTCTCAAGAGCCGCTGCAACCACCGCGCCGCAGATCTC
>QWQJ01000160.1 GCA_003670865.1 Planctomycetota bacterium | reverse complement strand
GTCCTTCTGAGCGCTGTCCTTCTGAGCACCGTCCGTTTGACGGCGATGCTCTAAAATGCGCTCCATTGCTTTACCGTCATTCGTGCCGTCTGCCGCGATCGATTCACGAAGGGCCTGCTTGCCAGCCCCGTTTTTTCCGTCGCTCTGTTTTCCATCGCTCTGCTTAGTGCCGGCCGCTTGTTTTCCATCCGGCTTGTCTCCTTTGGGCTGCGGTGCCGGCGACTGCTTTTGGTCTTTCCCAGCGGCCTGCTTTTCTCCCGCCTGCTTTCCACCGCTACGCTGCCCTTGGTCACCTAGCCCCTGTCCCTGCTCCTGCTGGGCACCTTGGCCCGGCTGAGCACCTTTGCCTGGCTCCTCTTTTGACTCTTTATTTTCGCCGGGTGCAGGTTGCTTGCCCCCCTGTTTTTTGCCGTCAGCGTCGCCGCTCTCTTGGCCATCCTGCGGTTCGCCCTGCGAGCCCCCACGCTGCTGATCTTTCTGCTGCTGGTCGGGCTGGTCGGGCTGGTCGGGCTGGGTCTGGTCGGCGGGGTTTTGATCGGCGTCGTCTTTTGCTTTTGGCCCGGCATCTAGCTGCTTCCCTTCCTCTGCGGCATCTGGGTTTGCCCCCGACGGCGGCGGTTCAGACTGCCCCGCTTCAGGCGAGCGAGCTTGGGGTGGCTTTTCTTCCGCTACCCGCGGCGGCGCAGCTGCATCGATGCGCAGCGACTGCCACGGCGTGTACGAGACATTGGGAGTTTTGGGAAGCGTATCAACAGCAACCGCGCGGTATTCAAGCACGCTCCCCGCCTTGGCTCCAAACTGTTCCGGCACCAGTTGAGTCACGCCATTAAAAACACCGGTGAAGCCCGCGCTCGGCACACCCGGCTTCTGGCTTCCCAGGAGCACGACTTCGCGTTGCACTTCACCTCCATTGAGACGCGTTTCAAGACTCACTCGAGCCAGACCAAAATCGGGATCCATCGCCCGCACCCGCAGCGTCACCGGCGATGCCGGAGGCACGCGCAAAGGCGACTCCCGGGGTTCTTCCATCGACACTTCCGGCACCAGATCGGCCGTCACCTCAATGCGATGCTCCATCTTTTCTGGCCGCATCGGTTCCTTACCAACCAGCGATGAGCCCTGCGGCTGAAAGAGCAGCCTGTAGCTGGCGTGCTTGGCAGCAGTGCGTTCGCCGTTCATGCGGAGTTCGAAGGAGCCACTGGCCCGCGCCAGATCACTGGCACCGACCGTCAGTGGCACGTCTTTTTTGTCGTCGCAATCAAAATCGATTCCTGCTGATTCCAATGGCCGGTTGCTCTCGGCAACGATTCTCACCCGAGTGCCTTCCACCCCTCGCAGATCTCCCTGCCAGTGCACCGTTTCGCTCTCCCGACCGGTGTAGGGTGGGTAGTCGTACCGCACCTCGCGCACCAAGAGTGATGGCGAATCAACAACCGCGATCCTTATTGATTCACTGCGGGTATCACCGGCTCGAATCACCATTTCCACTGAGCAGTCCAGTCCACGCATCTGATCGGGCAACAGAGCCGAATACCGCGCGGCTGTGCCTGTTCCTGTTTTGCTGGGCTGCATCTCAACCTGCCAGCTCTTTCCAGGGCCATCTACAACGCTTGCTGGATGGTCGCCGATCGGCGTGACTGTGATCACCGGTCGCTCAGCCTTGCGCAAGCCCCGAATAGAGGTCGTCACAAGCAGTTGCCGTCCGCGCACAAGCGTTGCTAAACCTGCGTCGATTTTCAGTCGCCTGCGGTCGTCGTTATCGGCTACGGCCCCTCCTCTATCGCCATCCACCTGCTTGTCGGCTGCCTCGTCGGGCATCCGCCAACGGAGTTGAACAGGCTCGATGCGTACTCGCGACGGCGCAGCGAGGCTCAACCACGGCGCTAAAAGACGCGCGCCGCTGACGAGCAAGCTCTTGGGGGCCACCAACTCATAGACACAGGACAGTGCCACCAGCATTGCTAGGCAGTAAGTCAGCCGGACGGCCGTCGTTCGATCGACAACCTCGTCGTTTGGCAGATCCGAAAGGCGTTTGGCCGCGCGGTGCTCAAGTGATCTTACGATTCTGGGCACACTCCCCTCGGGATGCGCTTTTACCAGCACCGCGTTGACCAAGTCGTTGTGAAGGCCGGGGTGTTCCCTCTCAATCGTATGGGCCGCATAGACGAGATTCACGCGGTACCGCACCAGCGGCACAATCCATCGCCAGAGAGCCATCGCGATCGCCGCACCACCGGTGGCAAACCAAGCCCAGCGAGCCCAACTCGGCAGGCCTCCCATAATCAGCCAGTGCTCGATCAAGATACCAAGAGCCAGCCAGACGACAGTGGCGACACCAAAACCAAGGGCAAAGATCGTGAATGCCACACTTTTATAGTCAGCGCTGGCCGCAGCCAGTCGTTGGGCAAAGTAAAGGTCTGCCTTCGACTCAACTTCGCCAGAGTTGACCCACTGGCCAACAGACAAGGAATCGTTTGTGCTTTTGGAAACGGTCGCCATCGCAGTGCTTTCTGCCTGCCGGAACACAGTTGGTGCCCGACGCGGCCAAAGGAAAGCGGTCCTCATGAAACCGCTCTTAGTATATCGGCGGCAGCGGTCTGTCGCTTCGCCGCATTGACGGCCAGCGGAAAAACGGCCTATTGTACGAAGGCGTCTCGCATTTTGCGTTAGGACAGTTGCCATGCCATTGTTTCCCGACGCTGAATCGTTCAAACGGCTAGCCGACGGTTCGCTGCACGGGCCTGGGGCCAGCCTGCTACGACTCTCCTTCGCTCTAGCGTCGGCCCCCTACGCTCTGGCGATGACCGTGAGAAACGCCGCCTACGACGCCCGCTGGCTGGCTATCTCATCTGGAACCGTGCCAATCGTTTCAGTCGGCAATCTCACGCTCGGCGGCACCGGTAAAACGCCGCTCGTGGCCTGGCTGGCCCGTGCGTTTTGCCGTCAGGGTCTGCGGCCGGCAATTGTCAGCCGGGGCTACGGCGCCAGACGGGGCCAAGCAAGTGACGAAGCCGCTGAACTGGGCATCCTGCTGCCCGACGTACCTCACAGTGCCAACCCAGATCGCGTTGCCGCAGCGCGTACGGCAGTCGCGGGAGGGGCAGAGGTGATCGTGCTAGACGACGGATTTCAGCACCGCCGCTTGGCCCGCGATATTGACATCGTGGCGGTGGATGCGACCGATCCATTTGGCTGCGGCTACATCTTTCCGCGAGGCTTGCTGCGAGAACCCCTTGCGGGCCTAGCCCGCGCCGATGCGGTCGTGCTTACGCGAGCCGGCCTAGTCGAACCTGCCCGTCGCAGAGAGATTCGCGATTTACTGAATAAAGCCTGTTGTGGAAAACTTCCTCCGATTTGGATCGAGGCCTCCCATCGACCAACAACGATGCGCACTGCTTCAGGTGGTTATGGATCGCTTGAAAACATCCGCGGTCAGCGGGTGGCAGCCTTTGCTGGCATCGGCAATCCGGCTGCGTTTCGTGCGATGCTGGAGACGCTAGGAGCCCGCATCGTCGTTTTTCATCCCTTCCCCGACCACCACATCTACTCCAGCGGTGACATGGCCTCGCTCGCGAGACTTGCCAGCGACGCGCGGGCCGACATCGTCGTGACAACTCTCAAGGATCTCGTCAAAGTGCAGACCGACTCTCTGGGCGACATTCCCCTTGCCGCCATCGAGATCTCGCTCGAAATCCTGAGCGACGCCTCCGTCCTCGACGCGCTCCTTGCCACAATCCCTCGCCAGGAAAAACGGTGAACGACACACGATCTACGCACGACGGCCATGAAGGGTTGAGCAAACCCCTTCTCCCAACCAGACGGGGCGGCCGTCACTGCTTTTGTTTGATTGATCCCTGCGTTGAGAGAATTGGTTCGCATCCTTTTCACTATGCGCATGAAGTGCTCGCGGCGGCGGCCGGCGAGGGGTATTGGTGCACGCTGGTGACACATCAAGGCTTTAAAGCCCACGGCGACTTATCGCCAGACTGGCAAGTGCTCCCTCTTTTTGCCGACAGCGGCCATTCAAAATACACGGCCTTCGGTGAACTCGATCGGCTCGACTTTCGCGGTCGTCAGCACGTGCGACTCTCACTTCCCTGGTCATCATGGCACACCCAACGCCGCCGTGCCGCTCGAATCGAGTCGTTTGCCACCACCGTGCGACCTGTCATCGAAAACCTTCAGGCAGGAGATGTCGTGCTCGTGGCCACAGCCTCGGAGCTCGATGCCGCCGGACTCGCGCGGGCCATTGCCAGCTGCCAGCCACCCCTTGGCATCAATTGGCACCTGCAATTTCACTACCCGCTTTACCGAGGCTTCGTGAACGATTTTGCTCACCAGCAGCGGCGACTGCGTCGCGTGCAAGCTTTGATCCAACAAGCCGTTCACACGGCTTCGCCCCATGTTCTCTACTTTCATACAACGACAGAAGAACTGGCAACCCAGTACGACCACCTTGGTGCAGGGCATTTTTCCTCCCTCCCGTACCCAGCCCAACCGTCCTTTGAGACAAGACCATTCACCCCGTGGGAGGCTCAATCGCCATCGCAGGCCCGGCTCCGCGTAGCCTGCCTCGGTGATGCGCGACCCGAAAAAAATTCGCAGTTTCTACACGGAATCATCGCTGCTGCGTCTCAAGATCGGTGGCTCGCCGGCCGTCTGCTCTTTGCTGTGCAATCAAATCTGGGATTTTCGAGCGACTCAAGGACTCCCGCACATCGAGCGGTGCGAGAGTCGATTCGTTGGCTGTCAGAGCAGACAGAGCAAAACGTCGAGCTCTTGGGTGGCCCACTCAATTCCGACGCCTATGCCCGCCAACTCGCTCGCGCCGATGTGATGCTGCTACCATACGATCAGGATCGCTATAGAACACGCTGCTCTGGCATCCTCTTGGAGTCGCTCGCTGCTGGAGTTGTACCCATCGTCACCGGCGGAGGCTGGATGGCGCGGCAATTGGCCGAACCGCTCCGACTGCACGCAGAAGAAATTCTGCGCCGGTTCCAGAAGGTCTCGCTGCAGGCGATTCAATCGCCGACCATCTCGGCTGCTAGACCGCTCTCTATCCCTCTGCAGCTACCGCACAAAGACGGCAAGCAGATCGCATCGCACGGCGCGATCATTGTGGATGTTCGCTGGCCAATAACCCCGCTCGACGGGTTTTGTGCGCCGCCCTTGCGACTGGCAGTGGAGGGCTTTTCTACTCGGCCCCCGACGGTGGTCAGCCCCGATCCGCTGGGGCGTCCGGTGACGGTGCTCTTTCCGTTTGATCTCCACGAGACTCAGCCGGGTAGCGACGAAGTCCAGCGGGCCGCGCGACTGCTGTGTGCGCCCGCCTGCAGGGCGACGGATATTTTTCTGGCCGAGATCGGCGTCGGCTTGATAGCCTGCAATGATGCCCTACCGGCAGCGGCAGTCGGAGTGGTGATCGATTCTGTTGGCACTGATCTGCCGCATGATGTGGCGGCTGCTCTTGGAGAAGTGGTGCGGCACCTCGATCACTACCGCAGCGGGGCCCACGCTCTCGCCCGGCAGGTGCGGGAATCGGCCAGCGGCAAGCAAGTGGTGCGGAGACTCCTGTCGTGAATGATTCGCCTCCCATTTCTGACATTTCGCTGATTATAAACACCTTTCAAAAGCCTCGGCACCTGGGGCTCGTGCTCCAATCAATTGTTTCACAAGAGCAGGTCGACGGGCGATTTGAAGTGATCGTCACAGACGATGGTTCGACTGACAGCACCGCAGAACTCGTCCATTCGTTCGCGACTGCCTCGCCGTTCCCTGTCCGCTTTATCACGCAGCCACACGACGGCTTTCGGCTCTCGCAGATTCGTAATCGCGGCGCCCGGATCGCTCGCGGCAAGGCCCTACTCTTTCTCGACGGCGACTGCATGCTGCCTCACGATCATGTGGTCGCTCACCTCCACCGCCTGCGTCCGGGCGTAGCGCTTATCGGCAACTGTGCTCGACTGACACAAGACACAAGCGCGGCTCTCGCCGTGGATCAGCTGGCTCCAACAGACCTGACAACGCTGGCCCCGCGATCGGAAAAACGCAGTCTGGCGTGGCGCTATCGCAAGGCATGCTGGCACAACCTCACTGGCCATCCGTCAAAGCCTCGGCTATCAGGCAGCAACTTTTCCGTCTGGCTTGAAGATTTCAAACGCGTCAACGGGTTTGACGAAAGGTTTGTCGGCTGGGGTCAAGAAGATGACGACTTCGGTTTGCGATTGCGTGGGGCGGGCGTACGACTGGAATCAATTCTAGATCGCACCTACTCCCTTCACGTCTGGCATCCCAGTGATCCGTCGGCCACGAGGCGTTGGCGGGACGGACCAAACATTGATTATTTTTCCCGGCGAGGACGATTGGTAGCCTGTCGTCGCGGTCTCTCGGTTCGCCCCGCAACGAGCCTCTGCTGGGGACTGCCGGATGACATCGGCACAACAACTCTGGGACAGCATCTGAGCCGCATGCTCGGGCCTGCAACTCAAGCCGGCAGTGGAAGTCCGTGCGAAGTCGATCTTGTTGTGCGGCCCGGCACAAGCCGCTTCAGTCGGCCAGCCGAGTGCCGCCTACTCCTTCTGGCATCGGGCAGCGCTACAGTCGAAACCGGCCTGCGTCAAAAAGCCGATCGCATTGAGACAATGTACGCGCCCGACGACCTCGACAGCCGCACTCTGACAGAGCATCTCGAGCATAAACTAGAAGCGATGCTCGAAGCTATCGGATAACACTTATCACTCATAAAAGAGTGCTCATGCCCCCAGAGAAAGCATGACCCAGCGGAATGGCTCCGAGGCGACACCGGCATCGCGAGCTGGGGTCTATTTTTTCTTTTCCACGTGCAGCGTGTGCTTGCGGAGACGGGCCGAATACTTCTTGACCCTGAGCTTTTCGCCCCCGCTTTTACGCCGCAGCGTGTAGTTGCGGTCGCCGGTCTCTTCACAGACCAGTTGAATCACTTCGAGTTTTCGCTTGCCTTTAGCCATTACAATCCTTTTGCCGGTTCGGTCTTCGGGTGTGCCTCTGGGCGGCTACCGGGGAGAGCCTTGGGCGACCTTTGAACGCCGATAATACTCATCCCCGCCACCCGTCGCCAGCGTCAGCGATTAGTTCGGCAGAAAACTGGTTTTATTGGGTTCAAGGCCCCGTGCAGGGCTCCCGCTTTGGCTTCCCTTGTCGCTTGGGTTGGGATAAATCTGGTTTGCGGCTGGGTGCAGAGGCGGTATCATAGGAGGTGTGCCCATAGGGAGCAGCACGGCCTTGTGGGCTTTGCTGCCGCTTGCGGATCATAGCTGACGCTCCTTCTCCATATTTTGGGGAATGTTTCGAGTACGGTACGACGAACTTATTAAAGACAGACTCCATCTCTTTACCGTTACGAACGATATTTTCACTGCCTTTGAGGCGATCCAAATATGGCCAGTCAAGTAAAGCCTGACGCTCCAAAACCAACTGCCAAAGTGCCATCTTCCAAGGCATCTGCTGTCCGGCCAACCGTTCCTCCCCCTCCCAAAGCGACTTTAAAAAAAGCGCCAGTGTCTGGGTCCACGGATGCCTCCCATACCGCTGCTGCCGCTCCGATGCCAGCGAGCAGGCTCAGGCAGATGGCTGCTTCGGGTGCCAGCCTTGTTCTTCAGATTCTGGTGCTCCTGACGATGGCACTCATTATCAATCCGGTGCCGCCGGAAGAAAAAGCCCTCGCAATCATTTCATCTGCACCCGAAGTTGCGGAAGAGTTTGAAGATGAGATGGTTGAAGAAATGCCAGACCAGCCTCAGACCGACCAAGAGATCACCGATGCGGTCGTGCTACCCGACGCGGTTGTTGTCGAGGATGTGAAAGTCATTTCTACTGCTGACGACATGGACGCGGCGCCACTCTCAGTCGAACTCGCGGACTTCAGCACTGAATCGGCCCCGTCCACCGATTTGCTTTCTACCGTTGGAGCCATCGGTGGCAAATCGAGCGGCCTCGGAGGGCGCTCGGGTGTTCAACGAGCGGCGCTTGTCGCCTCTGGTGGCGGCAGCGGCGGAAGCGAGACAGCCGTTGAAAAAGCGTTGAAGTGGTTCATCGCTCACCAACTACCCAGCGGCGGTTGGGCGTTCGATCTCTCACAGTGCCCGAGTTGCAAAGGTCAGTGCAAGAACTCTGGCCATCGTAACGACATCTGTGCCTCTACTGCCATGGCCCTCCTGCCGTTTCTGGGTCGCGGCTACACCCACAAGGAAGGCCCTTATAAAAAGCAACTTGAGCAAGGAATTAGCTTTTTGGCCTCAATGGTCATGCAGGGGAAGGGCAAGGGCTATAGCGGCCAGGGCAATCTTTATTCTCAGGGTATTGCTGGGATTGTGCTCTCGGAAAGCTACGCCATGACGCAGGACAAACGGCTGAGAGAACCGGCCCAACTGGCGCTCAACTTCATCATGGATGCCCAGGATCCGGTTGGCGGCGGCTGGCGTTATGAACCCAGACAAGCAGGCGACACCTCGGCGGTGGGCTGGCAGATTATGGCGCTCAAAAGCGGCAATATGGCCTACTTAAATGTCAACCCTTTAATCATTAAAAAATCGGTAGAGTTTCTTAATTCCGTTCAGGAAGATGACGGTGCCGCATATGGCTACACGGGTCCCGGAGCCGGTGGTGCGACTTCAGCAGTGGGACTGCTCTGCCGGATGTATCTCGGCTGGAAGAAGGATCACCCAGCCCTGCAGCGAGGCGTTGACAGACTGGCCAAGATCGGGCCTGGAAAAGACCTCTACTTTAATTATTACGCCACTCAGGTAATGCACCACATGGAAGGCCCGAACTGGGTGGCTTGGAATGAAAAGATGCGAGATTCACTTATCAAAGCTCAAGCCACAAAGGGCCACGAGGAGGGGAGCTGGTATGAGGGTTTTGATGGAGGGCATGGGGCCGCTGACTGCGGTCGTATCTTCTGCACATCGCTGTCCACGATGATCCTCGAAGTGTATTACCGGCACATGCCTATCTACGCACAGCAGAGCGTCGATGAGGATTTCAAAGAGTAGGGCCGTGACGCGGGCCGTAGCTTCCCTTGAGTTGCTCCTCGTCCGAGGTCGATACAAGAACCTTGGGTATGTCCTAGGGTGGCGTGAACTGTCTGAATCGCTTGCGCGATTGACTTGATCGCGGCGGCAGGCTTGCCCCAATCGACACAGCCGGCCATGAGGTGGCCGCAATGCAGGCTCCAGATTCTCACAAGCCGTGGCTCGATCGCATGGTCTCAAGCCCTGCGCTGCGGTCTAGCTATTTGAGTGTGCTGGTCCATCTGGTTTTAGGGGTTGTGCTGGCGCTGCTTGCCATTGATGCCCAGCTGCGTCCCTCGCCAAAGCCCCTCGTGATCCAAATCGGTCGCAGTGACAGTCCATCTCTCGAAACCGACCGTGACGACGCACATGCGGTCAGCATCGCTGCCTTGCGCGATATAAAAAACGACTCCTCAGAGGCAGCGGCCTCTGGCACAAAACCGATCGATGTGCCTGTTGAACCAATCGCAGCTGTTGAAATACCTCTGTCACTCTCCCTCGAACTTCCGCCAGACGCTCCCCTAGTGGCCGTCATCGGGCCTCCGTCTGACCTTCAGGCAACAGTCGCTTCCGTAGTCTCTGCCAAGCCGATTGTAAAACCCATCTCCACGAAACTTTCTTCGGCCCCTCCGCAAGGAATCGCTGCGCAAACGGCCGGGCAAGGCCGCAGCGTGAGCGGCGTGCCTTTTGCCAACAGACGCGGACGATCGCGAGGCGATGCAGCGCGGGCGCACGGTGGGTCGGCGGCGAGCGAGGCGGCGGTCGAAAGCGGACTCGCTTGGCTGGCACTCCACCAAGCGGTCGATGGCTCATGGCAATTTGACCTGTCTGGTTGTCGCTGCGATGGTGCCTGTCGCGATCCCGGCAGCATCAGCAGTGCCACCGCCAGCACAGCGATTGCGCTCTTGCCGTTTCTGGGCGCGGGAAACACCCACGCCGAAGGGCGGCATCAGGAGACTGTTTCCAGAGGGCTCTACTTTTTAATCAGCCGCATGAAATCCACACCTCGGGGCGGCGACTTCTGTGAGGGCACGATGTATGGCCACGGCGTGACAACGCTCGTGCTGGCGGAATCACTGGGGATGACAAAGGATGATTTCCTTGTCCCGTTTGTACGGGATGCTGTCCGGTTTATCGAAACCTCCCAAGACATGTACGGGGGCGGCTGGCGGTATCTTCCAGGCCAGGCGGGCGACCTGACGGTCACAGCTTGGCAACTCGTCGCTCTCAAGAGCGCTTCGATGGCTGGAGTTGCCGCGTCATCGCCTACAATCGATGGCGTCTGCCGGTTTCTGGACAGCGTGCAAACACAAAAGGGTGCCGCCTACGGTTATCGCACTCCAGCCGCTAAGCCCTGCACCTCTGCCATCGGATTGCTCTGTCGGATGTACACCGGTTGGGGCGAGGAGCGCGAGGCACTTGGGAGTGGCGTCACGATGCTCGCCAAGCCCGGCCCATCCCCGTCGGCCATCTATCAAAACTTTTATCTCTCGCAGGCACTGGTGCAACTGGACCATCCGGTTTGGCCTCGCTGGAATGCTAAAAACCGCGATCAGATTGTGGCCCAACAAGCCCGCTTTGGCCACGAAGCAGGCAGTTGGTTTTTCGCGGACCCCGACACGGCCCCCGGGGGTCGCTTGGCGCACACAGCACTGGCCATTTTGACGCTTGAGGTGTACTACCGTCTGCTGCCGATCTATCAGCCCCAAGCAGTGGAAGGCAGCGACTGATAACTGACTGCGGCACCGATAGCGGCGATGGAGTGGCCGGCTTAAATGCCGCCAAACAAGCCCCACCATTCAGACCAAAGACAGACCTAGCCCCTAGTGGCCCAGAGACGCGGCACGGATAGCAGTGGGGCCGCTGGCGTGGTACAAATAGGAAGGACCGAGCCTGTTTCTCTCGGCATTTCGCTCACGGAGTTTCCCATGACAAAACCTCATCGCACTTTAAAAAAGGCCAACCACGGTTCGCGGCCTGCCAACAGCAAGGCCCGTCGGCTGAAGCGGAAGCACATCCGCACCTAAAACACCCGATTGTTGGAGCCCTGCCTTGGCCCCTCGCGATTACATCATCCATCCACGTGAGTACAATCTCGCCCATGTGATCGCAGATGTCCATGAGATCCGTCGCTGGAATAAGCAGCGGTTCGAAATGGAGCAACTGACGGCCATCGTCCACGAGGACCAAGCCCGCTGCCTGTGCGTGGGCTACAAGGATATTACGCGCGATGAGTTTTGGGTGCGTGGTCACTTTCCCGTCATGCCGTTGATGCCGGGGGTGATGATGTGCGAAGCCGCGGCGCAGTTGTCGAGCTACTTTACGCAAAAATACAATCTGCTCGAGGCCAAGGTGATCGGCTTTGGCGGATTGGAGGATGTGCGATTCCGGGAGCCCGTGGTTCCAGGCGATCGGCTTGTGATCGCCGTCGAACGGGTGCGAGTTCGCCCGCGGGCGATGATTGTCTGTCGCTTTCAAGGAATCGTAGGCGAGAATATTGTCGTTGACGGCATTATCAAGGGAGTGCCACTGCCGGTCGATTACTTGCTAGAGGCAGCCGGTGATTCCATCGCAGAGCAGATGAAGCCCGATTGAAGTGACTGTAAGCAGAGCCTGACGTTCCGCGATCGACGTATGGCTTCATCTTCTCGACGCCTTTTGTGTCCCGCCGTGAGTTTTTTACAATGCCCCGTCGACCACCTAAAAAACCCAATCCGTCACTCAACCTCAGCGGACATCTGCTCTCACTGGAATCCCTCCCCGTGCCGCTGGACCCAGCCATACTTTTTCCACGTCAGGCGAATGTGGAGTTGGAGATCGGTTGCGGCAAGGGGCTTTTTCTTTCGACTGCCTCAACTGCAGTTCCTGAGCGTAATTTTTTAGGCGCTGAAATTGTAGTTGGCTACGCGAGGCTTTGCGCTGGCAAACTCGCTCAATCGCAGTCGACCAATGCTCGCATCATCCATGGCGACGCACTTTTTTTGGTGCGCAGCATGCTCTGCGATGCCTGCTTGGTGGGTATTCACGTCTACTTTCCTGATCCGTGGTGGAAGGCTCGTCACCGCAAGCGGCGCGTCTTATCAGAAGCTTTTCTCGACCATGCAGGACGAGTGCTTAGGATGGGCGGCCAACTCCACATCTGGACTGATGTAGAGGACTATTTTCAGGAGTCGATACTGGCTGTCGCAGCGACGGGCTTATTTTCAAAGCCACGAGATGAACCACCTTCGCCTGCCTCACACGACCTGGATTATCGCACCCACTTTGATCGTCGAACCAGACTCGCCGGTGAACCTGTCTGGCGAGCGGTCTTGGATCGCAACCAAGCACCGCCGAGAGGACCGCGAGAGCATCATCCTCAAAGTTTGTCGTCCACTGACTCCCGAGCAACGTCCGCAGACAGATTTGACTAGAGAGACTGGCCAGCCTTTTCCTGATGGCATGCCCTTCGCGACAATCTAGAAAATATCCACCTGCATTCCTTAGCGTCGTCACAGATACCTTTACGGAATCGCCACCGATTCATACGTGCGACCGGCAACTTTTTTCGACAGATGTGCCTGCGATTTGCTTGAAACGTGGAGAGCGACCTCGTAAAGCCGCTCCCCGGCAGGCGTGGGGTAATGGCCGGTCAGGCAAGCCTGACAGATTTCTGATTCGTCAAAGCCAATCGACCTCGCTACCGATTCGATCGGCAGATAGCGGAGTGAATCAGCGCCCAACTGTGCGGCCATAGCATCTTGGGCCTCTTCTGTGAGCGGCCCACCATGCAAAAAGGCCGGTGCAAAAAGTTCGTCAATCGTCGACATATCGATGCCATAAAAACAGGGTGCAACGATCGGCGGGCAGGCGATGCGGACATGAATCTCACGCACCAGCCCCAGCGAACGCATTCGTCCCAAAAGCACTCGCATTGTCGTGCTGCGAACGATTGAATCTTCAACGAGAATCACTCGCTTGCCTTTGAGCACCTCTCGTAAGGGCGTGTATTTTGTTTCGGCCTTCTGCCGACGGCTCGAAGCGCCGTCAATGAATGTACGGCCGGTGTAGCGATTTCGAATCAAACCTTCGACCGATGGAATCGATAGCTTGTAGGCCATGGCGTCTGCAGCGGCCTTACTCGTATCGGGTACAGGCACAACCACAGTGTCGGCGTCAATCGTGATCGTTTCTAAGCGGGCCAACTCCTCACCAAGCCGCTTCCGGGTGAGATACACGCTGCGATCATCCATTGTGCTAGCAACATTGGCAAAGTAGACCCATTCAAAAAAACAATGGGCTCGCTTCGGGCTCTCGGCAAACCGCTCGATGCGCACGCTTGTGCCGTCGACAATCAGGGCCATCCCAGGCTCCAGCGAGTGAATCGATTCCGTGGGAAAACCCAAATTGAGCAGGGCAACACTCTCACTGGCAGCAGCCACAAGTGGGCCCATTCTCGCATATTCCATCGGCCGAATACCGAGCGGATCACGAGCCACGATCATCCGGCCGCAGGCGTCGAGCATGGCAATATTCCAGGCACCATCAAATCGTTTTGAAATGGCCGCCAGCATCTCGATCGGGTCTGGATCGGCATCCCCGGAAAGCTCTTTGCCAATAGCGTGCATGATCACTTCGGTGTCGTTGTCGCGGGCTAAATGGTTGTCATCGTCGGCTAAAATCTCAGCGCGAAGCTGAGGGTAGTTGGCCAATTGGCCATTAAATCCGAAGGCAAACCACTTGCGTTTTTGGATGTGCGGTCGCTCGAGGGGCTGAGCGTAGGCGAGGTCTTCGGCGCCGCAGGTGGCGTAGCGCACATGACCAATAGCGGCGCGGCCGGTGTGCTGCTCCATCAGACTTTCATACTTGCCCCGATGGCCCATACGAAAGACTTCGCTGACGCTGCCAACCTCTTTGTACGTCGTGAGGAGTTGGCTGCGATTTGGATTCCAGACCGTCATGCCGGCGGAGAGTTGACCTCGGTTTTGAATGTCCAGCAGCATGCGTGGCACAAGTCGCGAGACCTCCTCGGCCCCCTGCTCTGGACAAAGAGGGCTCGGCTCCACGCCGGGAAGATGGTAGATGGCCACCAAACCACATTCGTGATGAAGTTCACTCACTGAAAATGCCCATGAAAAAAGGGTCGAGCGTGGCCGGCGGCCATTCGCAGATGGCCCTAATCAACCACTATACGCGATCGTGAGGCAGTTCGCGATGCCCCAGACGCTAGGCCGCGGAGTCCTGCGGTAAAATCGACAGGTTCTTGTCGGTCTGCTGGCCGGTTTAACCGCACCAAGAGTAGACTCTTCACTGCGTCATTTCTCCCCACAGCATCATTCCAGTGTCACTGTTCTTGTTCTCGCCGCTCTTGTCTCACCATGCCTGATCTGTTTCGCCAGGACATTGCCGCTGCGGCCACATTGATCATTGTTAAGGTCGGCACCCGTGTTTTGACCGGTGCTGATGGGCTACTCGACGCCGCCCGGATCGAGTCCATTGGCCGACAATTGGATGCACTTTTATCCACTGGGCGGAGAGTTGTGCTCGTGAGTTCTGGTGCTGTCGGCGCAGGTATGGGACGGATTGGCTTGGCGAAACGTCCAAGCGGACTTGCTGACTTACAGGCGGTGGCTGCCATTGGCCAGAGCTGTCTGATTGAGGCCTATGAACGAGTGCTTCACGCTAAAAATCGGCACGCCGCACAAGTGTTGCTCGTCGCCGATGACATGCAAGACCGCGCTCGCTATCTCAATATCCGCAACACGCTGCGTGCCCTGCTCGACTACGAGGCGATTCCAATCATCAATGAAAACGATACCGTCAGCGTCGAAGAATTACGGACCTCATTCGGTGACAACGACAGGCTCGCGGCGCTGGTGGCAACGCTCCTGGGGGCACCACTCTTGGTGCTCCTCTCCGATGTCGAAGGCCTTTATGATCGCCACCCCTCTGAGGCCAACGCCACCCTCATAACAACCATTGAATCCATCGACAACAGCGTCGAGCGACTGGCCTGCGACACTCTCAGCGGTCTTTCCAAGGGAGGCATGGCGAGCAAAATTGTGGCTGCCAGGATCGTCACCGAGGCCGGAGGCAACTGCATCATTGCCTCCGGCCGCAACGATTACGTGCTGGAGCAGATTTGCTCTGGCGTAGCAGTGGGCACACTGTTTTGCGGTCGCAAAACGACAATGCCTGCTTGGAAACGCTGGCTTGGGTGGTCGGCCGAAACCCGCGGTAAGTTGCTTGTCGACAACGGGGCACGCGAGGCGGTGGTGACTGGCGGCCGCAGCCTACTGGCGGCTGGTATCGTCAGCTTCCAAGGAACTTTTACCACCGGCGATGTTGTGGCGCTTGCCACAGCCAACGGCCGGGAGTTTGCCCGTGGACTCGTCAATTATTCAGCCGCTGAACTCCACAAGATCGCGGGGCTCAAAACCGACAAAATCGCCTCCGTACTCGGCTATTGTCCCTATGAAGAAGTGATTCATCGAGACAATTTGGCAGTGATCTGCCGCGAAGACGTCTCGCCCAGAATCTCCCAATAAAGCTTCCCATGCTACAAGAACTTCTCATTGTGCTGTCGCTGATTCTGGCTAACGGCTTTTTTTCTGGGGCTGAAATGGCGATTGTGGCTAGCCGCCGTGGCCGCCTGCGGCAACTGGCCGAAGGCGGCGATCCATCAGCAGCCGCTGCGCTGGAACTGGCCTCCGGCCCCGATCGCTTTTTACCGACCGTGCAGATCGGTATCACACTGGTTGGCACGCTCGCGGCAGCCTACGGCGGCGATCGACTGGTGAGCGATATTGCCGACTGGATCCAACAGACGGGGCCGGCTGCACTCACAGGAATTGCCCAGCCAATCGCGCTTGTCATCTTCGTGGTGTTGCTGTCATTTGTTACGCTGCTGTTTGGTGAATTAGTTCCCAAGAGGCTGGCCTTGCGGCGAGCGGAGTCTTTTGCCTGCGCGGTTGCACCGGCAATGCAACTCTTCGCGAAGGTTACAAAGCCGCTCGTCTGGCTGATGAGCGCATCGACATCGGCTGTGCTCTTTCTTCTTGGGGCCCACAAGCAGGAGGGACCAACTGTATCGGTCGACGACATCGAACACCTGCTGGAGGCGGGCCGCGCCGAAGGGGTGCTCGAGGCAATGGAGCAGTCGGTTGCCACGGAGGCCTTACGGCTCGGGGAGCGCTCGGTTCGCGACATCATGCGGCCACGCATCGATCTGGATGCCCTCGACATTGAGACGCCCTCGGGGGAAGTGCTTGGGGCGATCGCAATGGCAGGCTATTCGCGACTGCCCGTTTACGAGGGCTCACTCGACCATGTGATTGGATACGTCTTGCTGAAAGATGTGATGCGACATAACTGGATGGGCTGGCCGATCGAGCTGCGTAAAATTCTTCATCCTGCCCTGTTTGTGCCCGAAACAATGCCGCTCGACCGGTTGCTGGAACTCTTTCAAAAGGAACGCAACCAACTCGCCATCGTGCTCGACGAATACGGCGGCACCGAAGGGCTTGTGACGATGGGAGATGTTCTCGAGGAACTTGTTGGAGAGATCCACGACGAGCACCGTCGCGAGGAATCAAATGCTTTTGTCCGCCGCGAAGATGGTTCGTGGCTTGTGGATGGGAGCGTGAGCGTCGAGGAAGTCGCCGAGCATTTGGATGTGCAACTCGACAGCGTGCCCCGCGATTACTCGACGATTTCTGGGCTGGTGCTTACGCAGCTCGAGCGAATTCCTTCCGTGGGCGACACAACCGCGTGGCGTGGTCTCACGATTGAAGTCGTCGATATGGACGGCCGTCGCATCGACAAACTCCTTGTCCGCAAGCATGAAGAAGTTGGCAAGAAGTAGAAGGTGCGATTGATACTGGCGACGGCGCGGGATCAGACATGAAGAGACCGAGCAGGGCATTTATGCCCCTCGGCTTTAATAGGTCCTACGGCTTGGCCGCAGTAGGGACTACCGCTTGGCTGGAGCTTTGCGATCCAGCACGTCTTGTAAAATGAATGGCTGGGGCATTTTTTCGTCGAGTTGTTCGAGCACTTTTCGGTATTGCTCAATCAAATCGCCAAGATCGTCTACGGTCAAGTCGTCCTCACGCAAAATACGGGAGGCGTCAAGCACCTCCCGCCAAGCGGCAAATGATTCCTCGTAGGCTTTTTTCGCCGTCTGCAAGCGGGCATTTTGGAATTCGCGATCGGCTCGCCAAGCAGCTTCTCTAGCCCGTAGCGATGGCTCTGTCACCTCCGCCTCGCATGTGGCTCGCCAAAAATTAAAGTTTACAATTTCGCAGTAGCGGTCAATGATTTCGGCAGTTTCCGCCGCTTCGACATACTGTTCGGCAAGTTCCTTGGCTTTTTCACGCACGAGTGCCGGTGCCGCACGAGCGACCATTGGCCAAGTCACCTTGAGGGCGGGCTCGGCCTCCGCAACTGCTTTTTGTTCGGCCTCCGTGCGGTCGATCGGATCTCGGACAAGGGCCGCTTTTTGCTGGGGGGACAGGGCGTCGCGTCGCTGGTCCTCCATCTCCTTCAACTGGCCCGGCAGGAGCGTTTCTATTTCTGCTGAAAGTCGTTCGGCGCGGGTGAGTTCCGCTTCTCGAAGCCCAAGCCGAATCGGCACATCCCATGTTGTGGGTATTTCACGGACTGAAAAACGACGCATTTCCTCACCGGCAAGGCTCCACGCATCGCGCAGCGATTCACCAAATATGCCGTCCTGTTCAACCGCACGGGCATGATTGATGGCCGTCATCATCGGCTCGCTATGAAAAATCAACGCGGTTGTCTTGAGCGGCACGCCCGAGTCGGCAAGTTGCTGCGCTGTTCGATATTTTTCTCGAGCGACCAGCCAATTATCGCGTTCGGGAAGAGTCCGGCCGGGCCTGTCACGTTCATGAAAATCGTCGTCGGCCTTAAACAGCCGGCGATACTGTTTCTTTTCATCCGCCTTGCCGATTTTTTGGCCCAGAAACCAACCCATACGGCCAAGCAGACGGGGTTCTCGCAGATTCAATGCGATGCCCTGTCTAAGAAATTCAATCCCCTTCATGACCCACGCATAGCGGTCGTGGTAGTCATCAAACTCAACCGAAATATTGTAGGAGAGGTTGTGGGCCTGAAAATCCCAAATCGAATAAAAATTGGGTTGGAGCTTCGTCATCTGCTCAAGCGCTGCCGACAAGTTGGTCCAGTCCTCTACTTTTTTATAGTGATTGGCCCGATCCCAAAGCAGCGTCACAGCAATATTCTTGAGTCCCAGCGTTGCCAATCGAATGGTCTCGCTGGTTGGATCGATCTCGCCAAGGTTTGCCTGCGAGAGCCCAAACTGCGTCCGCAAGCGAGCCAAATAACCCCCTGGACTGGCTGAGTCGGCTGGCTGACTCAAAGCCGAAAGGGGCACCAGAAGAACAGCGATTGCCACGAGTGCCAGCAGCGTTTCTGGCGTGAGCCCCAGCCAACGCCTCGCTTTTTTTGCCGCCGTCAAACTACCGGCAGCGAAAGAGCCGCTTTGGCCACGATCAGAGGAATTCATGACGCCACCTCGCGGGCTTTTAAGCAAAACGCGCCGGCAATAAAAAATGCCAGCACATAACCAAACGCTTCCATGCCGTGCTCGGCCAATAAATCGAGCGGAATATCAAAGCCACCGGCCACAAAGTCACCGGTGCCAAGCGCTGAAAGCGATGGGAATATCGCCGCTCCTAATCGCATCGGTGCCAGTAAAAATGTGTCCAGTGTTTTCATGGCCGCCACTGCCGGAGTGGCGTCTAGATCCAGCGTGATTGAGGTTTGCGTCACGATTCTGTAGAGCGACTCAATCGGCCCACCTCCGGGCACAATCGTCGAATCGCCGGTCACCTGACTCTCAAAAAGCCTGGCGATAAATTCGCGAAATTGTCCGACAAGCACGATCGCCATGGTTGCCAAGAGGGCCACAGGCCCTGCTAAAAAAGTGCTGAACATCACGCCTATGGCCGTCACAAGCAGCATGGAAAACCAGATTCCAAGGCAGCTCTTGGCGTAATTCGAAGCAAACGATCCGTCACCGGCCCGCAGGTAAAAATCAGCCTGTGCAATGCCAAAATACTGGGCCGGTTCCAGGCACTGCAGCACCACCTCGACACGCCCATCAGCAACGATGTCGGCAAACAGGTCAATCTGTTTCGTGCCGCCATCGGTCGTCGTCGCGTTCAACTTGAGAGGGATCAACAGCGAATCGATCGTGAACTCCTTGGCTGTGAAGTAAAAAGGGTCACTCTGCAGGCCGCTGTTAGGATTGCGGACTCGCAGACTGCCCGAGATTCCTTTTTCAATATTGCCTTTATAGGTGCGAAAGACACGCACGATCATCTCCAGCGGCAAACCTTTGGCAAACTCCTGTTCGGTGATGCCATTGAATGTCCAGATCGCCGCTGCCAGCGAGCCACCATCGATGTATTGGCGGTACGACCATTCGGCACCAACGCTGATACCCTTGGTGCTTGGCAGACCACTGCGGTCAAGAAATCGCAAAGTGCCCCGCAAGGGCTTACGGGCCTCGAGCAGACCTAGTGCCGGGCCGACCGCGTAGGTTTGAGCGTTGCCTGTTGTGACTGCACGGACTTCGTGGCGGTGGCCCTGCGTGGAATCGGTGCGGCCTAGGCCATCGGCGGAGAGTTCTATTCGATGACGATGGCCGCGGTCAAAACTCGTGCGTCCCTCCCAGCCAACCGTCGTGCCGTCTTCAGCCTTGTTCTCCACCAAATCATCGGCAGCGACTTCGTGCTGGTGGCTGACACTGCGAACGATAAAAGCCCAGCCGACGCCACTCATCAACACTAAGAGCAACGTGCCTACCAGCGAAAAACCAATCATTCGACCGAGTACGATTTCACCGGTACGAACAGGCTTTGTGGTCACCGTCTGAATCGCTTTGCTGCGAATATCAGCCGGCAGGCTAAAGACCGAAAGCACAAGGGTCACAAGGCAGACAAGCAGGTTTGTGGATGTGAGCATGAAGCCCAGATAGAGCTTGCCTGGATTGACGCTCGTGGGATCAAGAAACCAACCAGCAAAGAGCAGGATCAGGGCAAACAGTCCCAACACCACCAGCACATTGCGACGCAACGACTCCTGAATGGCCAGCCGCGACAGGGCCCAGATTCTCCGGGGCGACATCCCGGCTAAGTCGGCCAATCCTGATAACACACCGCGATAGACGCGATCTCCCGCGACCAGCGGCCCATACAGCGCCGATTGCACGAGCCACGCCATGGCTGCGGCGATCACAGCGACCAAACTAGCCGCAAATAAATACCCCAGCAGTGCCGGACCAATCCAGACGGCAAACTTCGGGATTTCCTCTTCAAGCACCATCGACTCGTTACCTTCTCAGTGACCTGTTCGAAAAATAATTTTTTTAGAAGATCTTCACGCGAAACCGCCCGGTGGGACAGCCTCGCAATTCCATTCAATCGACATTCGCAGAATTTGCCTGCTGATTCCCAGCAGGGCTCTGCCGGGCGCGGCGGCCAGGTCTGGCCTGCGTGTCACGCACCACTTCCAAAAACAAGTCTTCAAGCGTGGTTTTTGGGTTGCCGATCTCGATGTCCTCGCCGCCATGACGCTTGAGAAGCTCGCGAATCTCATCGTGCGCCGCGATCGGTAATCCCGTCGTGCGAATCTGCGTCACATCAGTGACTCGAAGCAATTCTTCCACGCGGCCAAGCTCTTTGAGCTCTCCCTGATGAAGAACGGCGATGCGATCGCAGACATCCTCCACATCGGCTAGCAAGTGGGAGCACATAATGACCGTCTTACCTCGCTGCTTAAGATCAATGATCAGGTCTTTCATTTCGCGTGTGCCGATGGGATCCAGACCGCTCGTCGGTTCATCGAGCAAAACGAGTTCTGGATCATTGATCAATGCTTGTGCGACGCCGATGCGGCGGGTCATCCCCTTTGAGTATTCTTTCAACTGTCGCTTTTTATCGCGGCCCAAACCAACCATTTCAATCAGGGCATCGCCCCGTTGCTTCCGTTCCGCTGGCGACATGTCAAAGAGCCGACCGTAAAAGTCGAGCGTTTCCTCGGCATCGAGAAACTTGTAGAGATACGACTCCTCTGGCAAATACCCGATCCGTTCATTCTTCGAGACATCTGTCGCATCGCGACCAAACACCAGCGCCTCGCCTGAGGTCGGAAAAATCAAACCCAAGAGCAGTTTGAGCGTTGTCGTTTTGCCCGAACCGTTTGGCCCCAAAAGGCCAAAGATTTCGCCGCGACGAATTTCTAAGTCGAGCGGCTTGAGCGCGACTTTCTTACTGCGGCCCCAGAAATCGCGATAGATCTTGGAAAGGTTGCGGGCTTCGACGACGACTTCGCCGCTTGAGGGTGTGGCGTGCATGGCGTACGAGCGACTCCTACAAACAGTTGGAAAGAACGACGGCGGTGGGTCTACCGTACCGAGTGTTGTTGTAACGCAAGAATATGAAATCCGTAGGGGCTCCGCATGGCTCACCGTTTGCTCAGACAAGAGCCATTTGAGAAAAGCCCGCTTGACAGCTTTAAACAAAAACCTATACTGCCATAGTTGATACTGAGTCTCAATGTCGTGTTTCGACTTTATGCATAAAAAGGTGATTCAAATGGTTTGTGCTCGCCGAAATCGATCTGGGTTTAAATATTTCCGTGAAACGGCCCCGAATCAGCACCGCTCTGTCGAGCCAATCGCGGTAAGTCTGGATGGCGACATTTTATCCGATGCCATTTGGTGGTCGAAATTGCCGGCCCGGCTGGCCGAAGAGCCTGCAGTCGGACTGGCCGACGAGTCTGGTCGCAGTGATCGCCGGCCTTCGACGCCCTCTGCCTTCACGCTAGTGGAACTGCTGGTTGTGATCGCCATCATCGGCACGCTTATCGGCCTCCTTCTGCCGGCCGTGCAGGGCGCCCGAGAATCGGCCCGCCGAATGTCGTGTCAAAATAATCTCCGCCAACTTACGCTTGCGCTGCACATCTATGAGAGTACGAATCGTCGATTCCCGCCTAGCTTTGGCTGGGATGGAGTCAGCACAGCGGGTGCGGCGGGAGCAGCATTAAATTGGTCGGCCCAAGCTCGATTGTTACCCTTCGTAGAGGATCTGGTTGTTGGTGCAGAAATTCAACACCAGCTGCAAAAAGACTATCATACGGCAATTCTGACTGATGGAACTTTGATTTCATCGCTTCGTATTCAAGTTCTACTTTGCCCTTCGGAAATAAATGCCGTCCTTAGAATCGACGGTACCGAGAAACATTTCCCACTGAACTACGGCGTGAATATGGGCGCGTGGTACGTGCTCGATCCTAAAAGCGGTGCTTCCGGTGGTAGCGTGGGTGATGGAGCATTTCAGGTAAATGGTAAATTGACCTCTGGGAAATTTAGTGATGGCATGACTAAAACTTTGGCCTTTTCCGAAGTTCGGGCCTGGACATACTATGTGCGAGAGTCTGGCATGGCCTTTACGGCCGCTCCCACCGACACAACCTCGGTAGCAGCGCTTGGAGGAACCGCGAAAAACACCGGGCATACTGAGTGGTCCGACGGCCGCACGCATCAAACAGGATTCACATCTGCCTTGCCACCTAATTCGCGAGTCGTTAAGTCAATCGATGGGGTTGATCGTGACATTGACTGGACAAATATGCGCGAGGGCAAATCACTGACCGCCCCCACCCTTGCGGCCGTCACATCCCGCAGCTATCACCCGGGATCGGTCAATGCCTCCCGCATGGATGGCAGCGTGCACAATGTCTCTGAATCTATTCAATCAGACATTTGGAAAGCCCTTTCGACGCGGGCTGGCGGCGAAACGATCGAAGTCGACTGATCGCTGATCGCTGGCTCGCCGGCTCAAATATAAAAATCGGGGTCGTCGCTTGGCATCACACGACAGGATGCCAGACCGGAATTTTCGTCCGTACCTTGTTGCCCAATTGGAGAACCGATACAGTCCAGCGATGTTCCTCGGCGGTCTCTTCGCTCACCAGTCCGGCCCTTGAACGTGGCAGCACTCGCCTCTTGCTCATTTCCCTGTGCTGGATTCGATCGGGATGCGACCCAACACAATTCTTAAGGTTGTCGACGACATCCGCATCGTCGTTCCCGACTCCCTGAATCTGATCACGACGTGCGTCCTTTGCGAGCAAAAGGACTGGTTTGAAGATGAAATAAAATTTGTCCGGCTACTGCTCAAGCCGCAAGACAATGCGATCGATATCGGCGCAAGCCCGATCGCGCCGGACTCCTCGCTGCGGCCGGCCGACTGGTTCAGACCGACAAAGCGGGAGAAGAATCAATCG
>QWQJ01000174.1 GCA_003670865.1 Planctomycetota bacterium | reverse complement strand
TCACCCGATAGTCGGTTCTTCCGGGATTTTAGTGGCAGGGTAGCCGTGGCCTGAGGTCGAGCTTTCCGCAGAAGAACAAGATTCGCGTTCGGTAGTTCCGGAATGAGCGGAAGCCTCGGGCCGCATACTTGAGTGCCTGGATGACGCTGTTGAAGCCTTCACTCGTCGCATTCGTGATTCGATAGAGGAAGTAGCTCAGGAGATTCGGCAGGTGACGCTTGAGCATCTTGGCGACCTTAATCACAGGCCGGAGACGGCACCTGGCTCCCCATGCGTACCACCGTTTGAAGAACTGTTCGGCACTCGTCGAATACACATGACGCCAGAACCAGCGGAACTCCTCCTTGATTGCCCAGGCTCGGGCGGTCTTCAGGCCGTTCTGCCGGATGGCCGTGAACCGGCGTCGCTGTGCTGGCGAGAGATTGGCGTTGTTGAAGAGCCAGAGCTGCCGTGTTCCCTTGAGCCGATCATCGTCTTCGGATTGAAGGGCCTTGTTCTCGGCTCGCCGCACCTGATCGACGGCCTCTCCGAGGTGCTTGGCGACATGGAACTTGTCGTGCACCAACTTCGCGTTCGGGGTCTGGTTCGCGACCGCGTTGGCATAGGCAGGGAGCATGTCGGCAGCCACGGCCACAACCTCCTGCCGCTGCTCAACCGTCAGCGTCTGCAGGACCGCCTCCGCTGCAGCCTGAGTTCGCTCCGGGGCCACATCCAGAACGCGGGAGCCATCGATGTCGGTGAGGACGGTGATGTAGTCGTGGCCTCTGCCGAAGCTCTTCTCGTCGATACCAATGTGGCGAATGGGCGTCACTTCACGTCGCTCAAGCCCCCGTTCGACGGCTCGATCCATGATCGTCTGGGCCGCGTCCCAGGAGAGCCCGAGGAGGGAGGCGGCGGCCTTGACCGAGCGGGCCGCCTGCAGGACTTCGATGGCAAAGGCTTCGAAGAACAGGGTGAAACGGCTGTGCTTTCCGGCCCACGGCGGCACGATCGTCTTCACCCCGTGCTCAGGGCAGCGGCTCCGCGGCAGTCGGGCGACAAGCTCCGTCGTGAACTGCATCGTGTCGAGGTGACGCCAGCGCCGCTCTTCCGCGTGATCGGCCAAGCCGCAAGACTGCCCGCATTCCGGGCAGAAAACGCCCGAGCCGACGTGCACCAGGCGGATTTCGACTCGCCGCTCGTCAAGCCGAAGGTCAACAGCATCGACTCGCCAGGAGTCGTCCAGGCCCAGAAGTCGGGCATAGTGGGTGGAAAGTGTGTCCATCCAGGCAATCTACGCCACAGCCGCCTTGAAAACGACCGGCAAGAGCCACGATATTCCCCGAAGAACCCAAAAAACGGGTTTGTGGGATTGTTAGCAACCGTTGCACAATACCGTGATGCAATCAACAGGCTGGCGTGTCCGCAAAATCCTCCTCGGCTGTTCGGCCGCCGTTCTAGCCTGCGTGGTCGGAGTTGCGTTGCTGCTTGCGTATGAACCGGCTTTTTATCGAGAGCATGCATTGCTCGCAGTCGGCGCAAAAGCCAATCCGATGCCGCTTGACCCGAAGCTTAGCGGGGAGTTGGATACGACTGGCCAAGGGCTGATTGAGGAACAGGCCGCTCGTCGATTGGTCACAAAAGCGTCGGCGATGCTCGCCGCAATAAGAAAAATAGGTCCTTGGGAGTTGGCGGTCAGTGACGCAGAAATCAACGCTTGGCTGGCGATCGATCTGCCCCGCAACCACAGTCGTTTGCTGCCACGAGGGATTACCAACCCGTGCCTTAAGTTTCGTCCCAAGCATGTTTTGCTGGGCGCACGAGTGGGCACTGGAGCAGCGTCGGCAGTGGCATGGCTCGATATGGAAGTACAACTAAGAGATATCAATCAGATTGGAATGGTTCTCACACAGGCGTACCTCGGCACCATCCCGCTTCCCCGCAATGCTATCCTGCACGAAATAGCTCGGCGGATCAGCGCCGTAGGCATGGTCACTGACTTACGGCGTTTGGATGGCCGCTTGGTGCTGATCGTCTACATTCCGTCAACGCATGATGCAGGAGCTATGAGCCATTGGCTCGAGTCGTTTTCAATTGGGGACAGCGAGGCAATTTCCGCAGGCTCAAGCCGTCGAGCAGCCATGGCTCCACCGTGAGGCGAACCCGCCATCGATGTCTCTGCAGTGAAGCAAAAAACGAAGGAAATATAAAAAAATAATGGCAACACTGACATTTCTCGGAGCGGCGGGGATGGTGTCGGGATCACGGCATTTGATCGAAGTTGACGGCATTCGCGTGCTGGTTGATTGCGGTCTTTTTCAGGGGGAGAAGCATGTCCGTGAGCGCAACTGGCAACGCTTTGCCGTAGCCGCCAACACGATCCACGCAGTCGTGCTGACACACGGCCACATCGATCACTCTGGCTGGTTGCCAAGGCTGGTGCGGGAGGGTTTTAGCGGGCCGATTTATACCTCGCCGGCTACATCCGATCTGCTGGGTTTGCTGCTTTACGATTCGGCAAAATGCCAAGAGGAAGATGCTCGCTATGCCAATCGCAAGGGTTATTCAAAACATCATCCTGCGCTGGCCATCTATGACCAGCACGATGTTGATCAAACACTGCGGTTGGTAAAGGCGGTACCTCGCGAGGAGTGGTTTCAGCCAGGGGTTGGTCTGCGCTGCCGGTTTCACGAAGCCGGCCACATGCTCGGCAGTTCATTTATCGAAGTGGAGGTGGCCACTCAAGGCCGAACGACTCGACTTATCTTTTCGGGTGACATTGGCCGCTACGACGCACCGCTTTACAACGATCCGCTCGCGCCGCCAGCCTGCGATTATCTGGTCTGTGAGAGCACCTACGGCGATCGTAATCATCCGCAGAGCCACCCGCTCGATGAACTGGAAGCGGCGGTTGGTGAATCGGTGGCCCGAGGGGGAATGATGCTGGTGGCCTCCTTTGCGATTGGACGCTGCCAACAACTCATCTATTTGCTGCGTACGCTGATGGCGGCCGGACGGATTCCAGAGTTACCTGTTTGGGTTGATTCCCCTATGGCAGTTGCTGCCATAGGGGTGTTTGAAAAGCATGCTGCCGAACATGATTTTGCCGAAGCAAAAATGTTCGGAGTGGCTGCAGCACTGAGAGCACCTTGGGTTCGCATGGTGAGAACGGCCGATGAGTCCAAGGCAATGAACACCCAGCAAGGGCCGGGAATTATTATAGCTTCCAGCGGCATGATGAACGGCGGACGGATTCTTCACCACTTAGTCCAGCGACTTCCCGACTCACGGACGACGGTTTTAGTGGCTGGATTTCAGGCCATTGGCACGCGTGGCCGGAGCCTGATTGACGGGGCGAAGTTTCTGCGCATTCATGGCCGGGACATTCCTGTCAAAGCTGCTGTACGGCGAATCGACGCTCTCTCGGGGCACGCCGACCGAGAGGAGATTGGTCGCTGGTTGGCGGGAATGCCAGCCCCCAAGCGGACATTTCTCGTACACGGCGAACCCCCTGCCGCCCGCGGCATGGCTGATTTTCTCCGCGAAACACGCGGCTGGGATGTCCACTGCGCAGCGATTGGCGAGTCGTTCAACATTGATGGGTAGCAGCAAGAGGCACTTTTGTGCGATTAGACAGAAGGGGTGAGTTAGCGATTGCCGAGGGCAAAGGTATTGGTGGTTTGACGGGCACGCGCGTTTCGCGCGGGCGATCATCCATCAGCCCGATCCTTGCATACTATTCGCCTCCGCTCTGGGAGTCATTAAATAGAGGGCCAAAGTTGCATCGTCAGAGTAATTCGCTGGCGAGATCGGCGAGGGCTGATCGCTCACCTTTTTCCAGTGTGATGTGAGCGTAGATCGGTTGCCCCATCATGCGGTGGATCAGGTAGCTGAGCCCATTGGAGAGGGCGTCGAGGTAAGGCTGGTCAATCTGACAAACGTCGCCAGTGAAAACAATCTTCGTGCCTTCTCCGGCGCGTGTGATGATCGTCTTGACCTCGTGTGGTGTGAGGTTTTGCGCCTCATCGACAATAAAAAAGATGCGTTGCAGGCTGCGGCCGCGGATATAGGCCAGCGGTGTCACCATCAACTTCTCAGATTCTCGCATTTCGTTGATGCGCTGCGCGGCTTGGGTGGCCTCCCCAAATTGATGGCGGATCACCGTGAGGTTGTCGTAGAGCGGCTGCATGTAGGGGTCGAGTTTTTCAGAGACATCACCCGGCAAAAAGCCGAGGTCTCGGTTGGAAAGTGGCACGACCGGCCGGGCCAGTAAAATCTGTCGATATTTTTGCCGACATTCAAGCGCTGCTGCGAGCGCCAGCAGCGTTTTTCCTGTCCCGGCGGTCCCGGTTAGTGTGACGAGTTTTATGTCATCGTTCATCAGGGCCTTGAGCGCAAACGATTGCTCAGCGTTGCGAGGTGAAATTCCGTAGCAGGTCGTTTTCTCAACACGCACAAATGTCTGTTCAGCAGCAGAGTAGGTGGCGAGTGCCGATTTGCTGCCGTTGCGAAGAATGAAATTCTCATTGGCAATGGGATGTGGCACGCAGGGTAATTCGTTGGCGGGCTGGCTGCCGCCGTTGGCGTAAAAGCGATCGATAACCTGCGAATCGATGCCCTCAATCACACGTTTGCCCGTGTAGAGTTTGTCAAAGCTCTCAACTTTATCGGAGGTGTAGTCTTGGGCACGGAGGCCGAGCGACTTGGCCTTCATTCTCAGATTCGTGTCTTTCGAGACAAGAATTACCTGTCTCGGCGCTACCTGTTCCCGCAGCGCAAGGGTGGTGTTGAGAATCCGATGGTCTGGTGTGTCTTGCAGAAAGGCTTCGTGCAGGAGGCTGTTTCGGCCGCTGCCCAGAATGATACGGATCGAGCCGAGGCCTGGCCCCAGCGGACTGCCGGCAGCGGAAAGGACATCGCCCGTCAGAGCGTCGACGCGGCGAAGAAATTCCCGGGCCTGAAAATTGATATCTTCGTTACCCCGTTTGAACTGATCGAGTTCCTCAAGCACGGTGATCGGAATGGCGACATCGTTTTCCTCAAAGTTGTGAATGCAACCGCAGTCGTGAAGAATGACGTTGGTGTCGAGAACGAAAAGCTTGGGTTTTGCATCCAGCACGAGAACTCCATGCAGAGGGTTTCATCCGGGCTATGACTGCTCCGGTGACCACACCAGACTTGAGCGATGGTAGCGTTTTCGAGCCTTAAAATGGCATCCCAAAATTTCCGTTGCCTGAGCAGATTCTGTGATGCAAGCTTGAACAGGCGGTTCGCTCACTTATGACCATGGCACACTCGTAACGCAATTCTCACAAAAACGGTACCGTCAGCGGTGGAAAAAGTATGGCAAAAAAAAACAAACCGAGTGCCACTGCCCCTGACAGCCCGGTAACCCCGAAGTCCAAAGCCTGCAGCATTCTGCCTGAAACTGTGCTTGGCGATGACGTGGCTCTCGTTGCGGCCAATGTGGAGGCGATCCTCAACTCTCCAAGCTACAGCCTTGCACAGGAAGATTACGCCCTGCTGCAAAAAACTGAGATGCGAGGCGTCCGCATGCTGCTGGAGCTTGGCAAGCCAGAGTTGGCCTTGCAGCAAGAAGCCATCATATCCACAGTGATCGTCTTTGGTGGTACTCAGATTGTCGAACACACAGCGGCCCAGCGGCGACTTTCAGACGCCCGCCGTGCCGCAGACGCTGTTCCCGATTGCCTGCGTCTCAAGCGGCAAGTCGCCCGTAGCCAACGATTGCTGGCTGCAAGCCATTATTACGATGCCGCGAGGGAGTTTACTCGGATCGTATCAATCGACAACCAGTGCGAAGACAAGCGATCGTATGTCGTGATCACCGGTGGCGGTCCTGGAATCATGGAAGCCGCCAACCGGGGCGCGTTTGATGTGGGCTCTAAGTCGATTGGCCTCAATATCAAACTGCCTGGCGAACAGCAGCCCAATCCGTTCATCACGCCAGAACTCTGCTTTCAGTTTAAGTATTTTGCCCTGCGGAAGTTTCACTTTATTCTGCGAGCAGCGGCCGTCGTGCTTTTCCCAGGCGGCTTTGGCACGCTGGATGAGATGTTTGAGACCCTGACGCTTCGCCAGACCCATCGCATGCAGCCTGTGCCAATCATTCTGTTCGGTCGTGAGTATTGGTCGAAGGTCATCAATTTTCAATATCTAGCCGACGAGGGTGTTGTAGCAGACGAACACATCGAGCTGTTCAAGTATGCCGAAACACCACAAGAAGCCTGGCAACAAATTCTCGATTTTCATGACGGCTTGGAGCAGAATGAATCAGGCAAAGGCACCATAGACCATGGAACGTGAAGAATCGAAGCAGTTGCCAACAGGGCGTGTGGCACTGGTGACGGGTGGCGCTAGGCGGATTGGTGCCTCAGTGGTGCGGGCCTTGGCTGATCGAGGATATTCCGTGGCGATTCATGCCAATCGCGCACTGAGTGAGGCAAGGGAAATGGCTCGGCTATTAGAGTTGGAAGGCGTACCAAGTTTAGCGGTCACAGCCAACATGCGAGAAGAAGGGCCTGTGCGGGCCATGGTGCACCGCGTTGCCGATCACTTCGGACGCATTGATGCCCTTGTGACCTGCGCGAGTATTTGGAATCCGACGGCTCTGGAAGATGTGACTGCCGAGGATCTTCGAGCGCATTACGACATCAATTGCGTAGGTACGTTCGTCACGGCACAAGAGGCCGGGGCCGTGATGGTGCAGCAGGCCAGCGGCGGCGCGATTGTGACGCTCGGCGACTGGGCGATTGCCCGTCCGTATCTCGACTATTCTGCCTATTTTCCCAGTAAAGGTGCGATTCCATCGATGACACGATCGCTCGCCGTGGAGTTTGCATCTCGCAATCCGCAGGTGCGAGTCAACTGCGTGATGCCTGGGCCAGTCTTACTGCCGCCAGATCTCTCCGCCGAGGAACGGGAGCATGTCATTGCCGGCACACTGGTAAAACGTGAGGGCAGTCCAGAGCATGTGGCCCACGCCGTGCTTTTTTTGCTGGAGAATGACTTCGTCACGGGAGTCTGTTTGCCTGTTGACGGTGGTCGCACAATCAACTCCTAGAGAGCTGCCGAGGAAATCCCTGCCGAGGAAATCCCTGCCGAGGAAATCCCTGCCGAGGAAATCCCTGCCGAGG
>QWQJ01000107.1 GCA_003670865.1 Planctomycetota bacterium | reverse complement strand
CTCGCCTAACAAGAGGAGCCGGTGATCGGCGGAAGCTCGACGTGCGTAGGCATATCCTTGCCTCGCAAAGGAGACTTCTGCCGGCACCGGCATCAACCCTCTCGCGATTAGCCTTTGAATTATTTCAAAAGGCGTGCGATTTCTGGAGCGAAGTAAGTGAGAATTGCGTCGGCACCGGCCCGCTTCATGACCAGCAGGCTTTCCAGCGATGCTTTTGGGCCGTCGATCCAGCCGTTGGCCGCCGCTGCTTGAATCATCGAATATTCGCCGCTCACCTGATAAGCCATAGTCGGCACACCAAACATCTGCTTAATGCGATAGAGAATATCAAGCGACACAATCGCCGGCTTAACCATCACCATGTCCGCTCCCTCTGCTAAATCAAGCGACACCTCACGGATCGCCTCATCCGAGTTAGCGGAATCCATCTGATAGGTCTTTTTGTCAGCCGTGCCCAAGGACGTAGCACTCCCGAGTGCCATGCGAAACGGTCCGTAGAGTGACGATGCGTATTTGGCCGCGTAGGAGAGTATGCAGACATTTTGCTGCAAGGCGGTGTCGAGGGCGCGACGAATCGCAGCGACGCGGCCATCCATCATGTCGGAGGGGGCCACCACATCGCAGCCCGCAGTCGCAAGAATGACGGCTTGCCGAGCCAGCACTGCGACTGTTTCGTCATTGAGAATCTGGCCATTATCGAGCAAGCCGTCGTGGCCGTGGCTCGTATAAGGATCGAGGGCCACATCGCAGATGATGCCGACGCTATTCCCACAGGACTCCCGGATTGCTCGAATCGTACGGCAGACAAGATTCTGCGGTTCGAGGGCATGCTGTGCATCGTCCGACTTGAGCGAGGCCTCGACCACGGGAAAAAGGGCTACTGCCGGAATACTCAATTGCTGCGCCTCTTCGACAGCCCTCAGAACACCTTCAATCGAGAGTCGTTCAACACCTGGCATCGCAGCGATGGGGGCGTTTGCATGATGATCGTGAACAAACAGCGGCCAGATCAGATCGGTCGGTGAAAGCACCGTTTCAGCCACAATTGACCGCAGCCACGCATGTTGCCGGATGCGACGTAATCGTGTGCCCGGAAAGGAAGCGGGAAATATTCTTTGATCCGCTTGGTCAGTCTGATTGATTCGCTCAGCCATAACAGCCCTGAAGCCACGCCTCTTTTAAAAACACTGACAACTCTCTAGCGACTATCGACTATCACGGCCGATTTAATTGCAATCGTTATCTCTGCAGGATCGCCGACAAGCGTCGCTACAGCGCACGCCTCGTCTGTTTCCCAGACTGTAACCCGCCGAGCCACCACGCCTAAGTCCGTCAAGACGCTTGGAGCAACGACTTCCAAGAGATAGCGAGCCATATTTTCTGCTGTCGGATTGTATGGCATCACAAAATACTTGGTTGGCTGCACCATACGAATAGCGGCCAATGCATTGGCATCTTCGGCAAAGACGAGAAAACTGTGGTCCCAGTTGTCATCAAGCCAGCCCAACATCCGCTTTTTAATCATCGAGAAGTCGACAATCCGGCCAATGCTGTCAACCTCCGTGCCCCCAGACGCTCCGGCGACTTCAACATCGACACGGTAGTTATGGCCGTGAAAAAACGCGCATTTGCTCTCGTGCTGGTAGAGGCGATGGCCGGCACAAAACTTGAGTTGCCGCACCAGCGAAAGTTGCGTGATGTAGGGTGTTAGCTCTTGCATGGGTAGCTTAGCCATTTTTTTAGCCAAGACTTCGAAGGGGCTGAATGAGTGGCAGTGTCACACTGAAACCGACTGACGAAGTTGATCACTCCCACTTTCGGTGCGATCAGATTCGATGCGGATTGGCTGAATATCAAACTTTGGATTTTGGCCAAGGAAATGGCAGGGATTGTTGTGGAAGACCTCGACGGCCTCCTGCACTGAATGGCCGCGGCGACGGTATTCCAGCACGCACTCTTGCAGCGTAAAAGGATCGCTCGGTCCCCAGTCGGCCGATGAATTGACAAGGATTCGTTCGCGTCCGTATTTTTCCAGCAGATCGACCGCTCGCTTAGGCGAACACTTAGTGATCGGATAGAGCGTCATCCCTACCCAGTAGCCAGCGTCGAGGCAGGGCTTGATTGTCTGTTCCTCAACGTGATCGATCCAGATTCGACTGCGATTGACATTCATACCCGCCAGCACTTCCAGCACACGCTTTGTGCCGTGAGCCTTATCCGCCAAATGCGGCGTGTGGATCAGCACGAGCTGGTTGTGCTTCATTGCAAGATCGACATGGGCCTCAAGGGCATCGCATTCGTTTTTCGTCGATTTGTGAAGGCCGGTTTCTCCAACGCCGAGCACTGTCGGCTTTTGAAAAAATTCTGGCATCTGTCCAAGCACCTCGCGGGTCAACGAAACGTTTTCTGCTTCCTTGGGATTGACGGCAATCCAGCAAAAGTGCCGGATACCATACTGAGCCGCTCGCGTCGGCTCAAATTCACTGATCTGCCGAAAGTAGTCAATAAATGTTTCGGGGTAGAGTCTGTCGAAGCCGGCCCAAAAAGCCGGTTCGGCAACAGCCACAACTCCGCTCATCGCCATTTTTTCATAATCTTGCGCCGTGCGGGCAATCGCGTGGTAGTGGGGCTGAATGATCTGCATGTTTTTCCCTAGTGTCTAGTTGATTCCCTTGCGTTGAATCCCTTGAGCCACGATCTCAATCTGTCAGGGCATCTTATGTACGGCCTTCATTGCGTGGCAAAGAGTTCGAGGAGTGCCCTCGTTCGTTCCTGCTGCGGTTTTGGCTCGACGAGCATGGTCATGGCCCGGCGAATCAAAGCCAGTTTTTTATCCTCGGCTCCTGTCGCTTGACCACTTCCATTGCCAATTGAATTGTCGGCTTGGTCTCGATTGACTGCCGCATCGTAGCGGTCGAGGTAGGCAGCGATCTCCAGAAGCATGTACCGCGATTCAAGAAAATATGTCTCGACGATTTGGGGCGGAGTGAGCATTGATGGCCTCCCAATGTAGAAAGAAAGATGATCTGCTACAAATGATACCATCCTCTTTGCTATTTCTGGAGGGACTGGTTCCTGAGCCTTTTAAAGTTACACTTCTCAAGAAGTCCCTGCGATGAAGCGTTGACCCAGTGATCTGCAAGCGAGCTTTCTACGTGGGGCAAGGCGACTGTCATGAGCCGTTTTCGACTTTTTGTTCTACTTTCTCTGACAGCGATTTATTTTGCTGCTCATACCAGCGGCAATGTTCTCGATGAGCTAGCTTTTGATCGCCAGATTGCACCGCTTCTTGCCCAGCGCTGCTTGAACTGCCACTCCGGTGATGAAACCAAAGGGAATCTCGATTTATCGAGCCGCGAAAAGGCGATGGCTGGCGGCGAATCAGGGCCAGTCATTGTCCCTGGCAATGCCGACGAAAGCCTGCTCTGGCAACATGTTGAGTCTGATGAGATGCCTCCGAAGAAGCCGCTTGCTGCGGAAGATAAGTTGCGGATAAGGGCTTGGATCGCTGGTGGTGCCGTCTGGGGCACAGAGACCATCGACCCCTTTCGATATACGACCGATTCACGCGCTGGCCTCGACTGGTGGTCGCTCAAGCCAATCCAGAATTCAAAGCCCCCCGCTGCAGACGATCGGCTGTGGAATAAGAATCCGATCGATGCGTTTGTCTTTGCGCGGCTGAAGGATGCAGGGCTGTCTCCTTCACCAGAAGCGGACAAGCAAACTCTTATTCGTCGCTTGTACTTCGACCTGCTCGGCCTACCCCCGACGCTCGAACAGATCAATGCATACCTCAACGATTCTCGAGATAGTGCGTATGACGATCTCGTCGATGAATTGCTCGAGTCGCCGCATTACGGAGAACGCTGGGCGAGGCACTGGTTGGACATTGTCCGATTCGGTGAAAGCAACGGCTTTGAATACGACGAGCCTCGAAATCATTTTTGGCCCTACCGCAACTGGGTCATCGAATCTCTGAATCAGGACATGGCCTACGACGAGTTTGTTCGCCAGCAACTCGCCGGAGACATCCTCTACCCTACAGACGGTCTGGCGATTACGGCGACAGGCTTTCTCGTGGCTGGTCCCCACAACACAACGCTACCAGACAATGCCAAGATGAAAATGTCGATGGCTCAGGATGAGCTGGAAGATCTTGTGGGCCTCGTCGGGCAAACATTTCTCGGATTGACCGTCAACTGCAGCCGCTGCCACGACCATAAATTTGACCCGATTTCGCAGAAGGATTACTACCAACTGGCAGCAGCACTTGCCGGCGTAACGCACGGAGAACGCACCGTTTTGTTGCCGCTCAATCAAGACCGCACCCGGATGATTGATGCGAGTCTCAAAGCACTATTGCAAGAACTCAATGCTCTTCAAGAGCCTGTTCGCAATAAAATCCTGGCTGCCCGAAAAAGTGGCACTACCCCACTTTTGCCCCCTCCCCAAGCTCGTGTAGTCTGGGAGTTTCATCACGATCTTTCAGAGACACTCCTCGGCCTGACGGCCACTGCCAAAGGCGAGACACGTTTTGAACGTGGCGCGCTGGTTGTTGATGGCAGGTCGGCGTATGTCGAAACAGCACCCTTACCTTTTGATATTGCTGAAAAGACTCTCGAGGTTTTGGTCCAGTTAGACACTCTGGATCAGGCCGGGGGTGCTGCCATCAGCATCCAAACACTCAATGGAACCGTATTTGACGCAATCGTCTTTGGTGAGCAACAGCCAAAACAATGGATGGCTGGAAGCAATAGTTTTTTGCGAACCACGCCGTTTGGTGCGGCTGAAGAAACAGAGGCCGCCAATCGGCCTGTTCGCTTTGCGATTGTCTACCAGCAGGATGGAACGATCAGCGGTTATCGGGAGGGAAAGCCCTACGGAACCCCTTATCGTCAGGGCGATCTCCAGTTGTACCCTGCCGGTCAGTCACAGCTTGTTTTTGGCCTGCGTCACACTCCTGCTGGGGGCAATCGAATGCTCTCCGGTCGCATTCATCAAGCATTGCTCTACGACCGAGCTCTGACGCCGCAAGAGGTGGCCACTGCAGCAGGTGTTGCCGCATTAAACCATATAACCCAAGACGATTTGTTCGATGCGATGCCTGCTCTGCAGCGCGACAATCACAGGCAGATGACTGCACACATCAATCGTCTGAACCAAGAACGACAGGTGTTAGCCAACCAGCAGCCTCAGGTTGTTTACACATGCGTGAGTACCAATCAAGGGGTCACACATATCTTGCGACGCGGGGATGTGGGCAACCCTGCAGAAGTGGTTTCTCCCGGCGGCGTCTCTGCTGTTGCCAGCGATGCTTTTCCAGAAGCCCTGGCCCCAAACGCTCCTGATGCACAGCGCCGAACAAAACTAGCTGCGTGGGTCACCGACCCGCACAATCCTCTCTTAAGCCGCGTGATGGTCAATCGATTGTGGCTCTACCACTTTGGTCAGGGATTCGTGGCAACTCCCAGTGATTTTGGTTTCAACGGCGGAAAGCCCAGCCATCCTGAGTTACTCGATTATCTCGCACACGCTTTTCAAAGCCTTGGCTACCGTTTGAAACCTATGCATCGAATGATGGTCACAACCGCTGCCTACCGTCAGGCTTCCACTGTCCGTGAGGAAGCTTTGGCACTGGATGCCGAAAATAGATTGCTGTGGCGTAAGTCACCCAGCCGAATCGAGGCCGAGGCGATTCGGGATGCCGTGCTGGTTGTGACCGGTCAACTCAATCCCACGATTGGCGGTCAAGGGTATCGCGATGTTGAGCACTTTCCATTTAAAGGAAGCAACTTTTACACATCGATTGCGGAACGTGGGACCGAAGGCCATCGCCGGACAATCTATCGGTTTACGCCTCGTGGTGGCCGCAATCCGTTCCTCGATACATTTGATTGTCCGGACCCTTCCGCGACGACTCCGAAGCGAGCCACAACGATCACGCCGCTACAATCTCTTGCGCTCTTCAATAACGACATTGTCTTTACGATGGCAGATCACTTTGCAACGAGTGTCAAGCAAACGGCAGGCGAATCGATCGACAAACAAATCAAACAGGTTTACCTGCGAGCTTTCGGCCGAGAAGCCTCTCTCGACGACGTGCAACTCGGCCAGACATTTCTGCTCACAAATGACTTGGCGGCTTTTTGTCGGGTGATCCTCAATAGCAGTGAGTTTATCTATGTCCACTAAAACACTCGCCTCCATCAGGCGTCGCATCGGCTTGATACTTACTAGTCAGTCCTGCTCTTTGTGTGAAGAGACATGATCAATCCCCTTTTTACACGACGCCGGATGCTGGATTGGTCAACCGCATCGCTGACCGGAACGATCCTGACATCACTCCTCATGCGCGACAACGCCGCTGGCGCTGCGTCTCTTACGGCGGATGCTACGGGTTCGCCCCACTTTGCTGGCAAGGCCAAACGAGTGATTCATCTGTGCCTGTGCGGAGGGGTGAGTCATATCGATTCCTTTGACTACAAGCCCGAGCTTGCAAAGTTTCATGGCAAATCTCTTCAGTCAGAAGAACGGCCGGCAACATTTTTCAATCAGATTGGTTTGATTCGTAAAAATGACTGGGAGTTCAAGCAGCGAGGGCAAAGCGGGCTCTGGGTATCAGACCTCTTTCCACACCTTGCTACAGTTGCCGATGAGTTAACGGTGATCCGTTCGATGGTGGCTGAATCGGCCAATCACACGCCGGCAACATTCGAGGAGAACACGGGATTTCGGCTGAACGGCTTTCCCGTTATGGGCGCCTGGGTGTCTTACGGGTTGGGGAGTGAAACCGACGACCTGCCGTCTTATGTTGTGCTGCCCGACGCCCGCGGTCTGCCAGCAGGGGGCACGATCAATTGGTCCAATGGTTTTTTGCCAGCAGAGCATCAAGGCGTTGCCTTTCAAAGTAAAGGGCCGGCCATCCACGATCTCTTTCCTGCCCGCGAATTGCCTGCGGGCCAAGACAGCACGAGTCGCGAATTACTGGCTGAAATCAATCGTCGTCACGCTCTGGGTAGAGGCTCCGAAGACGCACTTGTGGCCCGTATGCGGAGTTATGAGCTAGCGGCCAAAATGCAGCTCGCTGTGCCGCTTGTCACCGATCTGAACCAAGAATCGATGGCCACTCGACAGATGTATGGGTTAGACAACGAAACAACTGCTGATTTTGCCCGTCGGTGCCTCATGGCTCGTCGCTTGTTGGAGCAAGGCGTGCGCTTTGTACAGCTTTTTTCTGGAGGCTCGTTTGGCTCACCTCGCATTAATTGGGACGGACATGAAGATGTCAAAGAAAACCATACGCGTGAGGCAGGACGGATGGATCAGCCCGTTGCCGCACTGTTGAAGGATTTACGACAGCGTGGCATGCTCGACGATACGCTTGTGCTCTGCACTTCAGAATTTGGGCGAACTCCTTTCACACAATCTGGAGCTGATCAGGTTGGTACGGGCCGCGATCACAACATGTATGGATTTTCGATCTGGATGGCGGGTGCTGGGCTAAAACACGGTGTCGCTTACGGATCCACCGATGAGCTTGGTTGGAAGGCTCAAGACAAGCCGGTCCACTGGTACGACTACCACGCTACTGTGATGCATCTGCTGGGCATCGATCACCAACGATTGACCTATTATCACAACGGTATTCAGCGACGACTCACCAATGTGCACGGTGAAGTCCTCCGGGATATTCTGGCCTGATCTACAACTGCGTTGGGTTTGGCGCATCGCCGTAAACGGCCTTCGGATCAAATATTTTTTCGTCTTCGGTGAAGATGAGGGCAGGGCTCGTCGTTCGTTCGGCACCGACAGGCACGCGGCGATAAAAGCAGGAACGGTAGCCAACATGGCAACTAGCGCCACCAGAAATTTCAACTCGCAGCCAGATGCAGTCTTGATCGTCGTCGATCCGCATCTCAACAACTTTTTGCACCAATCCGCTCGTGGCCCCCTTATGCCAGAGTGTTTGCCGGCTACGACTGTAATAGTAGGCTTGGCCTGTTTCGATCGTCTTCGTCAGCGCCTCATGATTCATCACCGCCACCATCAGCACTTCGCCTGAGTGAAAGTCGGTTGTGACGCAAGGAATCAATCCACTGGCGTCAAACTTAGGGGCGAGTTCGTTTCCCTCCTCCACCTGTTCAACAGTGACTCGGGTCCCAAACAAAAGATCGGGCTTGAAGGAAAGAGGTGCCGCCACGAGAACGGTGCTCCGAATAAAGAGAAAAGAACTGAAATCCGATTCACGCTATAGGATACACTCCTGACGAGATCGGATTCCCTAAAAGTGATTCGAATTCCCCTTTGTTCGATCGTACACCCTTCCAAATGTTCTTATTTTCCAGATGTTCTTATTGATGGAGCCTGCAAGATGCGCGGTCACACTTTTGGTTTTGTGCCTCTGCAAAACGCGCTGATATTGACATTCTATGCTACCGTCTCTGGTCTGACGTCAGCTTCCGTCGGTGTGGCCCGCGAATGGCCGACCTTTCGTGGTCCTGAACGGACGGCCGTAGCCCCCGACACCGATCTGCTTGAAGCATGGCCTGCCAATGGCCCACCGCTGGTCTGGGAAACGGCTGGCGCTGGCCGAGGCTACGCCAGTCTCGCCATCGTGGGAGACAAACTCTATACCCTCGGCGACGGTCTTTCGACCGCTCCCGATAAAGACGAGTATCTCACCTGCTTTTACAGTCTAACCGGCAAGCAAGTTTGGAAAACCAAGACCGGTGCCGCGTGGAACGACGGGCAGGAGTCGTGGCAGAGTTCGCGGAGCACTCCGACTGTCGATGGTACGACTGTCTATGTGCTGTCGCCGTTTGGTCAACTTGTAGCCTGTGCCACCAAGGATGGACGAGAGATTTTTCGTATCGATCTCAAGACTGAATTTGCTGGCAAAAAAGGGGACGGTTGGGGATACAGTGAATCAGTGCTGATCGACGCCAATAAACTTGTCTGTACACCGGGCGGCGACAAGGCAACGATGGTTGCGCTCGATAAGAAAAATGGTAAGCCGCTCTGGGCATGTCCCATGCAGGGCGACCGCGGTGCCGGCCACTCCTCCATCGTGGTCGCCGAACTCAAAGGCCGAAAAATATATGTGCAAACAACGGCCAGCGGAGCGTTTGCCGTTGATGCTAAAACCGGAAATTTTCTCTGGGCCTATCCGATCGATCAAACAACGGCTGTCATTCCCACGCCGATTGTGCGGGACGATCTGGTCTTCTTCTCTGCTGGCTACAAACGGGGTGGTGCGCTCCTCAGGCAGGTCTCTGGTCCCGCCGGTGCGATCCATGTTGAAGAGGTGTATGGACTGAAGAAAGACCTTGCCAATAAACACGGCGGGATTGTCTTGGTGGGTGATCATCTCTATGGCGATTCTGACGATCAAGGCATTCCCTTCTGTGCCGAATTGCTGACTGGCAATGTGGTCTGGAAAACCCGGGGTAGCGGCAAAGGCTCGGCCTCCGTTATGGCTGCCGACGGCCATGTGTACGTGCGATTTGCCGACGGCACGCTGGCCCTCATCAAGGCCGATCCGACGAACTATGCAGAGGTCAGCGCCTTTAAAATCCCGCAGAGCGAAGGCCGTCCCAGTTGGTCGCATGCGGTGATTCTCGACGGAAAACTCTACCTTCGAGAGCAGGATAAAATCTTCTGCTACGACATCCAACAGAAGTAAATTATAGACGCCATACGATGGGCTCGACACTCGATGTGACTTGCATCACGCCTCTCGCATTTCAAATTGGTTACCAGACTTCCAGCAGCATACCGATTCGATTGCCAAAGATAATTCCTCCAATCACGGCGGCTGACACGGCAGCTATCAGCACCGTCCCACTAGCCATATCGAGCGCATCGCGAATGTCCGGGTGCTCGCCCCGATGCACGACTCGGGCCAAGGATTCAATGGCTGTGTTAAAAGTTTCGGCAGCCAAAACGCTACCGATCGCCCCTACCAGCACACACCACTCAACATGCGTTAGTCCACACCCAAGAGCAAAACCGATCACAACCACCGCTCCAACCAGATGGACTCTGCAACTCGACTGCGTTTGCACCGCACGGATAACACCGCGAAAGGCGTCAGTGCATTTTTGTCGCCACGTGCGGCGGTTAGACATAAAGGGGGTATCTTTTTTCATCACCGCTCAGCCAATAGTGGCGGTGGGATCGCCCTTTCCCAGTCGCTGGAACAAAGATGCGACCTCCGTGCACTCGCTCGTAAAGTTTAATTCAGTCGGCGACAGCATTCAATCTTTCTGAAAGGGCTCGAACGATTCCTGCCAGACAAAACCTCAGCCGAGATCCCCTCATTCACTTCGATCCGCTCGCGGCCCGCACCGTATTTATAGTCCCCAAGCGAGCCGATCGGCCCATTGATGATCGCATGTCTAATACTCATTCTGACTGTCTGAGTTTCGATTCGCTCTCAAGCGGCACCAGGGCCGACTGTCCATTTTGCGCCGGCAACGAATTACTCACGCCTCCCGATATCATGCGAATGCCTGCCGCGAGTGCGCAGCCCTGGCGGGCCCGGATCATACCCAATCGATTTCCGATTGTTGAGCCACGCAGCCCGACGCAGCAGACAGCCGAACTGCCACCCTCCATCGCGACCCCAGCCACGCGACCAGCTCACGGCGTACACGATGTGGTGATTGAGTCGCCAAACCACGACCACACTATTCTGGCCATCACCCCCTCAGCATGGCGCGATGTCTGGGAACTCTGTCGGCAACGCATTGCTCTTTTAAGCGAACGCGAGGATCTTCTGTGGGCCACGGTTTTTAAAAACTCCGGCGTTCACGCTGGAGCGTCGCTTGAGCATCTTCACAGCCAGTTGATCGCTCTAGACTTTATCCCGCCGCTGCTGGCTGCTGAACTAGAAGCTCTTGCTGGCACTGGCAATCCGTTTGCCAATGTTCTCACCGTCGCGAGAATGACAGACACGGTCGTCGCTGAGGCTGGCGACCTCGTTGCAATTGTGCCACCAGCCACGCGACAGCCATTTGAAATATGGATTTTGCCTTGCCACCCAGAGGCTTATTTTCACGCCACCTCTGCCGCCCATATCGAGGCGCTCGCCTCACTCACGCAGCGTGTCGTTGCCAAGCTCCAACGCCTCGTTCCCGGGGCCGACTACAACTGGTGGCTGCACCAAGCACCATTTGCCAAACGCACTGGCAGTCCAGAAGCAGCTCGCCTCTCCAAATGGCACTGGCACTTGGAAATCTTGCCTCGACTCGCCAGTTTTGCAGGATTTGAGTTGGCCACCGGTTGCCACGTAACAACACTTTTTCCGCAGGAGTCAGCAAGGCGACTGCGAGAGGCATAAGAGTTTTGCCAACCGTCACTAGCGGCACAGACGGCTCATAGCCTTGCTCCATACACTGGCAAACTCAAAAATGGCGTTTGGCGCGGCGGAGTCTATCCCAGACAATCCAAGGAGCCCTCAGATCGATGCCTTGCTTCTTTTTCTTCCGTCATTCTAGAGACTGTCTATGTCGTCCGCTGTGCGGTTTGTTTTTGTGCTGCACGACCATCAGCCGGTCGGTAATTTTGATGAGGTGATCGAGCAGGCGTACCAAGACAGTTACCTGCCGATGCTCAAACTTCTTGAGCAGCATCGCGGCATCCGCTTAGGTCTGCATACCAGTGGTCCGCTGGCTGAATGGTTCGATCGCCACCATCCCGATTATCTTGACAGACTTGCCCGACTGGTTGCCGATGGACGCATCGAAATCGTGGGAGGCGCGTTCTATGAGCCGGTCTTAGCGATGCTGCCAAGCCGCGATCGGATCGGCCAGATCCGTCTCTACACCGAATGGCTTCAGAGGCGACTCAACGCGAAGGTCTCAGGGATGTGGGTGGCGGAGCGGGTCTGGGATCCTGGCATGACAGCCGATATCAAAGCCGCTGGCATCGACTGGACGATCCTCGATGATTTTCACTTCAAGGCTGCCGGTCTTAGCGACGATAAACTCGACCGTCACTGGCTCACCGAAGGGGATGGTGCGACGCTTGCGGTTTTTCCGGTCAGCGAGCACTTACGCTATGTGATTCCATTTGGTGCGCCGCAGGCGACGATCGACCACTTACGATTTCTTGCCGACCGTCGGCACGGGGCACTTGCCGTTTTTGGCGACGATGGGGAGAAGTTTGGCGTCTGGCCTGACACTCATAAAGCCTGTTTTTCTGAGGGATGGTTAGATACATTTTTTGGCTTGCTCCAATCCAATCGCGATTGGATTGAAATGAGCCTGCCGTCGGAGGTGGTGCGGGATCAGCCACCGGCAGGCACTGTCTGGCTGCCCGAATGCAGCTACCGCGAGATGACCGAATGGGTGCTGCCGGCGGAATTACAACTTGCCTGCGTTAAAGCCCGCACGATGGCACAAACCGATCAAAGCCTGACCGGCATCTTGCCATTCATACGCGGCGGTTCATGGCGAAATTTTCGCCGCCGTTACCCAGAGGCGAATGAAATGTATGCCCGAACAATGTCTGTCAGCGAGAGGCTGGCCCGCATTCGCACGGCTGGAGCTGTTAATCCAGCGGCCCTCGTCGAGGCAACGCAGGCTCTCTACCGAGGTCAGTGCAATTGTGCCTACTGGCACGGTGCCTTTGGCGGCATCTATCTACCGCACCTCCGAAATGCGATCTACCATGAATTGATCGCAGCCGACATCGCAGCCGACATCGCCGAAGGGCGAAAAGGTGCGTGGGTTGACGCCACGACTGATGACTACGACTTTGATGGCCGCACGGAGGTGCGACTGTCCAACGATGGTCTCGATGCATGGATTGCGCCAGCCCGAGGCGGTATCCTTTATGAACTCGATCTGCGCGATCAGTGCCACAATCTGCTGGCCACACTTGACCGTCAACCCGAGGCCTACCACGCGCAGGTGCTGGCTGGCCCGGGAGAAGCCCGCAGTGTCGTCGATGCTTCGCAATTAGCAAAATTTAAGCAGCCGGGTCTGGAGAAATTGGTACGCTACGATACTTCCAGACGCAAGAGCCTCGTCGATCATTTTTATGATGTCGATATTGATTCCACCGCTGTCATGAATGGCACGGCCATGGAACGAGGTGATTTTGCTGCGGGTGCTTACGCAGCCAACATCCGCCGCAACCCGGGCCGCATTCAGATCCTGCTCTCGCGACTCGGCAATGCGTGGGGGATTCCGTTGACGCTCTCCAAGGCCATCACGCTTGAGTCGGGCTCACGGACTTTAGAAATTGCTTACAAGCTGGCAGGATTACCGCCCGACTTTCGCCAGCATCTGGCCGTCGAGTTTGGTTTTGCGGGCATGCCGCCTCGCGCTAGGGGGCGTTTTTTCTACGATCACTCGCACTCCGAGCACCGCCAACTCGGTGAACTGGGAACTCGGCTCGATCTCACCGTTGTGCGTTCGCTGGGATTAATCGACGACTGGCTGGGCATCGACGCCAGACTTTCGTTGGGCGAGGCAACCAACGGCAGCATCGCTGGAATCTGGGCGTTTCCGCTGGAATCGGTCAGCCAGTCGGAGGGGGGCTTTGAGCTGGTGCATCAATCGGTGGTTGTAATGCCACACTGGCTTGTGACGCCGGATGCTGATGGCGTTTGGAAGGTCAGTATGAAACTGACGATTGCCAACCTCAAAGCCGGACAGCCCTTCCAGCCCGTCCAAGGCACCATGGCGGAGGTCGTCTAAGGATTCAGATCAACCCAATTGATCTGTGGGTCGATTGACTCCGCAGCAAATGCCAGTACGGCAACGGGCAGGTTTTCGAGTCGCAGCGATAAGTCAATCGCACTGTTATGCATGAGCGTTGTGCCGTGCGTTGGATCACCGACAGTTTCACCCTCCACCGAATGGGTCTGCGAAAGCACTACGGCAGCCACATGTAATCCGTAGGCTCGCGCCGCGTGCACAAGAGCCAATGTGCGGCCGATCGCGCCCAATCTCGCTGCATCGACAATCACCAGCGGAAACCCAAATTCGCCCGCGACATCGGCATTCAGCGAGACATCACTGAGGGGTGAAAAAAGTCCGCCCGCCCCTTCAATCACAACGCAGTCGCTGGCAGTGGTCCAGGGTATAAGTCCGTCGCGTATAAGTTTTTCATCGACTATTTTTCCTTCGCTGCGGGCACTTCGCGGCGGTGAGAGCGGGGCAGAAAACATCTGTGGACAAACCTCTTCCAGCGTCAACGGGCGGCCCGCTGCCTCCCAGAGCCGGGTACTGTCGCGACTGGCGATCGGCTGGGCCGTAGAGACTCCACTGGCCACCGGTTTATAGACTCCCACACGCAGTCCAGCCCGCACGAGTTGCCGTACAATAACAACGGCCACCGCAGTTTTACCGACGTCTGTATCGGTTCCGGTGATAAAAACGCCTCGCTGCTTCATAAAAATTGTGAATCGAATCCAGGCGTCTGGTTGGCTCTTTCGTGCTGAGCGTGTTCTACGTCATTTTTGAGGTCCAGCGGAAATCCACGCATCGCTCAGTGGATGGCCACAACCAAGACGCAGATCGCCACTTTTATCCACATCGAGTTGCTTTGCAACCAATCATGATCTATACTTCGAAGGTCCCTATTTGAGAATGAGTCTCAATCTAGTCTCTGATCTCTATAGGACAGGAGCCCGCCAAAAAACGGGAGTCGCGTCGTGCTATCACTTCAAGAAGTTGCCGTTGGTGCCAGTGCCCGAGTGCGGGATGTGGCTGGTTCTGACCCCACATCGCTGCGTTTGCTTGAAATGGGACTCACGCCGGGTGTAAAGGTCCGCGTTGTGGGCACAGCACCGCTTGGTGACCCCCTTGAACTCGAACTCCGTGGCTACAGGCTCTCAATCCGCCGCAACGAAGCCTCGCGTGTGGCCGTTACTCAATAGCATCGCGACCACATTCGCCGCGAGCACCCTTTGAATACACATTCCGCCGACGGCACGCTCAGCCCACGCGACCCTCTCATCGTCGCCCTTCTGGGAAATCCTAATACTGGCAAGAGCACCCTCTTCTCAGCACTCGCCGGCATAGCGACGCGGGTAGGCAACTATCCGGGAGTCACCGTTGAGGAAAAAATTGGCCAGTTCACGCATCACAATCAAGTGATCAAACTGATTGATTTGCCCGGGACTTATTCTCTTTTTCCGAAAAGCCCCGACGAAACAGTAGCCGTGAATGTGCTCCGGGGGCAAATGCCGGGCGTGCCCCTGCCCGACTGCGTGATTGTGGTAGCCGATGCCACAAATCTGGAACGCAATCTCTATCTCGCCAGCCAAGTACTAGAAATCGGCCTCCCTACGGTCATCGCTTTGACGCTCTGCGATCTGGCAGATGAGAAGGGGATTGTCATCGATACAGCCTTACTGGCCCAGCGACTTGGCTGCCCGGTTGTTCGGGTCATCGCCCCCACTCACGAAGGCATTGCTGCGCTTTGCGACAACGTAATCGCCGCTCCGGCAACTTTGCACCCCAGCCCAATCACCCTTGACCGTGACTTTACTGCCGCTAACACCGGCCACTCCCTGCCAGCCCGCGAGGCGATGGCCCGCTATGCATGGATTGAACGGCAACTCTCTGGAGTCATTACGAAAACGCCCCCAGCCAGCCGATCATTCGACGAGCGGATCGACGCCGTTCTCACGCACCGCGGCTGGGGCACGCTGATTTTTATCGCCACGATGCTCCTTGTATTCACCTCAATTTTTTGGCTGGCAACGCCGCTGATGGATCTGATCTCCAGCGGCATGGATGGCCTAGCGACTGGTGTTGAATCGCTACTGCCGCCGGGAGCGATCCGCTCCCTGATCGTCAATGGTGTGCTGGCCGGGATTGGGGGCGTGGTCGTATTTTTGCCGCAGATTGCCATGCTTTTTTTCTTCGTCGCGATTCTGGAGGGCTGTGGGTACCTCTCCCGAGCAGCTTTTCTGATGGATCGATTGCTTTATGGAGTGGGGCTCAGCGGCAAGTCGTTCATTCCTCTGCTCTCCAGCTTTGCCTGTGCAATCCCCGGCATCATGGCCGCGCGCACGATTGAGAATCGCCGTGATCGTCTGCTGACAATCCTCGTTGCACCGCTGATGAGTTGCTCCGCTCGACTGCCCGTCTACCTGCTCCTGTGCGGTGCCTTTGTGCCTAATGTGGCCGTTGGAGTGCCCTGGCTACGACTGCCTGCCTTGGTCTTGGCGGCGATGTATGCAGTGGGTGTCGTTGTGGCGGCACTGGTCGCCCTTGTGCTCACGCAGACTGTTTTTCGAGGGCCGCCGCAGCCGTTTGTAATGGAACTCCCAGGCTGGCGCTGGCCCCGTGCATCGGTTGTTTGGGAACGCGTTCGGGAAGCATCTTGGTCGTTTTTACAAAATGCGGGCACTCTCATTGTGGCTGTGAGCATTGTTGTGTGGGCGCTGGCGAGCTATCCGTACAGCCAGCAATTGATCGAAGCGGAGGTCGATGCTGACCGTCAAAAACTCGTCTGGCGACTGAGCCAGTATCCCCCGACTGATCCCGATCGAGTTGAAATTGTCGACCAATTGGCATCTCTTGAAACGGCCGATGGACTGGAGGCTGCCCGTCGCGGCGCCGCTCAACGACAAAGTTTTCTGGGCCGCGCAGGCCGTTTTATTGAACCCGTCGTCAAACCCTTGGGATGGGATTGGCGGATTGGCTGTGCGGCAATCGCGAGCTTTCCGGCCCGTGAAGTCGTGCTCGGCACGCTCGGAGTGATCTATAATCTCGGGGAGATTGATCCCGGCGAAGAGGACGGCTCGACTGCCCTCGTGCGGCGCCTGCGAGCGGCCACGTGGGATGGCACCAATCGCAAGGTCTACACGCTGCCAGTGGCACTTTCGATCATGATCTTTTTTGCGCTCTGCGCGCAGTGCGCCAGCACGCTGGTTGTGATCGCTCAAGAAACCAACAGTTGGGTTTGGCCGGTCGTGGCCTTTACCTACATGACACTGCTGGCATGGCTCGGTGCGTTTGCGACCTACCAGATTGGCAGCGCGTTTGATCTCTAGTTTCAGACCTCACGCCGCAAGCCCCACGAGAACACCGACACTATTGAGTCGAGAGGGTGAGCGCACTGATAAAACACTCTCAATCCACAAGCGTGTCCCATGCAAAACCTGATCGCCATTACCATCTCATTGCTGGCAACAGCGTGGCTTTTACGCACGCTAACGCAGCGGTTTTTTGCTCCTCCCTGCCAGCCGCCATCCACAGGTGGTCCACCCGGCAGCGACGGGTTTGTGCCGCTGGAACAAGTACGTCTCAAAGTTCGGCCTCCTAGCAACGACTAAAGTTGCCATTGCCGACACATAGGCCTGTCACTCAAACACGAAGTCTCAGAAGGAAACGCCGCGCTATTGGTTAATAGGCGTCGTAGTCGCCACCGTGGCCGCCACCACCACCCTTTGGCTTGGAATCCTTGGGCTTCTCGGCAATCAAAGCATCGCTAGTCAGCAAGAGCGTAGAAACGCTCGTGGCATTTTGTAGCGCTGTGCGAGTCACCTTCGTTGGGTCAATCACACCTGCCTTGACCAAGTCTTCGTACTCGTCCGTGGCGGCGTTGTAGCCAAAGTTACCGGTGCCGGCCAGTACTTTTTCACAGACGATCGAGCCGTCTTGCCCAGCGTTGGCGGCAATCATCGTCAACGGAGCCCGTACAGCACGAACCACGATGTTGAATCCAACAATCTCGTCATCCGAAAGACCCTTAGGCTTGACCAGCGAACTAGCCCTCAGCAGAGCCACGCCGCCGCCAGGCAAAATACCCTCTTCAACCGCCGCCCGCGTGGCATGCAAAGCATCTTCAACGCGAGCCTTCTTTTCCTTCATTTCGCTTTCGGTTGCAGCACCGACATTGATCTTGGCCACGCCGCCAGCCAGTTTGGCCAAACGCTCTTCCAGCTTTTCACGATCATAGTCGCTGGTGCAATTCTCGATCTCACGGCGAATCTGCTCGATCCTCGCCTTGATGTCGTTCTTCTTGCCCGAGCCTTCAATGATCGTTGTATTGTCTTTGTCGACAATCACTTTTTTCGCCCGTCCCAGTTCGGCCAGTCCGAGACTTTCCAGCTTCATACCAAGATTTTCAAAGATGCCGGTTGCCCCAGTCAGAATGGCAATGTCTTCCATCATTGCCTTACGGCGATCGCCGTAGCCAGGAGCTTTAATAGCGCAGACTTGGAACGTTCCACGTAGACGATTAATCACAAGCGTTGCCAGTGCCTCGCCGTCAACCTCTTCGCAGACGATCAAAAGCGGCTTGCCGGCGTTCACGACCGCTTCCAGCATTGGCACGATATCTTTGACGCTCGAAATCTTTTTCTCGTAGACCAAGATGTAGCAATCTTCGAGCACGCACTGCATCTGCTGGGGATTGGTGACGAAGTAGGGAGAAAGATAGCCCCGATCAAATTGCATTCCCTCAACCCATTCAACTTCAGTCTTCAAGCTCTTTCCCTCGTCCACAGTGATCACGCCGTCTTTGCCAACTTTGTCCATGGCTTCGGCCAACAATTCGCCGATCTCCATGTCGTTATTGGCGGCGATCGACGCCACCTGCGCCATTTCTTTTTTACCCTTCACTGGGATCGACATCTCCTTGAGCTTGGCAGAGATTTCCTCCACAGCCTTTTCGATGCCTTTTTTCAACTGGACGGGGTTGACTCCCGAAACGACTGCTCGCAGGCCTTCGTTGAAAACTGCCTCAGCCAACACCGTGGCTGTCGTGGTGCCGTCGCCAGCCACATCGCTGGTTTTGCTGGCCACTTCGCGGACCATGCGAGCGCCCATGTTTTCGTAGACATCTTCTAGGTCGATCTCTTTCGCCACTGTGACGCCGTCTTTGGTCACTGTCGGTGATCCGAAACTTTTTTGCAAAATGACATTCCGCCCCTTGGGTCCGAGAGTCACTTTGACTGCCCGAGCAAGTTTTGCCACACCACGACGCATTGCCTCACGCGCTTCTTGATCGAATGCCATCATCTTGGACATGAAAATCTCCTCTGGAAGGAATGGGAAAAGTTTGTTTCGGAAAAAAGAGTTAGAAGTGAAATTAAATAGGCTTAGCCAAGCACTGCCAGAATGTCGTCTTCTCGCATGAGCAGCAATTCGCTATCGCCGATTTTAAAGGGCTCGCCGGCATAGCTCGTAAAAACAACGCGATCGCCCGGCTTGACTTGGAGCGGATGGCGGTTGCCCTTGTCGTTGAGTTTGCCTTCCCCAACGCTAACAACGGTGCCACGGGCAGGCTTATCTTTGGCCGAATCGGGCAGCAGAATGCCGCCAGCAGTCTTTTGTTCGCTCTCCTCGCGCTCCACGACAACGCGGTCGCCCAATGGGATAAAGCACGATTTCTTCTGGTTGGCCGGTTTGCTCGCAGTGACTGACATGCTCGACACCTTTCGGATGAGGGCGGTTGGGAAATGACTAAAACAGCGAATCGACTGAGGTTAAAGAAAAATGAACCAGCCTGTAGAATCAAGAGTCCATGAATTGCGTGGCATGAACATTCCAGCACTGCAACAGTGCGGCTATGGACTGCCGCCTCGTGCAATCATCAGACCGATCTTGGCCAGAGAAGCAACTGGCGCGCCGCAAGCCCGTGATTTAGAAGGAATTTAGAAAATTGGCTGAAAGACCGAGGCGTTGATCTTCCCGGCCGCAGCGGCCACTCAGGTCCGCTGCCAGTTTGGCAGCGACTCCTTCGGTTGCAGTGTTGCCGGTCTCCCACCAGCATTAAAGGGAGGGGGCCACCTTACGTCCCAAAGAATCTCTGGGCCGGCTGTTTCTCGGACGTTATCCTGTCAGCATGGCAATTGATTTTATGAAACGCTAAATTTTCCGCGACTCAGGACAACAAAAACAAAAGTACCGGACCCCAGGTTCGCACAACCGGTTGGAGACATTTTGCATGGCAACTCATCGTCGAATCGACGTCGCAAAAATCGGTGAGATTACGGTCGTCAAGTTTCTCGACAAAAAAATTCTGGACGAAGCCAATATTCAAGAACTTGGCACGGAACTCTTTGGCCTCGTCGAGCATGACAATCGCAAGAGCATTGTGCTTAACTTTACCGGTGTCGAATTTCTTTCGAGTGCTGCATTAGGTAAGCTGATTACGCTCGATCGTAAGGTAAAGGCCGCCAAAGGCCGAATGAAAATGAGTAACATCCGACCGGAAATCTTTGAAGTTTTTCAGATTACGAAGCTCAATAAAGTATTTGATATTCGTACGGATGAGTCTGAGGCGATTTCCGCATTTTGAATGTGCCGGTAATAGTTTTCGCGACTGCTTGCATTTTTCACGCCGCACCTCGACAGCACTGCTCACTTCGAAAAAACAGGCTCCTAGCGACTGGTGAAAACTCATGGGAAAGCAGATCGTTCAGTCCGTATCCGCTGATCATGTCCCGGAAGGTTGGCATAAAATTACGGATCTCCCGAGCGAGCGCGGAGCCAGTCGGTTGATCATGGAAGAGTTGCTCGATCATCTCGGCATTCATGGCTGGTCGCCTTCCGACATATTTGCCATTCATTTGGCCGCCGAAGAGGCAATCGTGAATGCGCTCGTTCACGGCAACAAACTTGACCCCAGCAAAAAAGTGCATGTGGACTGCTTTGTCTCGCCCGATACAGTCCGGATTCAAGTGATCGACGAGGGTCAGGGCTTTAACCCAGCCACAGTGCCCGACTGTACGCTTGACGAGCGACTGGAGGTGCCCAGCGGCCGCGGCGTGATGCTGATGCGAACATTCATGACACGTATTGAATATAGCGCTGCGGGTAACAGTGTGCTCTTGGAAAAAATTCGCGATCAGACCTGAGTATGCCGCCACAGCGACTGGTTGCCTTTACGCGATTGGCGAGCGGACGTTGGCTGGGCGAATCTCGGCAGTTTCCAGCCGTAGTGCGAGCAGACGGATCGCAGCGAATACCTTGTTGCCCACAGAAAAACCACGGGAGCAACCTGCTTGTCACCCTAGCAAACGGTTGGAAGCGACTGACCAGTCGCGTCAAAACCGGCTTTTTAACACCCGTCTCGCCGGAAGCCTTCCGATCCTGTACGGTTTAAGGAAATGACCTCTTCCCCGATAGCTCAGTTGGTAGAGCGAGCGGCTGTTAACCGCTAGGTCCAAGGTTCGAGTCCTTGTCGGGGAGCTAATTTTTTGGCCTCGAAACTGGCCAACACACTGGTAAACCGCGAACGCCGAGAGTTTCAACTCTCGGCGTTTTGCATTAAACGCTAGTTTTCCAAGGGTTTGCGACGATTCTTGCCGCTCGCCCCGACTCTCTCGTTCGAGGAGCAATTTACCGGGTCCGGAAGCAACCATGGAGGTTGGCCGCGCACCCCGGGAACAACCCTTTCGAACTCTCTGACTCTTTCGTTAACGAGCGTTGTTCCTTAACAACCCGGTTGCTCTCGGACCCCGGGAACAACGGTTGTTTCGCGTAGGCATCGTTGCGAAACGAACTCAACCGAATACGAACCCGCTACCTCGTTTGAAGAATCAGGTGAGCGTGCTCCGTCAACTTGCGATCCAGTCCGGTAGGTTTCAGTAAGCCCAATGGCGAAATCTGACTTCTGGCCTGAGCGGCCCAGCCAGGCAGATGCGCGGGAACTCGCGTTGGCGTCTCGACTTGCGGTCTCTCCAATGGAGATCGGTGCGATCAGGTCGACGTGCTGGGAGAAACCATGGACGGCAAACGCGATGTTGAACCGACAGAAACTATTGATCTTATTGCTGAAACTAGCTGATCGCCCGGTCTCCCGAACCGAACTGACCAAATGGTGCTTTCTGTTACGGTCCGAGAGCGAGACCTTGGGTGGACCAGCGTTCTACGATTTCGTCCCTTATCTGTATGGGCCTTTCTCCTTCGCCCTGTACCAAGAAGCCGAAAAACTCGTAGCGCAGAACTACCTGCACGATGACGGAGAAAAAACCACTGGTCACTTAACTCCGAGGTCGCAGCTTCCGCAGGCTCTCCGGGAAGGGACGTTGAACGGGATGCAATGCGATTGGTCTCGCGATTCGGAAAGAAAGACACTACCTCCCTTGTCGACTATGTCTATGAGCGATACCCGGCATTTCCGTCAACAGCAAGCGCCAAAAACTCAGCGTCCGCCCAGAGGCTAAACCTGCAGACCGGCAGAGCCTAGTTGACCAAGACGATTACGACACTCTTTTCGATAGGTATGAGAAAACAATTCTGAAGGACGAGCGCGAGTCCATTCAGCAGGTTGGACGACTCGTGACTGAATTGCCGAGCGTTCTGGTGTGTATGGAATCGGAACCGAAGTGCTGCCACCGTTCAAGACTGGCAGCGGCCGTTTCAAAGGAGATCAAACTCCCGATTAGGCACCTCATGGGAGCGACGTGATGTCGGAGAAGCTCACGGCTAAAGTACTAATCACCGTGATGACATATCCGCATCCTTCACGGGGGTATCAGGAGTTGGTCTGCACTGCGGGTGTGACTGAGTCTGGCGAGTGGATCCGTCTCTACCCGGTTGACTATCGATACCGCGAGTAGCAGCAGCAGTTCACGAAGTATCCGTGGATTGAGGTGATTCTCGGTCCAAACGGCGCTGGCAACGACAATCGCAAAGAAAGCCGGCGTCCAGATCTCGACTCGATCAAATTGCTGGGGGAACCGCTCAATACAAAAAACAAATGGCAAGATCGGCGTGCGAACTTTGTCGCGATGACAAGGATACGCGGTTCTTCATGGGAACCCACTTTCCCTACAATACATGGCTCGTGCTCGGAGTGTTCTGGCCCCCAAAAAACACGCAGAGTTCTCTGTTCTAGGTTTGATGAGCCTGCAGGTAGATGTTGTCGCGGAATAGAATTCTCCGTCAATTCTCTCCTCCGCCCGGTAGGTAAACAATAGAGGCCGCGCTCGGCCAAGTACCTGCCCACATCTCTTTGCGGAGTTTTTGCCCATGACCAACTGCGCTGACACTGCGCGCCGACCCGACGAGCAGCGACTGGTCGACGTCGCATCGATCCTTGCTGCGGGAATTCTGCGGCTCCGGGAACGCCAATCTTTGCCAATTTCTGCCAACGACGCGAATCCTGCCGATTCCTCTCCCGAACGCCTTGAGCTTTCCAGCGAAACCGTGCTCAGTGTGGTCCACGGCGGTTAACGGACCGCGAGATCGATTCCCCATGGACCAAAAGGAGACACACATGAAAGTGAACGTCGGAAAAGAAATCGCTGCGATGGAGCAGATGGCCGTTGGCCAACTGCGGGATCGTTACGCGGAAGTGTTCGGCGAAACGACCGACGCCCGCAACAAGCAGTGGCTGCTCAAGAAGATCATCTGGCGACTGCAATCGCACGCCGAGGGCGATCTATCAGAGCGGGCTCGCGCTCGAGCCCTCGAGATCGCCAGCGACGCCGATATTCGGCGACGACCACCCAAAGCGCCGACGCCGAAACCGGCAGCAGTTCAATCGGCACGATTCCGGTTTCGCAATCCACGGATCGACGTCTTCCAATCCCTGGCT
>QWQJ01000064.1 GCA_003670865.1 Planctomycetota bacterium | reverse complement strand
TAGCGGCTCTGGAATTAGACGCTTTGCAGGCGGCACTGGCCAAGACGAAACCGGGACAGAAGGTTTTGATTCATCTGCTCCGCGAAGGCCGCAGCGTGAGCCGCGAAGTGACGCTGGGACACCGGCCGCTGGAAGTTGTGCGACCAGAGTTCCGCACCGAACCGCTCAGCGATGCCAACAGCGATGTCTGCGATCCGCTTTCATTTTTACTCTCGCTTGAATCGCGCGACGGGAAAAAAAGGCTGCAACCGCTGGCTGAGATCAAGGGCCAAGAGCTGTATGATCGCGACTGGGAAGTCGGTCCGTCAGCCGATGGCACCGGCGTTCGCTTTGCGAATAAATTACCCGGCGGTTTGGTGATCGCCAAGGAATATAAGCTTGTGGGCTTGGGGCAGCCAGAGGTTAAAGAAGGAGACGTCCCTAGTGCTTTAGCCTCGGCCGAGAATCGACAGGCGTGTCGGCTGGAGCTAAAAGTGATTCTCTTGTCGGCAGAAAAAGAAGCAAAGATTGTCTATTGCTTGGACGGGCCCACGGGACTGCCTACTGAGGGTTGGTGGTACACCGCGCGAGTTGCCCGCGATTGGGGTTCGCTGGCGGTGCGCGATGTGGCGATGCGATTTGTAGGTGAACAAAGCACGCTGGTCAGTGGGCTCAAGATGGCTGACGAATCGCTGGAGCAACCGGCCACAGCCGTGCGGGAAGGAAAGCCGCTGTCGTTTGCCGGAGTCGATGCGCTCTACTTTGCCGCGGCGCTGATTCCCGCGATTGATGACCCCGAGGCACCAGCGCTTGCGGAGGTGCGGCCGCTGGTGGTGGGTGATATTCCGGTAGCAGCCCGTCGTAAATTGACCGATGTCACGTGCCGACTTGTCTCGCGAGAAGTGACGCTCTTGCCCGGGACGCCTGTCACGCATCGCTACGAGATTTTTGCCGGCCCGAAGAAGCCTGATCTGCTGTCGCGTTTTGGGGCGACGGGCTCGTCGATGGATGATCTTGTTTATTACGGCTGGTTTGGCTGGGTGGCTCGGCCGATGATTGCGATCCTGCATGCCATTCACGCCGTGATCGGTAATTACGGTCTGGCAATTCTTTTGCTGACGGTGATGGTGCGCGGAGCGATGTTTCCTCTGAGTCGAAAGCAGGCTGTTTCAGCACAAAAGATGCAGGTGCTCCAGCCTGAGATGAAGGCAATTGCCGAAAAATATAAGACCGAGCCCGAGAAACGCACCAAAGCCACGCAGGACTTGTGGAGGAAACACAACTACAATCCCGCCGGCGGTTGCGTGCTGGTCTTTATTCAGATCCCAATTTTTATGGGGCTCTACCGCTCGCTGGCCACCGATGTGGAACTGCGGCAGGCATCTCTCTTCGGCACGGCGATTCGCTGGTGTTCTAATCTTGCCGCCCCCGACATGTTTTATGACTGGTCGCAATTGCTGCCAGCCTTCTTGACCACGCCGGAGGGGTGGCTGGGGCCGTTTCTGAATCTTTTTCCATTGGCCACGATTGGACTCTTTCTCTGGCAGCAAAAACTATTTATGCCGCCAGCTGTTGACGAGCAGGGGAAAATGCAGCAGCAGGTGATGAAGTACATGATGTTTTTCATGGCCCTGATGTTTTTTAAGGTACCGTGCGGACTCTGCTTGTACTTCATCGCATCGAGCTTGTGGGGCATCGCAGAACGCCTCTTATTGCCAACAACTTTAGCGACGGGACAAGCGGCCACGACTGGCCCGGCGCCAGCGGGGCGAACCTTTGATGTGCCCTTCCTGTCTGTCGGTAAGCGAACGGCCAATGGCGTAGTAGCCAACGGTGCCGATGCCAACCGGCAAAAGCGTCAGGCCCGCAAGAAACGCTGATCGTGTCGCCGGTTCACTCGTTACCTGTTCACTCGGCCCTACTCGTCTTCACTCGGCCCTACTCGCCTTCGCTCGGCTTTAATCGGCTTCACGGGACCAAATCCTGGGACTATCTGTCACCATGATCAGCTCAGCGGTCCCTAGCCCGCCGTATCACGCCACCAAAAAAACGCACGACCCAAGCCACTTCCGGCCTTCGATTTGAGCGGGATGCCCATGTGGAACACCCACGATTTGATTGTCGCACCCGCCACGGCCAGCGGACTGGGAGGCCGCTCGATTGTGCGGTTGGCTGGTGACGAACTCCAAACGCTTTTGGACCAGATGTTTGTCATTCAGGCGCTTCCCGGCCCAGGGGCGGCCACACGGAGGGTTGGTTTTGGCCACTTTGGCGAAGCGGCCAGGGTCGTGCAGGCAGAGCTTTCGCCGCAGGGTTTGGGGCGGCAGTGGGGTCAGTTAGCGGTGAACATTCTGCACTGGCCGGGGCCTGCCGGGCCAACTGGCGGGCCGCTTGCCGAGGTGCAGTTGCCCGGCTCACCGCTCTTAGCCGCCGCACTGGTCAAAGAGGCCTGTCGGCAGGGAGCGAGACTGGCCCGGGGGGGTGAATTTTCGCTGCGATCATTTCTGGCCGGCCGGCTTGACTTGCTGCAGGCCGAAGCGGTCTTGGCCGTAGTCGATGCCCGTTCGCCAGCCGAGCTTTCAATCGCGCTGGATCGCATGGCCGGGGGCGTTGGCAGAGACCTCCACTCGGCCCGAGAAACGCTGCTCGATTTGTTGGCCGATCTCGAGGCCGGCATCGACTTCGCTGACGAGCACACGCCCGCTCGTGCACCGGGGGAATCAGCGGGGATCTGGGCAACGCTTGAAAAGCGGATCGCCATAACGATTATCGCCATTGAGGAGGTGGCTGCTCGATTAGAGTCGCGCGACACCGTCGCCACTGGGACCCTGCCGCGGGTCGTTCTGGTTGGCAAACCAAATATTGGGAAGAGCAGCCTTTTGAATGCGTTGCTCAGTCGCGATGTGGCACTTGTGGCCGATGAATCGGGTACAACTCGTGACTGGCTTGAGGCGCCATTGAGCGATGGCACAACGGCCTGCATCTTGGTCGATCTCGCAGGCCTTGAAACCTTGCCTAGAGCCGAGCAACTGACTCACGATGAGTGGATGGCCTCTCAGGCTCTTCAGCGTGCCCGTGACGAGATTGCCCGTGCCGATGTGATCGTGCTTTGCCGCGATGCAGTCGAGGCGCAAGACTGTGCTGATAAAGAGTCTCATGCAGCGTTCATGCAGGCAGCTTTGGGCCACCAGATTCCTCTGCCACGAGCGCAGATCTATGCCATCACACGCATCGACAGAGTTTTTCAACCGGCTGCTTTCAACGTTGACGCGCTCCCCGATGCAAGTGGCCAAAGTGCGATTGCCACGAGCAGTCCAGAGCGGATTGGCATCGAGCAATTGCGAAAAGCGATTTTTAGGGCGGTGGCCCAACTCCCCGCCAGCGGTTCGTCGGCTACGCTTCGGATGGCCGTGGGCATCGAGCAGGCGCTTGAGTCGCTCGTTAGAGCCAAGAGCCACGCCGCTTCCGGGCCAGACGAACAGAACAACGATGAGGCCATTGTGGCCAGCTTTTTAGCCCGAGGGGTAGAATTCCTGGGCGAAGTGACAGGCGTAGAAATTGGTAACGACATCCTTGACAGGCTCTTTTCGCGGCACTGTATCGGTAAATAAGGTGCAGCGCCGTGGGCCGGTAGAATTCATATTTTTATGCCAGACACGTTGGACAGCCTGCTGACAGCCCTCGTCGCCGGCAGCCAGCGGCATGTGGCAAGCGATGCCGCGAGTCGCGGAGCGCTGGCGCTGGCCACAACGCAAAGCGTGGCTCGGTGCGGGCAGGAATGGGCGCGGGTTTCACTGGCGATCAAGCAGTCGTTTGAGCCGTCGGCTCGCCGTGGCAACTGCGTAGAATCCCCCCGGCCCAGCGCCCGTGAAAACGCGGCAGTGCTGGCTGAAGAAATATCGACAGGCCCTCTGTCCACGCTGCGACTGCTGCTGATCACTGCTCGATCGCTCGTTGACATTGCCACTCAGCGACTGCCTCGGATCGCGGTGCCACTGCGACTCATAACGACTCGCGCTGACGGTCAGAGCGAGGCAGGACGATCCCCGAACAACGGGCCTGGATCCCATGTAGCTGTCGAAGTGTTGCCCAACACTGGGCTCCACGACGGCGTGCTCTTTCGCAACACCCATGGCGTCGTGCGATGCAAAAATCCCGGCGGTAGTCTCGCGACGTTTGTGCAGCAGTGGCAGGCGGAGACCGTCGAGCGGCCTCGTGGCGGAGGTGTGGCGATTGTTTTGGGTGCGGGCAATGTCACGGGGCTCGCGGCGGCTGATGCGATCTGTCAGATATTCGAACACGGTCGCTCTGTGCTGCTCAAACTCCATCCACTGCACGCACCTTTAGCGGCGGTGTTGGCTGATGCACTCAAGCCGCTGATCGATGCCAGCGTGCTTAGAATTATCGTTGGCGGTGCGGACCTAGCAAGAGCTGCTCTGGCAAAACCCCATTGCACCCACGTTCATTTGACGGGTGGCCAAGCGGCATTTGATGCCATCGTCTGGGGTGGGCCGCCGACGCTCGTCTCACAGCCACTTCTGACGCTACCCCTGACATGCGAACTGGGAAATGTCACGCCGTGGATCGTTGTGCCGGGGCGTTACACCGCTTCGCAACTGCAGTGTCAGGCCGATACGATTGCCGCGTCGATCATCAACAACACGTCGTATAATTGCATTGCCACAAAGGTTGTCATCACCTGTCGCTCGTGGCAGCAGCGGGAGGAGTTTTTATCGCTCATTGCCCGGCGTTTAGCCGCACAACCCCGCAGGCCGGCGTGGTATCCCGGATCGACTGCAGCCTGGGAAACGCTGGCTCAATCGTTAGCCCCAGCCGACGGCCTCTTGCCCTGGGTCTTTCACACCGATGTAAAACCAGCCTCGGAACCGCAGTGGCTCTCGCAGGAATGGTTTTTGCCTGTTGCCGCCGAGATCGCCATCGCTGCTGAGAGCCTGGAGAGCTTTTCTACCCAGGCACTGGCCCTTACCGACTCGCTACCAGGATCGCTAGCGGCCAGCGTGACGGCCCCGCCAAGCGGTTCGGTTCAGGATCGGCAACACATCCAACGGCTCTTGGATTCTCTGGGCTACGGTGTTGTCGCACTCAACTGCTGGTCGGCCTTGGCCTACGCCCTCGGGAATGTCCCATGGGGAGGGTTTCCAGGGGCAACGCTTCGCGAACCACAAAGCGGCATTGGATTTGTTCACAACCCGTTGTTTTTACCGCAGGTGCACAACTCGATTCTCCGAGCGCCTCTTGTTGTGTGGCCGAAGCCGCCTTGGTTTCCCTGGCACACCCGCAGTTCGCAGATTTCCGCAGGCGTGGTCAAGATGTACGCCACGATTGCGTCGGGCAGAAGTGGCACATGGGATCTGGCGGCCATGGTGCCAGATGTGCTGCGGGGATAAACAGTTTGTCAGACCGAGTTGGCTGAACTGTTACGTGGGTCCGGATTTTTTTTGACGCGACTTCCGCTGCTTGCCGTGGGGCTTGGGCTCGTCGGCATCTTTCTTTGGCGGTTGTTCGGAAAACTTTTCTGCTTGGCCTGTCAGTTCATAGAGAAAGCGACTTGGGCGGCAGGGACGGGCCTTGCCCCACTTCATTCTCGTCAGGCACAGCGAGAGCGAGAGCCTTTGCTTGGCCCGTGTCACGCCCACATAACAGAGTCTGCGTTCCTCTGCGATGGCCTGTAGGCCGTCGTTGAGTGAGCGGTGATGAGGAAGAAGGCCCTCTTCGAGGCCCACCATCCAGACGCAGTCAAACTCCAGTCCCTTGGCCGCGTGCAGTGTCATCAACCGCAAGACATTGCCGCGAGGTTTGTCATCACGAAAGCGTTCAGCCTCGGTCACATCCAGAACCAGATCGTCGAGAAAGTTGCGGATCAGCGTGCCAAAGTCGTGGCCTGCCACCTGATTCTCCCAACCCTTCTGCTTGCGTTGGTGGGCCGCCAAGGCATTCACCAACTCCTCAACCGATGTCCAGCGAGCGTCTTGCTCTTGTGGGTCATCGGCATATTCTTTTTCCAGATAGCCGCGATAGCCGACGACATTTAAGAGCGCACTGAGAGTGTCGGCGGCACTTTTGATCGAAGCCCCTCCAGCCTGACTCGTGGCGTGTTGCACCGCCATCATTCGTTCCAGAGACGCAACGCCGTTGACCGCCGACGGTGATAAGAGGCCCTCGTCGCGGCCGGTCACAAAACTCTTCCAGAGGCTCTGGCCTCGAGCGGTTGCCCGAGCCCGTGCGCTGAGGATCGTGGTGGATGACAGGCCTCGCGGCGGCACATTGACGACTCGCGAAAGAGCCATGTCGTCGTCGGGGTCGATCAGCAGTCGCAGAAATGCCATCACATCCTTGACCTCACGCCGGTCAAAGAAAGATTTGCTGCCGACGAGTTCATAGGGGATGCCGCGCCGCCGTAATTCCTGCTCAAAGACTCGTGTCTGTTCACCGGTGCGTACCAAGATCACCGTTTCGCTCGGCAGCACCGCGCCCTCGCGCAGCCGGCTTTCCACTTCGCCAACAACGCGGTTGGCTTCGTCGTCTTCGTCTTGGGCCTGCATAATTACCGGCGGCGAGCCCGATGGTGCGGTGGAAAAAAGTATCTTAGAGTGGCGGCGAGTGTTACACGAAATGAGCTGATTTGCCGCCTGAATAATCTCGGGAGTCGAGCGGTAATTTTCTTCGAGTCGAACGATCTCGGCACCCGGCCAACGCTTTGCGAAATCGAGAATGTGCGAGACCTCTGCGCCCCGCCAGGCATAAATAGATTGATCGTCATCTCCCACAACACACAGGCTCTTGTGGTCGCGGGCAAGCGACGTAACGATGCGTTCTTGAATGCCGCTGGTGTCTTGATACTCATCAACCAGAACGTGGTCGAAGCGGCGGGCTTCTTCGCGGCGGACAGCTTCATGCGTCAAAAATAAATCGTCAACGACGAGTAGGAGATCATCGAAGTCGAGTGCGCCGGAGAGCTTTAGCGACTGCTGATAGCGACCGTAGCCCGTAGCTGCCAGCGACCACGTGTCATCGGCGTCGCTTGCGATCGCAGCAAATGCCCCGTCTGGACGAACAGCACCGCTCTTCCAGCGACTGATACGGTTGAGCAGTTCAGAGGGTTGGAGTCGCGCTTCGGCAATCTTCAGTTCTTTCAAAACTTTGCGGGCAGCCGACTCCTGTTCGCCGCGATCGATGATAGCAAAGCGTTCCGGGTAGCCCATTTTTGTGGCGTGGCGACGCAAGACTCGCACGCACAGCGAGTGAATCGTAGAAATCTCGGGCTTTTCCACGGCGTTTTTTCCGAGTAATTTGCTGGCTCGGGCAAGCATTTCTCGCGCTGCTTTATTTGTAAACGTGACGGCCAGAATGCGTGACGGCCGGGCTCCCTTTTTAACTAAGTGAGCAATGCGAGTGATTACCACACGCGTCTTGCCCGTGCCGGCCCCAGCCAGCACAAGGAGTGGTCCCACCGGTGCATGCACGGCCAGCGACTGCGCTTTATTGAGCGGGTTACGAGGCAGACCGCTGGAAGGCTTAGCCCGCTGGGTGGCTGTTACGAGAGCTTGGTGGGAGGTTAGCGGTTGCTGATCGGTTGGCGCTCGCTGGTCGATTGACATAGTGCGTCACTATACCACACGCCCACCCGCTGCTTCCTGCGATCGCACTCTGGCCACGGGATCGCCTTGACTCTCGAGGCCTATCCGATTCTATTTGAGTCCCTAGAGTAGTAATGATGCGTCGATCGCGGGGAAGCGATGAGGTGTAGAAGTGAATGAACCATTTAGGAGAGACGGCCATGCAGACTGACCGACGTCAGGAGTTAGAAGAAAATGTTTTGGCCGAAAAAACATTTGAGCTGTATGAAGTGTTACGGCCCTATGTCCCGTCGCTGCTACTGATTCTGGCTGCGGGCTTGGTGGCAGGAATCGCCATGGTCTTGATTTCATCGCAGCGAGCAGTCACCCAAGCGCAGAGCTGGGATGCGTGCCTGGCGGCTCTTTCGGGTGGAACGCCAGATAGTTTTAACGATGTGATGCAGCGGTATCCCGGCACGCCGGCCGCACAGTGGTCGCACATCATGCTGGCAGACACGTCGCTGGCAGATGGTACCGAATTGCTATTTCGAAACCGCTTGCAGGCGGAGCTGCGATTGCAGTCGGCCATCGAGCTTTACACATCAGTGATCGTCGCCAAGCCGAGCGGAATGCTGGCTGAACGCGCTATTTTCGGATTGGCCAAAGCTCGGGAGAGTCTTGGCGAACTGGACGCAGCCAAGCAAGGCTACGAAGTGGTGGTAGCAGAGTATCCGTCAGGTGCGATGGCTCGTTTGGCAACCGCCCACGCTGCTTCGCTGGGACGTGAGCAGACGCTGCAGTGGTACGACTGGTTTGCGGCCCAAAAAATAACCCCGGTAGAAAAGCCAGGGACCGATCCAGTATCACAGCCCGCAAGTGATGCACCCGCATTTCCAGTAGCTGATCCAGCTGCCGCTGGTTCACTAGACGCCGTGGAAGATGCAATCCTCAAGCAGGAGTGACAGACTGGACGCCCCTTTACCCCCCGACGCCTCGGTTGAAATTCCGCCGGTCAACGATGCTCTAGAGGAGGACGTTTCCGGCGGTCTGCCAGCGATCAGTTTTATTCCGGGCAGTCTCGTGTCGTTGCCGGTTGATGCCACGGCGGCTGGCTCGCGGCTGGATGTTTTTTTGACGCGAGTGTTTGTCACGCAGAGCCGTTCGTTTCTGGCTCGTGCGATCGAGAAGGGGGCTGTGCGAGTGGACGGAGTTGTGTCGCGGGCCTCGCTCAAACTGCGGGCCGGATCGCTCGTCTGTTTTACGGTGCCAGAACCGGCCCGTGCGGGGCCTGCCGCCGAGGAGATTCCGCTTGATTTTATCTACATCGACCAGTGGCTAGCTGTTGTCAACAAGCAAGCAGGCATGGTGGTGCACCCGGCCAAAGGCAACTGGCAAGGCACACTGGCCGGTGCGCTCAAATGGCATCTGGAGGAACTCGCTGCGGAGTCTGGACAAGGGGGTCTCTCGACTGTCGGTGGGCCGACCCGGCCGGGAATCGTGCATCGACTCGATCGCGATACCAGCGGCGTGATTGTGGTGGCTCGCACCGAGGAGGCTCACTACGCCCTGGCGAAGCAGTTTGAAAACCGCACAGTCGAAAAAACCTATCTGGCGATCACCTACGGCCAGCCGCAGTTTGATCGGGACGAGATCAATTTGCCCATTGGTATCCATCCCTACCAACGCGAAAAAATGACCGTTCGACGAGACCACCCAACCAGTCGCGAAGCTGTCACGCGGTTTGAAGTGCTGGAGCGATTTCGGGGTGCAGCGCTTGTGCAACTGACGCCCAAGACGGGCCGTACCCATCAGATTCGTGTGCACTTGGCGGCCATCGGCACTCCGGTGCTCTGCGACGCGCTCTACAGCGGCCGATCGGTTGTGGATGCAAGTTTTCTAGGGCTGCGTCCGGCATCTGGTCTTTCGGAACCACTGATTTCGCGGCAGGCATTGCACGCTACGAAGATCGTTGTTGCCCATCCGTCAACGCAGGCGAGGCTGGAGTGTGAAGCGCCGCTAGCCGCCGACATGCAGCGCGTGCTTGATGCGTTGAGAAACGCCCAGTGAACCCAAGACTGGATTCATTCTGGACATTTACACCCCAGGGCAAATGCCGCCCCGCAAAGTGAATGCCATTGTGATTGATGTATTGTCGTGAAACGCCTTTATGGAGTGCGGCGTTTCGCTTTTACACCCTCAGCTTCCAGGAGGATGGCTCGCGGGAGCGTGGAATCAATCACGCGAGAGAGTGCAATCACAAACCCTCGAGCGCCGTCTCGCCAGCCGCCTTGGAGAAAATAACAGCGAACAAACGTCGCCAGCCCCCGCACCGGTAGCTTCCAGAAATGCACCCGCTCCCCCTTCTCTTGCATGATCTCGGCCTTCAGGGGGGCATAGGAAACAGAGCGGGCAATCACATCGCTCAAATGGTCGTAGCTGAAGTGCTGAATCGAACCGGGCAGACGCTTCGGAGGGGTCTGGTACGCAACCTCTTCATGAACCCAAAGAGGTTTGAAGGCGGCCGTGTGCCGGTTGAATAATCGCACGACTCGATCGTTTCGCCACGGCCCATAAAAGATTTCGTGATTGCCAATAAAGGTGCGGCGACGCAATGACCAGCAGGCCGATGGATCGGAAAAATCAAGCCGCTTAATCGCGGCAATGGCTTCGGCGTCCAGCACCTCGTCGTCGTCCAGCGAAAGAATCCAGTCGTGGATAGCCAGTTCGACACCAGCCTGTTTTTGCGGGCCGTAGCCCAAAAAAGGCTGGTGCAAGACGCGGGCGCCGGCCGCCTCGGCCAGACAGATCGTGTTGTCGGTTGAACCGGAGTCGATCACAAGCCGTTCGTGACAAAAAGCCACGCTGCTGAGCACGCGGCCCAGATGTGTCGCTCCGTTAAGCGTGATGATTAATGCCGTGATGGGAAGTGGAGGTGCCGGCAGTCGTTCCAACGATAGTTCGCCCGTGTTGGTAGTGCTCACGCTGTTCAATTAAGCCTCTGCGTCGGGCAGCGACTGTTCTTGTGTCTTATCCCCTACAGAATCATCTGATTCGGCAAACGATTCACGAAGGGCTTGCATCTCTTCGGCTGTGGCAGCCCGGGCAACTGCTACTTGCATGGGGAAAGAAAGCGTAAATGTGCTGCCCACGCCCAGCGTGCTTGTGGCAATGATATCACCGCCATGCTCGCGAAGTAGCTTACGACTGACCGTCAGCCCGAGGCCAGTGCCACGCGATCCTTTGGTTGAGACAAAAAGATTAAAAATATGAGCCAGTGTCTCAGGGCTCATGCCATCGCCGTTGTCTGTGACCGTGATCCGCACGACTTGAGGCGGCTCTGGCGTTTGATCGGCTCCCGCTTTCCAGTTATCAATTACGTTTCCATCGCCGGCCGTGCAGGTGACATCGATCAAGACCAGTGCCCCGGGCTTTTGTTCGACAGCATCCAGAGCGTTGGTGACCACGTTAAGCACCGCTCGTGAGATTGCTTCGGGATCAAAAAGGAGCGTGCCGATCCCCGTCGGTGGGTCCCATTGGAGCGTTGCTTGGGCCTCAGTTGCACGCTGCTGCACGGTCTCCACGACGTCGCTGATGAGAGCCACGATATCGGATGGCACGGGGTCTGGTTCGCGTTCCTTGCTAAAGGAAAGCATGTCCATCACCAGCGACGATATCTTGTTTTGATTGCGGTCAACGATGTCCCAGCCCTTGCGAACAACAGCAAGATCGGCGGTGTCCAAACCCATGTCGACCAGGTAGCTGCCGCCGCGAATGCCCTGCAAAATATTTTTAATGTGGTGCGAGAGCGTGGCAATCGTTTGGCCGATGCCGGCGAGGCGCTCCGATTGAACCATGGCAGAGTAGTAGCTTGTATCTTCAACAGCGAGGGCCGCTTGGTGACCAATCGCCATCATCAATTTGAGGTGTTCGTCGGTAAATCGCTGCCCAGAACCGTCGACGGATTCAGCGAGCGACACCATCGTATCGATATAAATCACCCCAACGGTGTCGTAGCGGCCTTGCAGAGGAATGCAGATCGCTGCGCGAACCCCTGTGCGCATCACGCTGTTACCAGAACTGAAGCGCTCGTCGTCCTGTGCGTCACTGGTCAGCACCCCTTCGCGGTGGTCGAGCACATAGTCGAGAATCGTTCGGCTGATCGCCATTGAAGTCGCAGCCGCTACATTGCGATCGCGTCTGGCCTTGATGCGGAGTTGTTTCGTTTCAGGATCAAGCAGCATAATGCAGCCACGGTCCGCCTCGACCCACTCGAAGATCAACTGTAAAATGCGGCCAAGGAGTTCATCGATGTCGAGCGTATGGCTGACGGCCAGTGCCGTTCGATACATGACTTGAAGGTTACTGCGTGCCCGAGCCAGTGAGCGATTTTGAGTATCGTCGGGAGAATACGCGGGGATCGCTGCTTCTTCCTCACTGATCGTCCGTACGATTCGTGAATGATCGTTGCTGCTCGAGGGCGATACGATGTCAACCAGCCCGATCGCCCGTTCGTTTTCCAGATCTTTTGAAAAGACGAGGACCGTGCGGCCGATCTGAATCTGGTCGCCGCTGGCCAGTTCGGCCCGCTCCACCTTACGGTTATTCAAGTAGGTTCCGTTGGAGCTTTTCAAATCACTCAGCACAACGGTCTCACCCACGAGTCGGATTTCGGCATGGCTTCGGGAGACCTCATTGTCTTGCAGTTGAATGGAGTTAACCGAATCGCGGCCAATGCTGGTTGCCCCTTCAAAGGCAGCCAGATCGTAGCGAGTGCCCTTGTTTCGGCCTTGAATGACAAAGAGGGACGGCACGCGGCATTCTCCGGAGAGCTTTTGAAAGACTCCTGACTGGTAAAGTTCGACAGAATGTAGATTGTGGCAGAGGTTTTCCGCCAGCGAAAGCGGATCCTCGGCAGTCGCGCTATAATACATCCTCCACGCTGGGTATCGCATAAATTTCGGGCATGACGGGTACAAAGAAGGACATTTTCGATGAAGTTTCAGAGTTGTATGAGATCAGGGCAGACTGTCGCGGTCATCGTTTGGACATTGCTTTTTCTCGGTGCGGCCGGCTGGATGTTTTGGAGCCCATCGCCCGGGACGCTGGCGGATGAGGCTTTGGTTTCAGCGGCCGAAGGGGATGCGTCCGCCCGGGTTCTTCGAGATCATTTGAGGCAAGCGGTCGAGTGGTTGGCATTGCCAGAGCGCGAGGGACGCGGCCCCGGCACCAGCGGCATCGATCAGGCTGCCGACTGGGTTGGCAAGCAGTTTCAGAGCATCGGTCTTGAGACTCGCGTCGAGGGAGTGGGTCCGTTCCAGCCATTCACAATGACACTGGAAGCAAAGCTGGGCCCTGCCGAAAGCAATACCGCCGAACTGGTTGGGCCCTTGAAGGCCGACGGTTCCCCAAAAATTGTGTCGCTAAAGCTGGGCACGGATTTCACCCCGCTGGCTGCTGGTGGCTCTGGGCCATTTGATGTGCCCCTTGTTTTTGCGGGTTATGGGATCACCGCGCCGACTGAAAAGTACGACGACTACGCCCCGCTTACCTCTGCTGAGGCGGCAGGTGGAACGCCAAAAGCTGGAGCGATCGTGCTCCGGCAGGAACCTCAAAAAGATGATCCACACAGCGTTTTTTCCGGAAATCAAGCCTCCGAGCATGCCGCACTCTCCCGTAAGGTGGCAAATGCTTCGGAGCACGAAATGGCCGCTGTCATCTTTTGTAACGATGCCAACAGCGAGCCGCCAAGCGATCCGACAGACGCTCACAAGGCCTCCGGCGGCGATGAATTGATGGCCTTTACCCGAGCAGGTGATGGCTCTGAGCGGCGTTCGATGCCCATCTTACAGGTGCGGCGAAGCATCCTTGAGAGCGTTGTCGAGGCCTCGCTGAGCCGCGACCTCGCGGCCATTCAAAAGACGATCGATGAATCGCTGTTGCCGCAAAGCAGTCTGCTTCCGGGCTGGCGAATTCGCGGCAATGTGGCGATTGAGCGAGTCGAAACCCAATCAAAAAATGTTCTGGCAATCCTGCCCGGCAATCAGTCAAAGCCCTCCGAGACGGTCGTGCTCGGCGCGCACTACGATCATTTAGGCTTTGGCGGTGCCAACTCGGCGGCTCCGGGGGAGCATGTGGTGCATCACGGTGCCGACGACAATGCCAGCGGCACCGCGATGCTGGTGGAGGTGGCAAGAATCCTAAAGGCCGAAGGCCCATTTCCACGCACGGTTCTCTTCATCGCTTTTTCGGGCGAAGAACGCGGCCTTTTGGGCAGTGCACACTACACGGCCAACGCCGCTGTACCACTGGCCGATACGGTGGCGATGGTCAACCTCGACATGGTTGGACGGTTAGAGGGTCAGAAGCTAATCGTCCACGGCACCGGCACTGGCAGTGGCTTTGAAGCGTTAGTCGATCGGCTCATCGGTGCCCACTCATTTGAGGTTGCAAAAGAGCCGGGCGGCTTTGGCCCCAGCGATCATTCCAGCTTTTATGCCAAGAAGATTCCCGTGCTGCATATTTTTACCGGATCGCATTCCGATTATCACCGCCCCACCGACACAGCCGACAAGATCAACTACGACGGCATGGTGCGCATCACGCAGTTTGTTGCCAGCGTGGTTCGCGAGTTGGCGACTGCACCACTGCGTCCAGAATACATTGAGGTGGCTTCCAAACAGTTTGCCGGTGGCGGCGGTGATCGGCCCTACTTTGGCAGCATTCCCGACTTTGGCAAGCCGGGGAACGGCTATGCCATCACAGGGGCCACAAAGGATTCGCCCGCAGCCCTAGGCGGTCTGCTAGCAGGCGATGTGATTGTGCGTCTTGGCAAAAGCGCTGTGACCGGTCTCGAAGATTTTGACAGTGCGCTGCGAAAGTATAAGGCGGGCGAAACGGTGGTTGTTGTCGTTGTCCGCAGTGGCGTCGAAGTGGCACTTCCGGTCGTTCTCGGCCCGCCCAAGTAAAAAAAGCAATTGAAGGGCTTTATTCACGCCCTTTTTGCCCTTGAGCCAAACAGAGTTGCCTGACACTATCCCACCGACTTGGGATTCCATGGCGGCCAGCGTTGGCCTTGCTAAGGGAAGCCCAGACGGAATGGTTTTTAAATCCGTCAACGGACTGACGCGTCAAAACGAAGTAAGGAGTGCATTCTGTGAAGAGGCAACTAGTAGTTTTTGTGTCCACGGCCGTTGTGGCCTTGGGTTCCATGTCAGTGTTTGCACAGGCACCGGTAGCAGCAGTGACAGCCCCGGCACAAACCGCAGCCCCGTCAGCTCATCCGCACGCGACCGGTCCGGCAACGCAAGTGGCCGTCATCGACATTGGCTATGTCTTTAAGAATCACAGTCGCTTTAAAGTTGCCATGGACAAAATGAAGGACGAAGTGATGGCTGCAGAAAACGGTCTCAAGGCCGAGCGAGATCGCATCAATGGCCTGATGGAACAGATCAAGGGATTCAATCCCGGCACGCCCGAGTTTAAGAAACTCGAGTCGGAGGTGGCAAAGGCTCAGGGAGATTTTAATGTCAATGCGCAGCTACAGAAAAAAGATTTCATGGAGCGAGAAGCCAAGGTTTATTTACAGGTCTACACAGAGATTGAGAAGGCTGTTGCGCAGTTTGCCCAACAGCATCGCATCGCCATCGTGCACCGCTTTGATGGGGAGTCGATCGACAACAGTGATCGCAATCAAATTTTGCGTGGAATCACCAAGCCGATCGTCTATCTTGAATCGGGCATCGACATCACGCCTGATGTCCTCAAGGTGTTGAATACTCCGGTTGTCGCTGGAGCGGTCGCCCCACGCACAAAGTAGTTGTTTCTGGCTTTGCGTTCGAGCATCCCCGTAGCGTTTTCCCTTAAGTGCCTCCGGTGAGGCGTAGGTTTTTGTCGTCATGCCCAACGCCCCGCGATTTCGGCCGCAGCGAACTATTTTCAAGCCGGTGGTTATTTCTGGCTGCGGTTTCTGGGGCGGCCAAGAGATTGAGGTTACGCTCCTGCCGGCTCCGGTAAACGCCGGAGTGGTCTTTGTGCGGACTGATTTAGAGGCAGGCATTCGCATTCCGGCCCTGCTTACGAGTCGGATTGAAGCGTCGAATCGGACGAACCTTTATGCTGCCGGAGCCTGCGTGGAGATGGTCGAGCATGTGTTGAGTGCTCTGGCTGGCCTTGAGGTCGACTGCGCTTTTGTCAGAGTGACAAGTGCTGAAATGCCGGGACTGGATGGGTCGGCCAAGGGGTTTGTGGCGGGGATTGATTCGGTGGGGATCAAAGATTTGGACGCGCCTGTCAACCCTATTGTTGTCGATCAAGTGATCCGAGTCGGGGACGATGCGGCCTGGATTGAGGCGTCGCCGCCGCAGTTCCCCGGGCTTTCCATCGACTATCAGCTCGATTATGGAGAGGGTCCAATCGGCCAGCAGGCATTATCGCTGTGCGTGACGCCCCAGACCTATCGAGAGAGTCTGGCGTCGGCTCGAACATTTATTTCGGTGGCAGATGCCGAGCAGCTTCGGGCAACGGGCCGCGGGCTCGCGGTAAACCCACGTGATTTGCTCGTCTTTGGCCCGGAAGGTCCTCTCGACAATCACTTGCGTTGGCCCGATGAGTGCGTCCGTCACAAGATGCTCGATGTGGTTGGTGATCTATCGCTGGCCGGCCGACCGATCCACGCACACCTGCGGGCCTATCGCAGCGGTCACAGGCTGAATGCTGCTCTGCTGGCCAAGCTCCTCACAGAGTGTCAACTCCGGGCTTGTGCCTAACACCTACAAGAGTTGCAGCGATGTCAGAAGAAAGACTACAGCACGTGCATCAGTTGCGTGGCCTTGCCGCTGACATCGCCCCCTCAGCGGTCATCGAAGCGGGAGCGCAGATTGCCCAGGATGTGCGGATTGGTCCCTACTGTATTGTGTCTTCAAAGTCAGTCATCGGCCGGGGCAGTGTGCTAGAAAATCATGTCACGCTGATGGGGGATGTTTGGATTGGCGAGCGGAATCACATGTTTCCCAACTGCGTGATCGGTGGCGAGCCGCAAGACTTGAGCTACCAAGGCACTCAGACGCGGGTTGTGATCGGCAATCACAATACAATTCGCGAGGGAGTCACAATCAATCGAGCGTCTGAAAAAGAAGACGGCCAGACGACCATTGGGGATTCCAATTACCTAATGGCATGCAGCCATGTGGCCCATGACTGCCAGGTTGGGGATTCGTGCGTGATTGCCAACGGTGCACTTTTAGGCGGTCATGTTCGGGTACAGTCTCACGCCTCACTTTCTGGCGCGGTTGCAGTGCATCACTGGGCGACCATCGGCGCGTGGTCGTTTGTCGCGGGATTGAGTCGTGTGTTGCACGACGTGCCCCCCTTTATGCTCTGCGAGGGTTTGCCCGCGCGGCCACGCTGCATCAATCTAGTGGCAATGAAGCGGAGTGGTTTTTCAGTCGAAGCCATTGAGGCCGTAACCGAAGCACATCGCTTGCTGTACCGCACAAAAGTGGGCCTCGATCCGGCAAGAGAGGTGCTGCGGTCGCGAGGGATGCTCTTGCCTCCAGTCATGCAACTGCTGGACTTTCTTTTTCATCAACAGCAAGGGCGGCATGGGCGCGCCCGGGAACGCAGGAGGGCCGCATGAGTCGCCTTAAAGTCGCAGTGGTTGGATGCGGTCACCTAGGCACGGTCCATGCGCGCTTGCTGGCTGCCAGAAGCGATGTGGAACTTGTGGCGGTGGTTGATCCCGTCCCTATGGCCCGCGAGAGCGTGGCGGGAATACACGGTTGCCTAGCGCTAGCCGATCCACATGAGCTGATTGGTAAGGCCGCTGCCGTCGTTGTGGCCGCGCCCACCGGCCTGCATGCGGCTGTCTCGCTGCCGCTGCTTGAAGCCGGCATTGATCTCCTTATTGAAAAGCCAATTGCGGCGAAGGTGGAGCAGGCTCGATCGATTGTCGTTGCCGCGCGTCGCAATAATCGCGTGGTGGCCGTTGGCCATGTGGAGCGGTTTAATCCGGCCTGGATCTTGGCCGTAGCGAATATCGGCCGCGTGAAGATGCTGGAATCGTGCCGTTTAGCGCCATTCTCGTTTCGCTCCATGGATGTGGGCGTTGTCCTTGATTTGATGATTCACGACATTGATCTGGTGCTTTCGCTGGAGCCCGGTCGCCTGGATCGGATCGATGCACATGGTATCATTGCTACCGGTGGGCATGAAGACTTTGCTCGCGCACGGCTGACATTTTCTAGCGGACTGGTTGCCGATCTTTCGGCGTCGCGCATCAATCCGACGCTACGGCGTTCGGTTTCGCTCTGGTCCCATGAACGAATCGTTTCGGTGGACTTTAATGCCAAGACGGTCGACGTCATCTCGCCTTCAGAGGCGGTGCGCAGCCGGCAGTATGTGGCGGCCAATGTTCGGCCAGAACAATTTGCCCAGGCAAAAGAAACATTTTTTACCGAGATTTTGCCGCGAGAAACGCTGGCCGTGCCAGAGGCCAATGCGCTTATGTGCGAGCATGACGATTTCTTCGCAGCAGTTGGATCGAGACTCTTGCCACGGGTATCTGCATCAGCCGGAGCAGCAGCGCTCGAAATTGCTACGAGTGTGATTGAATCGTTAGCCTGCACCCGTTTTGGCTCGACAGACGATGTGCAAAGTGTTTCGCTGCCCGCCCGCTCGCTGCCAGTGCTTCCACGCCGCAAAACAGGCTGAAAAAGAGTCCGCTTAGGGTCAGGCCAGATCACGGTCTTGAAAGAGAACCAAGGCCACAAGCAAGGCCACGGCTGAGTAAAGGCCTGCATAGAGCGCGGCCCAGCCCAGATAGCTCCACGGCACATCAACACCCCCCACCACGGCCGCTTCAATCGTGAAGTGTTCCAGCACAGGCAGGATGGTGGCAAAAAGTTGCCCCACAAATCGGACGATGGCAAACTTCCCTACGCTTGATTGCACGATCAGTGGCACAAGATGGCCGAGTGCGTAGATCGTAAAGCAAATGATCAGATTGGGCACCATGCCTAATCTGGTAGATACCGCCAGGCTCACTGCGGCCAGCAAAATAATCTCCATCAGGGAGAGTGCAAGGCCCGGTACGACAGTGATCATTTCGTCGGCACAGTCTCGCCAGAGCGGATCGACTTTGGCACCTTCGCGGGCATCATAGACAACCTTCAAGCTCGTGGTTGCCATCAACACGCTGCCCAGAATCAGGAACACCAGCAGAGCAACCAAAATGAGGCCGGCAAACTTACCGAGGACAAACTGCCTTCGAGTCAGCGGCTTGGATAGCACCGTCAGAGCGGTGCGGCCCTCAATTTCATCCGCCACAGAGACGCTCGCCGTCCACATCACTACCAAGAGAGCCAGCACCTTAATGAGCGTCAGCCCACTATCTTTGAGCATTTTGACGTCTTCGCCAAATGTGTTGTAGGGAATGACGATAAAAGCAAAGAGGAGCGCGATGCCTGCGATCAACGCCACCGCAAATATCGGTTGGCCGATGGCCTCCTTTGTCGTCGCTGAAGCAATCGCGGCAATGCGCCGGGGCACGAGCCGAAATAGCGCATAGAGAGTTGTGATTGTCAGCAGTACGATCGTCGTCCAAGGTAAAATTGCCGCTTGGGGAAACTCCGGAGCAAGTTGCCAGCCAATCTCAAGTTGCACGGGACGATCAGATGGATTTGTGGCTTCCAGCTTGGCCCGCTGACCGAGAAAGGGAGTCATCTCGCCATCGGTGCGATTCCAGCGCCACGCTCTGTCAGGGCTGAGTTCGACATCGGGCACCTTGGCGAGTGCAAAGCCCTCGATGGGCTGTTGCGTGCGAACGACAATCGCGGCGTCGCTCTTGAGTTCGAGCGAAGTCAATTCTTGAGGCCGAAAGCCAAGGAGGATTTCTTGAAGCACAGCCCCGGGAGCCACCGTCACGCGTTGACCGGCTTGACTCACTGAAAGCATGCGGCCCAGTGAGCGGCCAATCTGCCCCAGCGGTACCAGCGGCGCTGAAACAACGGCAATCGCTGAAAATATCAGGGTGAGCCATGTCAGCGGACCTAGAAATCCGTCACGCAGGCTGGCTCTGGCTTCGGCACCTGCGCGTGGCTGGATCATTGCGAGTAGCGTCCAGCAGATGATCACGGTGAGAATGGCCAGCAACGCCCCAGAGCCCACCAGCCAGATCGGCGGGATCGCAATCAACCAGCGATTTGCTAAAAGAGGAACCATAAAATAAGAGCAACACTTTGGGTGCGTGTGGGGAAGGAGTTACTGACACCGGAACGAGAAAATCGCTGGCTAAAGCGATCAGACTCTTTTAGTCTGATCAATCAGCTAGGAGTTGTGAAGAGTCGGCGGTGTACGGCCCAGCTAAGACCGTTGCGGCAGGGCCGTGGAGTGGCCAGCGAGCTAGCACGCGATGCAAGTCGTCAAGCGACAATTCTTCGACGATTCGTAGGTTGTCAGCCACGGTGCGATAGGTGCCAGAGTGAGACCATTCAAGGCCAATATCAAAGAGTCGGCGACGGGGCCGCTCCCCAGCCAGCACGACCCGGCCAGCGAGTTTGTTGCGGGCCTGCGTAAATTCCTTGGACGTAATGCCTTGGGCTGCGGCCGATGTATAAATTTCCTCGATCCGGCCGAGTAAATCCACCACATCCAAAGCGTCACAGGAAAGCTGGGTCGCAAAGAGTCCGGCATCAAGAAAATCTTGATGGTGACAGGAGGCATGCTCTGCTTCTCCCGAGTCCACAATCGCCCAGTAGAGACGACTCCCAGAATCATCCCCAAGAACCACCGACAAGAGTTTGGCCGCAAAGCGATCGGGATCATTTTCACTTGGGCCAGCCGACATGCTGATGGCGTATTCCAGAGTGGCAGTGGAACGCACAATGTGCGAGAGCGTCGACTCTGGAGGAGGAGGCACAGGCACGCAGCGATTTATGGTGGGCTGCGATTGCCAGTCGCCGCAGAGTCGCTCGGCCGATGCGACAAGTGCTGCAAAATCAACTGCGCCCGTGGCGGCCAAGACGATGTTGCCGGGACTGTAGCGGCGGCGGTGGTACTCCCGCATCGCCTCGACGGGGAGTGCCTCAATGGATGCAACAGTGCCCAGCACGCTGCGGCTCAGCGGATGGCTGCGAAAAAAAGCCGACCGGCAGCGGTCGTCAGCCCCAAACGGTGGCTGGTCGTCGTACATGCGGATCTCTTCCAAGATTACCAGTTTCTCGGTTGCGAAGTCTTCGTCGCGGAGGGCCGGCCGCATCATTCGGCTGAGGAGGTCGGTCGCTTCGTGTTGCTGCTTTGGCAAAACGGTGGCGTAGTAGACGGTGTCTTCTTCGTTGGTAAAGGCGTTGGCACTGGCGCCCATCCAGTCGAAGCGACGGTTGATCTCATCGCCGGAAAGATCGGCCGTGCCCTTGAAGATCATGTGCTCCAGAAAATGGCTGGCTCCCCAGAGATCGTCCGACTCGTCGCGAGCCCCTGCCTTGACAAAGCAACCGATGCTTGTTGAGAGAGCGTCGTCGGTAGTCTCGGCCACGATTTCCAGGCCGTTGGCGAGCTGTTCACGCAGAAAAGGCAATGGGCACCTCCAGCGGTTCGCGGCCTAAAAAGACAACTGAAAGAGGGCCAGGCTTATTGTGTGCCAGCCACGATTCGATCGAGCCAACCGTCAGGGTGTCGTAGCGATCGAGTTCTTCAGCGAGCGTCCGCACCTTGCCTAGGTGATACCACTGCCGTGCGATTGCCCCGGCTCGGGCAGCGCTTGACTCCTGCTGCATCACGAGGCCGCTCTTGGCCCGTGCCTTGACGCGTTCCAGTTCGTCGGCCTCGATCGTACCCGGTAGCCGATTGATTTCAGCGCACATCACATCGAGAGTTTCCTGCGCCCGAGCGGCTGTTGTGCCTGCATAGCAAAGTGCTGCCGCAAAATCGCGCTGCGTCTGGTAGCCGGCCGACACGCTGTAGCAGAGGCCCCGCCGCTCGCGGACCTCAGAAAAGAGCCGCGAGCTCGAACCACCTCCCAGAACGGCCAGCGCTGCAGTGCACTCATAGGAGTCGTCGCTCTTGTAGGGCGGGGCCGACCAGGCCAAGGCGATGTGCGTCTGTTGAGACTCGTGAAAGACATGGCGTAAGTGCTCGCCTCGTAGTCCGGTGGTCACTGTGTCTTGGCCTGTGGCATCCCAATCGCCAAACAGCCGTTGGATATTGGCAACGAAATCATCCCAGTCGATTCGTCCGGCGATGGCAATGATTGTGTTCTGGGGACGGACATGATTTTTGACAAAGGCTCGAACATCTTCGATTCCAAGGCCGGCCACTTCGGCCGTGAGTCCCTCAGAGGGCATGCCCCACGGAGAGGGATAGTGGATCTTTCGCAGGGCCAGCATGGTTCGATGAGACGGGTCGTCGTCGGTGCCGGCCAGATTTTGTAAGACAATCTGTCGAGCATTTTCGAGTTGGTCTTCTTCCAGCAACGGGCAGCGAAGGATGTCCGCATAGATCGGCAGGGCGTCGCTGAGTTGTCGGGCGACCATGGCGCCAGAAAAACTAGCGTGGCTGGTCGAGACTGCCTGCGACCATTGCACGCCTGAGCCTTCCAGATCCTCAACGATGGCGCGGCCGTTGCGGTTGCCCGCGCCGCGGATCATCATTTCTCCGCAGAGCGTTGCGAGGCCGCAGCGGTTGGGGCCGTCGTGAATCCCGCCGGCAGGCGTGTGGAAGGCAATCGCCACCGATTCCAAGCTGGGCAGTGCCTCTCCAAGCAGCACGATGCCATTGTCGAGAACCGTCGAAAAAAGAGTCTGCTTCACAAAAACCGAAATCGTTGGTCGGACAGAAATTCAGCCAAAAAAACTGGCAGCGCTAGGAGCGACCACCGACTGTAGCAGTGGTTCGTCCGGCCGACAGGTGCGCGGTTTCAAAACCAGTGATGCAGACCGGCTGCTCTTCCACTAATTTGTACACAGTTTTGCTGCGACGGAAACCGAGTCGCTGATAAAGTCGTACGGCACTGGCATTATCGGCCGTCACTTCTAGAGAGGCCCACCGTATGCCCTGCTGAGCAAATCCAGTCAGGGCTTTTTGGATCAGGCAAGTGCCTAATCCTTGACCGCGATGGCCGGGAATAATGCCCACATTTTGAATTGAGCCAATGCCGCTGCGGTCTCGAACGGCCTGAATCGTGCCGCACCACTGCAGATCTTCAGGGCTGCGGCCCCAGGCGATCAGCCAGCTAGCTTCGGGTAAAAACCCTTCTTTTGCATGAATTTCTCGCATCAGTCGCCGGCAGCCCTCGAGGCTTCCCAGACAGGGAAAGACGATGGCGTCGACTTCGCCGCGAAATGCCCGGTATTTTGTGCGGGCATGCACATCCAGCAGGGCCTTGTTCCAAGCCACAAACTGGTAACCCGGCGGCAACACGGCGGGTTCTCGCGGGGTTAGAACATCGGCATCCATCCGAAATCGCTTGAAGTAGTTCGATTCCATTGGGGGTCGCTCCTAAGCCGTGAATCTTCTCTTACGATAAGAATACGCTCCGTTTTCTGCAACGCTGCGGTGTTCGAGCCGCTAAGTTTTTCTGAGAGAGGGCCTTTTCTCGGGCGAAATGCCAGTGGCTCCCGGCCGCATGAACTCCAATTGCGGAAGCAGGCGGCGAGGAGGTATATTTTTGATCCTTCAAAAAATGTTTTTTGAATCATCCAAACTCTTGAGCGGGTGGCGTCACTGGCGGTGTCTGGCGGTCTGGACTGCGAGCTTAGGGGCAATCGCCGTGGCTCTCGTGGGCGGCGGCCCGAGAACTCTGGCTGGCCAACCGGCGACTCGTCGAGTTGTTGTTGCTACGACAACTGTTGTAGCCGACCTTGTTCGGCAGGTGGGCGGTGAGCGGATCACCGTCGATAGCCTGATGGGCCCCGGCATCGACCCCCATTCCTATAAAGCCACGCCCCGCGATACCGATCGCTTGTCGCGGGCCGATCTGGTGGTGGCCTCGGGCCTGCATCTGGAGGGAAAGCT